>QJWJ01000497.1 GCA_003235365.1 Deltaproteobacteria bacterium
TGCAGACTTCGAGGAGACTCTTCTGGGCCAAAGTCCGCGAGTTTCAGCGTCTTCTGTCGGCCTTCGACCAGAGGCCGCGCGGTAATCATCTCGCTGACGTAGAGTCCCGCGCCGAAGTCCCTACAGATGCGTCGAAATGGGTAGTTCGTCACGCCCGCCATGGGAGCCAACACCACCGGAGGCCACACCTTCAGGGGCCCGATCGCTACTGGTTTGAACTCACCGGGGGTTGCGGGGGCTACGTCGCGATTGAGTTCACTCAGATAGATTGCGTCCATCGTTCACTTCGAGCAGGCGAGTCGAGCGCGCATGCTCCATCTCGTCGACATTCCCACCGTGCGGCTGACGATCTCGCCGGCAGGATTGATGAAGTACGTCGTTGGAAAAGCGCCAACCTTGTATTCGGATAGCAGCTTTCTGCTTGCCAACAGCACGGGATACTGGAGGCCCTGGGTGTCGACGAATTGCTTGAGGGAAGCGACGTCTTCCGAGTCGGCAACGACGCTCAGCAAGACGGCACTGTCCTCCAGGTCCGAGTACAGCGAGTTGAGCGCGTCGAACTCCTGCCGGCACACGCCGCACCAAGTGGCCCAGAAGTGCAGTAGCACGGGCTTGCCGCGAAACTGGGAGAGACTCACCGGGTTGCCATTCAGTTCGGTCACCGCGAAGTCTGGAGCTGGCTCGCCCTTGGGCAGCAGGCTCGACTGCTGCCAGCTGCTGATTGCCAAGAAGGCGCCCGCGAACAAGGCGATCCGCAACACCCAGCCGAGCAGCTGGCGCCCTCGAGCTGCTTTGGGGGGAGGTGGTGTGTGTTCATCGGGAGGGGTCATTACCGTCCTTGTCGCTTTGCGCCCCCCCGCTGTCGAACTGACGTTCGTTCTGTTGTTTACCCCCCCAGCGCGCCTTGGCGAGCTGCCCCGCCGTCAGCGGCAGCGTCATCAGCGCTTTGGTGAGTTGCCCGGCGAGCTCCAGCGGCGTGTTGCCCCGCGCAACGAGAGAGACTTGCTCTCCCGACACTTCGTCCTGCAATGCGCCGCGTGCGACGGTGCGAGATCCGTCGGAGCGAATCTCCACCATCAGCCGAGCGACGACCGGAGGATCGGGCTCGGTGTTCTGCAGCTCAGCGGATTGGGTTCGAGCCAGCGCGCTCTCTCGCGCAACTTCGGCGGCCGCGATGGCCTTGCCCAGTTCATTCTTCACCCGGCGTTCGACGCGCTGAGCGAGGTCTTTGACGGCGGACTTGATCATCGCTGCTTCCCTTGGTTCACGAGCTATCGCCCGGCAAGTCCTTTCGGGCCTGTTTGTCTTTCCACTGTACCCAATCACCGTCGAGCGCGTCACTGCAGGGTGGGGTTTGCGTCGTACCCTGGTAGCGCGGGTTGCCGTTGGCATCGGCACCGAGGGTCAGGATGCGTTCGTGCTCGTCGAGAAACAGGCTTTCTTTGGGCCCTCCAGCGCCAAACGAATGTGGCCAAGCGAACAGCAGGTAATGTCGTTCGGCTGCCTCGGCATCGAACTGCGCCCCAGTTCCAGCGGCGGCGAAGCCACCGCCGACGACGGGCAGGCACAGTTTGAACAGGTATGCCCCTTCTCGAACCAGTTGGCCATCAGCCGAATCGACCAGCTGATCGCGCCGGAGGAACAACGGGGTCGGGGTGTCAGGCATCGGCGCGGAGCTGTCTGCCGAAGCCATGCCAGCGAGGATGGTGAACGGCACCGCCGACCCGATTCCGTCCGAGTCCGGGTCGAAGAGCGGGTTCTGGCGCGCATGATCCTGAGCGACGACGATGCTGCGGGCGAACGCGATGGCGTGCTTGGTTGCTGCTGCCCGCCCGCCCGCGATGACCCCTGGGATCGCTTCATCGAGGACGAATCGCAGGAATGCCACGCAAGCGAGGATGGCGGCGCCGAGCAGAGTCAGGTTGATGCGTCGTCGCTGCCCCGAGTTCTCCAGCTTCGGCAGCGACAGCCAAACGACCAGAACCAGAAAACCCGCCGGCAACGCGAGCTTCGAGAAGACGACCGAGGCGGCGCACAGCGTCACGATGGCGATGGCGCGCACGTTGGGGGAGTTCAGCAGTTGCATCCGAAACAGAATCGACAGGGCTAGACGGACCCGCTCTGAACGTCGGTTCTCACGGTGGCTCGGCGCGACGGAGGAGTTTGGTCGGACCGCGGGGTGGGAGGTAGCACATGTAAGCACAGATCGGGGGAGCGGCCTAGCGACGACGCAGAGGCGTGCGTCCGCAGTGCCGAACTTGGGCGGTGCGCCACGATCTGATTCTCGGACCTGATTCTCCGTGTTGGATCGCGCCCGTTCGGATCCGCCGCTGCCGGCAGTCGTGCGGCCGACCGCCGGAATTTGGGTGTGCTCTGCTCCCGTGAAAGGTGCCGTCAGTTCGATCCGGATCCCGCGGTCGCAGCAATCAGGTTGATTGCTGCGACAAATCAAACACCAGAGCGCCGAGCTGCGCGCAAAGGAGTCGACGGTGGCCCCGAGAAGCGCCCTCAACGATCCTAGGGCGATTTTCGGGGCCATTCCGTGCCCCGGCAAGCTGATCGGTGCTCCGGCGCCTCGCGAACGCCGCTTTGCGGCCTGCGTCTAATCCCGGCTCGCTCGTGTGCCGTTCGGGAGTGTGTGACGGAGTATGCCGGGCGCGTCGCCTCGAGCCGTGTGGCGACCTGGGTCGTATGGCCCCACGATCGGCACTCGATGACGTCGATGCGCGAGGTAGGTGCAGCTGTGCAAGCACTCGACGAGCGCCCAGCGGTTCGATTTCTCGTACCAGGGTCGCCAGATGGGTTCTAGAATCGAGCAGTTAGAAGGCACCACTCGATGCGGATTCTGATTGTCGATGATTCGAGTGCCATGCGCACGTTCCTGAGGGAGACGCTCGAGAGTGCCAACACGCCGGTGCGACTCGAGGTCAGCGAGGCGGATGGTGGGCTCGAAGCACTGAGGCTGCTACCCCGCGGCCCCTACGCGCTCGTGATTACGGACATCAACATGAGCGGGGTCAACGGCCTCGAGCTGTTGAACTTCATTCGCAACGCCGACCAACATCGCAAGACCAAGGTTCTGTTGATCTCCACGCAGGCCGCGGAGCGCGACAAGCAGCGTGGGCTCAGCCTCGGCGCGGACGCATTTCTAGCCAAGCCGTTTGCGTCGGAGAAGTTGCTGAGTGTCGTCGATGGGCTGCTCCGTGGGGGGGAGCGCTGATGGCGGAGTCGACCGACAAGGCTCGGGAAGAGTTTCTGTCCGAGGCGCAGGAGCTCATCGAAGCGCTGTCGCGAAGTCTGCTCGCCCTCGACGAAGTGCAATCGAGCGGTGGCGAAGATCCGGCGCTGGTAAACGAAGCATTCCGCGTCGTCCACACACTCAAGGGCCTTTCCGGGATCTTCTCCGCAAAGTCCATCGGCAATCTAGCCCATCGTGTCGAGGACGTGCTCGACGCGCTTCGTCTCGGCAAAGTGGGTTTGAGTGCCGATCTCGTCGACACGCTGTTTCGAACGGTCGAGCTGTTCTGGCAACTGCTCGGCCACGAGAAGGACGGTGACGACCCTCCCGACTTGAAGGCGACCATGGCGCGCCTGCGCAAGCTGGGGTCCAGCTCCGTGTCTGCGGAGGACCAGACCAATTTGGAGTTCGAGCCGGCGTTGTTGTCGGTGTTGACCGAGTACGAGGAGCACCGCCTGCGCACGTGCGTCGAACGTGGCCTGAGCCTGTTCAAGGTTCGCGTGCGGTTTCGTCTGGAGACCCTCGACAAGGAGTTGGACGAGATCAAGTCGAGGCTCACCCAACTCGGCGAGGTCATCACGTATTTGCCCACCGGCGAGGCCGCGAGCATCGACACCATCGAGCTCGATCTTCTGTTGGCGTCGGGCGTGACCGCCCAAGACATCATCGAAGCGACGGGGACGTCCGACGCGACGGTCGAGAAGGTCGACCGTCAGGGCGGCGACGTCGACTCGGAGCCGGACGACGACGTCCACGGTCCAATCGCTACCATTCAGCCGGAAGCCGCACCGGACAGCGAGTTGGCGCCTGCCGCCGTCATGCGCTCGGTGTCTCAGACGGTCCGCGTGGACATTCGCAAACTCGACGTGCTGATGAACGCTGTGGGCGAATTGTCGATTGTCCGCGGTGCTCTCGGTCGCATGTCCGAGCGCCTTCGCGCTGAGGGAGAACGCCAGCTGGCGGCAGAATTGCATCGCTTGCACCGCAGTTTCGATCGACGACTGGGCGAACTTCAGGGCGGCATCTTGGAAGTGCGCATGGTGCCGCTGTCACAGGTATTCGACCGACTCACGCGGGTCGTGCGTCAGATCAGTCGCGATGTCGGCAAGCAGATACGGTTGGTGATCACCGGTTCAGATACGGAGATCGACAAGCTGATCGTCGAGGAGCTGAGCGATCCGCTGATGCACATCGTGCGCAACGCCATCGACCACGGCATCGAGTCCGCAGAAGAAAGGGCGAAAGTCGGCAAGCCCGAGTTGGGTATCATCGCCCTCAACGCGTTTCAGAAGGGCAATCACGTCGTGCTCGAGGTCGAGGACGACGGCGCTGGCATCGACGAGAAGTTCCTGATCCAGAAGGCCGTGCGTTCAGGCCATCTGTCGCAGGCCCAGGCTTCCGAATTGACGAAGGAAGAAGTGATGAACCTGGTCTTCTTGCCGGGGGTCACCACACGCGAGGAGGCAGGCGACTACAGCGGACGCGGCGTGGGGATGGACGTCGTCAAGACGAACATTGCCAAGTTGGGTGGTGTCATCGACCTGCACAGCGAACGCAGTATCGGAACCAAGATAACCGTCACGTTGCCGATCACGCTGGCCATCGTGAGTGCATTGCTCGTGCGCTGCAGCGGGCACACCTTTGCATTGCCGTTGACATCCGTGTCCGAGGCGCTGTCTCTCGATCCCGCGAACGTGAAGTGGATCGACAGTCGCGAAGTCTACACCCTGCGCGGCGCGACCTTGCCGCTATGTCGCTTGGAGCAGTTGCTCGAGCTGTCGACAGCGGGCTCTCCGGCGAAGCGACGTCGATTCGTGGTCGTCGCGACGGTCGGAAATCGGCGCCTGGGACTGGTGACCGATGAACTGCTGGGACAGGAAGACATCGTCATCAAGAACCTCGGCAAGTCGCTGAGCCAGGTGCGCGGCTTCTCCGGCGCCACGGAACTCGGTGATCAGCGGGTCGCTCTGGTTCTGGACGTTGCTGCCGTGATCGAAGAGGTATTGCACGGCGGCGAATCTCGCGAACTCCTGGGGAGCATGCATGCCTAACCTGACGAGTGCCGAGCCGAGCTTGTCGACCGGACTGGGCAGTCGCGGCGTTCGAGAGTTCTTGCTGTTCAACCTCGCCGCAGACGCCTACGCTGTGGAGCTGGCGTTGATTCGCGAGATCCTCAGTCCGCCAGCGTTGACCAAGGTGCCGCGGGCACCGAGTGACGTCATGGGCGTGTGCAGTGTGCGCGGACTACTGGTTACCGTGCTCGATCTGCGGCGCCGCATCCGCGTGGCGCCGAGCCCGACCTCGCGGTCGTCGCGCATCCTGTTGACCACCAGCAAGCAAGGCGAAGTGATCGGTCTGTTCGTCGACGAGGTGCGGCACGTGGTGCGCCTGGAGCCTCATCAGATCGAGCTTGCCCAGTCGGTGTTGGGTGGAGATGCGCCTGACCACGTGCTGGGCGTTGGGCGAACTGGTGAAGAAGTGATCGTGGTTCTGGACCTAGTCGGGATGGTGGGTTGATGGCACGGCGAGCCAAGAGCGCATCTGATGCGTCGCGCAGTCTGGTCGGTTTCACGATCGGAGGGATCCGATATGCCGTACCCATCAAGCACGTGCGCGAGATCACCAATCCGATGGTGCTCACGCCGCTCCCCAACGCCCCAGCGGTTGTCATCGGTGTTGCCGATCATCGCGGCGAAGTCGTGACGATCGTCGACCTGCGTGTGCACTTCGGGCTCACGCCCAGTGCGACGGCGGCACGGGAGAAGTGGATTCTTCTACAGATGGCTTCTGAGCCGCTGGGCCTGGTCGTCGACAGCGTGACTGAGGTGTTTGGGACACAGGGGCAAGCCTTGCGCGCTCCCCCACAAGTTTCCCGCGTTCAGCAGCAAGGACTACTCGGCGTGTTGCCTCATGAGGACGCGCTGGTTTTCATTCTCGATGTCGCGAAGTTCGTCGAGCTCGTGAACGACGTGCGGCGCGACTCCATGGCGGTACTCGAGGCTCCGACATGACGCCAGAGCAAATCAGGGGGGACCTGGAGTCGCAGGATGCGGAGGTGCGGCGCCAGGCGATCGCCGCGGTGGCGGAAGTGGACGCCCCCGACCTCCAGCTGCTCGTCGTCAATTGTCTCGGTGACGTCGACTGGCGCGTACGCGCCGAGGCGGCGAGGACGCTCGCGGTCGTCGACCATCGCCCCAACGTCACGCGGCGACTGGTAGACGTGTTGATTCACGAAACGGACGTGGGCTTTCGCAATGCCGCCGTCGACGCGCTGGGGGGGCGGGGCGAAGACGCCGTCATGGCGATTGTCGAAGCTGCCGAGCAATTGGACGCCGATGGTCGAAAGCTTGCCGCCGAAGCGTTGGCGCGCACCGCGACCAGCTCGGCATTGATCCCGCTCGAACTTCTGGCGACGGACTCGGACCCCAACGTCCAGGCAACAGCCATCGAAGCGATTGCCCAGGTTGGGCGTAGCGCTCCCGAACGTGCGTTGCCGCTCTTGAGCCAAGCGTTGAGCGCACAGGATGAATTCGTTCGCCTCGCCGCATTGGACGCGATTCGACGGTTGAGATTGCAGGTCCCTTGGGCGGTTCTCGAACCGCTGCTGCACCAGCCGATGTTGGTGGCTACTGCGCTTCAGCTCGCTGCGCAACTTCCGGAGCCACGAGCCGCGCCGTTCTTCTCCGAACAGCTCGTGACGTGCTCTGGCAAGAGTTGGCTCACGGTCGTCGCTGCGTTCCGTCGCTACGCAGAGCAGTCGCCCGTGACGCGGAACGCGGCGCGTGCCGAGCTGCGCAAGCTACCCGACGAGAGCATTACCCGTCTCGACGAGGCGGTACGCGAGGCACGGGCCCCGGATGGCTCGCCGTTGGTGTTGTTGGCGCTGCGTGGCGGTGACACCGCGGTTGCTCGGACGATGGACCTCGTCGGTGACGACGACTCTGAAGAGCTCGTTCGCGCCTGCGTGCGTTTGCTTGGTGCCGAGGCGCTGTCCGGGCTACGCCGTTGCCTGGGGGATGGCCGCGCGCCGGTTCGCGCCGCGGTTGTCGAGTTGCTGGCGGGGCTTGCGGATGACGAGTCGCTGCGCAGTGAGGTGCTCACACTCTTGCGGGGGCGGGCGCACGATGAGCAACCGAGCGTGGTTCGAGCGTGGCTGCATGCGACCACTCGGTGGGGAGATCCCGACGACTTGAGTATCGCGTTTGACGAGGTCTCGGCATCGACGAACCCCGCGGTGCTCAGAGCTGCGACTGCGGCTTTCGAAGCCGGCGCGGCTCGCCACCCACAGCTTGCCCGACAGCTCGCTGCGGGCATCAGCCCGCTGAGTGAACGGGCTTTGGCGGTGGCGGGGTTCATTGCTGCGCTGGACGAACCGGTTTTCGATTCGCGGGAGCGCGACGTGGACTGGTTGGCGCACGCGTTGACCAACCAGAGTGCAGCAGTTCGAGTCGCCGCGATCGATGCGCTCTCCAACCTGGCCAATGCGCCGATGGATCCTGTCGGCTTCTGCCTGGCCGATGACGTCCCCGAGGTTCAGCTGGCGGCGGTGCGTGCGTTGGGCAGGGCCGCTGCTGCGGGGCAGCGCAGTCCTCTCGAACGCCTGCTGCAATTGTCGGCGACCAGCTCGAATGTCGGGCTCGTGGTGGCAGCGCTCCAGGCCCTGGGGGGAACGCGCGCGCCCCAGCTCATCGAGCGTCTGCAGCCGCTGCTTCAGCATCGTGACGTGTGGCGTGCCTCGGCTGCGGTCGCGGCGCTGGCAGGGTATCCCCGGGACGTGAGAAATGCCGCGCTACGGCTGGCGCTCGGGCACCCCGAACCCGAGGTCGTCAAGAGCGCCCTGGAATTGCTCGTGCCCGACGTCAGCACGTTGGAAGATCTGCGAGGCTGTCTGCATCACCCGGCTTGGGACGTGCGTCGGATTGCCGCTGATCGCCTGGGCGAGATCAATTCCGAGGTGGCCGGCACCGCGCTCAAAGATCGCTTGGCGGCAGAGCGAGAACCGCTCGTCGCGGCTGCTATCTATCGCAGCCTCAGCCAACTGGCGACCCGTCGTGCGATAACTTGGAGCATGCTCCCTCCAGACTCGGGGCGCGGACAGTGACAACCGGCTGGGGGCGGTCGGTTGCCGGTCCGGACTTGTCCGATGCCGAGTTCCGGCTGCTCTGTGACTTCTTCAGCGAGCGCCTCGGGCTGCTCTTTTCTGACGCATCGTTCTACACTTTCGAGCGACGTCTCGGTGAGCGGGTCGTGGAACTCGGGTTGTCGAGTTTCCACGAATACTACACGAATCTCCGCTTCAACAACCGCTTTGGACAAGAAGTCGAGACCGCGACGGAACTCGTCACGACGGCCGAAACGTACTTCTTCCGACAAGAGTATCAGTTGCGTAGCTTCGGTTTGGAGCTGCTACCCAAGTTGCAGGCCGAACTCGCAGAGCAGAAACGCCTCGTAGTTTGGAGCGCTGGCTGTTCAACGGGTGAGGAGGCGTACACCATCGCCATTCTCATCCGCGAAAGCGGACTGTTCGAAGGCTGGGACATACGCGTCATCGGGAGTGACTTGTGTCGGTCCCGCGTCGCAATCGCGCGGCGGGGAGTCTATCGGGACAACAGCTTTCGCGTCACCGACGACGACCGAAGGCGACGCTACTTCAACGAACACTCCGACGGATGGCAGGTGCTGCCGGAAATCCAGGCCATGTGTCACTTCGGGCAACTCAACCTGCTCGATCGCATGGTGTCCAGCGTGGGTCGGGTGCACGTCGTGTTCTGCCGAAACGTGCTCATCTACTTCACCGACAGCGCTCGCGCACAGGTGTTGCAGAATCTGCATCGACGGTTGGTGCCTGGAGGATACCTGTTTCTCGGGCACAGCGAGTCACTCGTCAGCGTGTCGACGGCTTTCGAGCTGGTGCATCTCAGCGGTGACCTCGTGTATCGAAAGCCCATCACCGCGGGCAAGAAGGGGGACCTGTGACCCCGCTGCGAGTGATGGTCGTCGACGACTCCGTGTCTCGTCGGGAACAGTTGGTCAGTCTCGTGGAGGGCACACGGCTGGCGACCGTCGTCGGTACGGCCAGCGACGGCGCGGAGGCGATGCGCATGCTCGATTCGCTACGCCCTGACGTGATCACTCTGGATCTCGAAATGCCGCGGCTCGACGGGTTCTCGTTCCTGCGCTTGATGATGTCGACGAGGCCGACGCCGGTCATCGTGGTGTCGTCGAACAACAAGCGGGATGCGGTATTCAAGGCGTTGGAGTTCGGGGCGCTCGACTTCATCGCGGTGCCCGAAGGCAGTCTGAACGAGAACGCTCACGAGGCCCTGTCGCAGAAGCTGCTGTCGATTCGCGCCGTTCGCAGTGAACATCTCGCTGTTCAGTCGCCGCCGCCGATCGTCAGTCGCCGCGTCGATCCCCGGGGGGTGTACAAGAAGCCCGCAAGCTTGGTCGTCATTGCCGCGTCGACGGGCGGGCCCACGGCATTGACGAAGATTGTCTCCCAGTTGGAGGCTTCGTCCGAGTACGCGGTGCTGATCGCTCAGCACATGCCCGGTAGCTTCACCGGTCCGTTTGCCGATCGACTCAACCGCTATTCCGCTTTCGAAGTTCGCGAAGGGGTCGATGGGGAGAGCATTCGGGGGGGAACCGTGCTCGTGTGCCCAGGGCATCAGTGCATGGAGGTCGTCGACGATGCGAACCTCCGGGTGCGATTGCGAACACCGTCTTTGTCGGAGCGTTACGTGCCGAGTGCGGACCGGCTGCTGTCCGCTGCCGCGCATGCCTACGGTCGCCGCGTGGTTGCGGTGATCCTGACGGGCATGGGAGACGACGGGGCAAAAGGGGCTCGGCAGGTCTCGCAAGCCGGAGGGCGCGTGTTGGTGGAGAGCGAGGCGACGAGTGTCGTGTACGGAATGCCACGCGCGGCGCTGGGCGAGGTGCCGACGAGCCAGTCAGTGCCCATCCACGACATGGCCACGTGGATCGAACGCATGGTCAACATCGTCGGACCGCGTTGATCGGGCCGTCGTTACTTCGCTCTCACGCGAATTCATGCTGCACAGGGTGGGGCGCGCGCTGCGATCCAGCGGTACAGATGAACCTCCGCGAGAAAATCGTGCCGCCGGTTGCCCTCGTGGTTTGATCGACCTAGTCAGCTGACCAGAGAGTCAGAAGCGCCACGCAGGACAACGCGGTGCGCTCTGGAGCGGAGCTCCAGACCCGCCGCAGAAGGACAACCCACCCACCCAAGGCCAGCGGCGGGCAACCCAGGCCCTCGGCCCGTGCGATCGGTTTGTGGTTTCGCCGCGGAATCAAACCCGCCGTCCCTTGGTTGGCGTCACCCGAAGGAGCAGCACAATGAAGCACCTGAGCAAATTCAGAGCCCTCTTCTACGTCGTCGTTGGCGGCCTCACCCTGGTCTACTGGCCAACCGCGTGCGCGGGAGGGAGCGCGGCTCCTCCTGGCGCGCCTCCGTCTGCTGCGGCTTCGGATCAACTATTGAGTCCCGCCAAGTCCGATGAGGGCTCGTCGGCTCGCAATTGGCTGCCCCATCCGGCGTTCGCTTACGCGAGTCAGGATCCGAGCGCACCGAGTATCGCGGACATCGCCGAGAAAGCGACGCCCAGCGTCGTCAGCATCACTTCCGAGCGGGAGGTCGAGGGAGCCAGCATGAATGGCCACTTCCCGTTCTTCCCATTCTTCGGTCCGCAACAGCCACAAGGGCCGCGCAAACAACAAGGGGCGGGTTCTGGTGTGATCGTATCGTCGGACGGTATCGTTCTGACCAACCACCACGTCGTGGAGAAAGCGACGGAGATCACCGTCAAGACGACCGACGACCGCGAATTCGAGGTGGAGGTGATTGGCAGTGACGCCAAGAGTGATCTGGCCGTGCTGCGCCTCAAAGGAGACGTGGCCGGCCTGACCCCGTTGGAGATCGGTGACAGCTCGAACTTGCGTTTGGGAGACGTCGTGCTCGCCATCGGCAATCCGTTTGCCGTCGGGCAAACCGTCACGATGGGGATCGTTTCGGCGAAGGGCCGTGCGGACGTCGGGATCGTCGACTACGAAGACTTCATTCAAACCGACGCAGCCATCAATCCCGGTAACTCGGGTGGCGCACTGGTAAACATGCGCGGCGAACTGGTCGGCATCAACACCGCGATCCTTTCTCGTAGCGGCGGCTACCAAGGTATCGGGTTTGCGATCCCGACGAAGATGGCCAAGCCCATCATGTCGAGCTTGATCGAGCACGGCCGCGTGGTTCGAGGGTTCCTCGGGATTGGCATTCAGGATGTGGATCCCTCGCTGGCCAAGGCCATGGGGTTGCCCGATGCGCATGGCGTGTTGGTCACTGAGGTGCAGAGTGGTAGCGCGGCGGAGAAGGCCGGACTCAAACAGCGAGACATCGTGCTCTCAGTGGACGGCGAGAAAGTCGACAGCACGGGCAAACTGCGCAACCTGATTGCAGGCAAGGGAACGGCCACGGTGTCCCTGGTCATTTCGCGCGGTGGCAAACAACAGACCGTGAGCGTCGCATTGGCGGAATTGCCCGATGATCAGAAGGCCGGCGACAAGAAGCCCAATGCGACGGAACCGACTCTGGGTATGACGCTGGCACCGCTGGACGACCGCATGGCACAGCGCCTCGACCTGCCGAAGGGCACGCCCGGTAGCGTGGTGGTCTCCGGAGTCGATCCGGGGAGTCAGGCCGCCGAAGCGGGGATCCGACCCGGCGACATCCTACTCGAGCTCAACCGCAAGCCCATCAAGGACGTGGCGACGGCGAACAAGCTGCTGCGTTCGACCAAAGGAAGCATCGTGGCACTGGTGCGGCGCGGACCCGGCAATCGCTACGTGTTGCTTCGAGAGTGACGACGCGTCAGGGCGAAGGCGTCTGCAAGCGCTCTGCGCTCCACACGCCGCTCGTTGGCACCGCAAAGACCGACCTCGACGTGGGGTCGGTCTTTTTTGTGGCGCAATCGATTTCTGAGGAAGTCCACCGGGTTGCAGCATTCCGAGCGCGACGGCCCGCGAACTCGTGCCGCGGAGGTCTAGGTGCTTGATTTGCTGCGGCAATCGAGCCCGTTGCTGCCCCAGGAATTTGACCGTCGACCCGGGTTGGCGCTAGCAGGGGGCAGTATGCGAACGTTTCGCCGTTTTCGATTCTGCGCGTCCGTTTTCTTGGCTCTTTCGATGGCCGTAGGGGGGGCTACCGCGGAGTCGGTCGGACCGGGCAAGGCAGGTGGGGCGCGTTCCCTCACGCCGTCGAAGCGCAGTTCTCCTCCGTCAAAGACGAGCAAGTCGAGCGAGCCGTTCGATCACAAGAAAGCACCGCGCCCCAAGGAGCCGGCGCCACGTCTGCCGAAGGGGGCCGCGAAACAACCACAAGACCGTGGCGCGCGTCGCGGGGTGGCGGGAGGGCGCACTGCCGCCGAAGCCGCTGCGCCGGTTTCCGATCCGGAACTGGCGGCGTTGCGCGCGGCCGACCGCGTGCTGTTCCCCCGACCGTTGCACGGCTTCAAGCCCGGTTGGAGTTGGGGCGATGCCGATCCGAGTGTGCAGGCAGATGGACTGCCTCCGGTGACCGAGGCACTACCGAGCGCGACCTTGGCTGAGGCCGCTCACGCCGAGTGGTTGCGCAGCTTGGCGATGCCGGACTTCTCGGTGCGACTGGACCCCCGCGTCGTCGAGTATCTCAAGTTCTATCGAGACACCGATCGCGGCCGTGCGATTGCGCGCGTTTGGGCGCGCAAGGTCGGTCGCTACACGGCCGCGATGCGCGCGGAGCTGGCCAAGGCGCGGCTGCCAAAAGACTTGGTGTGGCTGAGCCTGATCGAAAGTGGGCACAACCCGACCATCCTCTCGCCGGCTGGCGCTGCGGGACTGTGGCAGTTCATTCCCGAATCGGCGCGCATGTATGGACTGACCGTCGATCGCTGGGTGGATGAGCGGCTCGATCCCCAGCGGTCGACCGAAGGGGCTGCGGGTTATTTGGGGGATCTCTACCAGCGCTTCGGGACGTGGGAGCTTGCGATGGCGGCGTACAACATGGGGCACGGTGGGTTGCTCCGCGCGGTGCGCAAGTACAACACCAACGACTTCTGGAAGCTCACCCAATATGAAGCGGCGATCCCCTGGGAGACGACGTTGTACGTCCCCAAGGTGTTCGCGATCGCGATCGTCATGAACAATCTGCGCGCGTTCGGGCTGGACGACATCGAGCCCGATCCGGCGATTACTTTCGACACGGTGCTGGTGGATTCGCGAGTACCTCTCGATGACGTCGCGCGTGCTGCTGGGGTACCGCTGGACTCACTGCGCGCGATGAACCCGCAATATCAGTCGACGCGCTTGCCCCCAGATCCGCCCGGTTCGGGTGAGAAGACGACCTACAAGCGCTGGCCCGTGCGGGTTCCGCGGGGAGCGGGTGCGAAAGCGACCGCGACGTTGCTCGATCAGAACTACCGCGAGAAATACGAGCCGTACACGGTGCGTTTCGGCGACACGCTCCAATCCATCGCGGTGCGGCTGTCGGTGACCGAAGCGTCGCTCGCCGAGCTGAACGGCGTTGCAGCCAACACCGTGCTGACCGCAGGCTCCGTCGTGCTGGTCCCGCGGACGCCCAAGGGCATCGTTGCCGAAGATACCGAAGAGCAAGTGGTCGTCGCTCCTCGTCAGTTCCGCGTGCCGGGGCGTCGCCGCGTGTTCTATCGGGTTCTCAAGGACGACACGCTAGCCAGCGTTGCCAACATCCTCGCCGTCACGCCCGAGGAACTCGTCGAGTGGAACGACCTGGATCCGACCGCCAACATTCAATCCGGCATGACACTGCAAGTGTTCGTGCCGAAGCATGCCGACTTGAGCAAGGTGCGCACGGTCAGCGCATTGCGAACGCGGATTCTCGAAGTCGGCTCCGTCGAGTTCATCAACCACTTCGAAGCGATGAACGGTCGACGTCGCATGACGGTGACCGCCAAGGCAGGCGATACGCTCGCGAAGATTGGTCGCCACTACGGGTTGAGTGTCGGCATGATGGAGCGTATCAATCGCTGCTCCCGCAATCGAGTGTTGCAGCCGGGTGAAGTGATCGTGGTGTACGCGCCGGCAACCGGCAAGAACAGCAAGAGCGCGAGCGACGAGGTCGTGGGTGTGCCGCTCGCCGCCATCCGGGCGCCGCGACCCGAGCTGCTTCCAGACGCCGACCGAGGCACGCCGTGAAGGATGACATTTGCGGGATCGTGCTTGCCGCAGGCGCCGGCACGCGAATGAAGAGCAAGTTGAGCAAGGTCCTGCACCGGCTCGCTGGACGCCCGCTGTTGCACTATCCGGTGTTGGCGGCGGTCGAAGCGGGCGCGCGAGACGTGATCGTCGTGGCGAGCCCAGTGAATCGGCGGGACGTGGAGGGGTGCCTGGGTGAGCTCGAGCTTCCTCCGGGCGTCAGCGTGACGATCGCCGTGCAGGAACAAGCGCGGGGGACGGGCGATGCGGCGCGTGCCGCTTTGGGGGAATTGAAGCGGGGCTGGGCGTTGATTCTCAACGGTGACATCCCGTTGATCCGCGCCGACGACTTGTTGCCGTTACTCGACGCGTGTACCGAACGAGCCTGCAAGCTGGCGTTGCTCTCGTGCCAGCTGGACGATCCGAGCGGCTACGGGCGAATCTTGCGAGACACTGCCGGCAAGGTGCGGGAGATCCGTGAACAGAAGGATCTGCAAGATCAGCAGCAGCGTGACGTCCGTGAGGTGAACGCGGGGGTGTACTTGGTCGAGTCGGAGCTCTTGCGTCGCACGTTGGGGAACTTGAGAAACGACAACGCCCAGTCCGAGTTTTACGTCACGGACATCGTTGCGGACGCGGCCGCAACCGAGCGCGTGGTGGCAGCTACTGGAGAGCCGGCGGTGTTGCAGGGCATCAACGATCGGCAACAGCTCGCGAACTTGGAGGCGGTTCTGTTCGAGCGGATCGCCTCGCGGCACCGTCTGGCGGGGGTGACGGTGGAAGCGGGCGCGCGCATCGACGACGCCGTCAGCATCGGACGCGATACGACGATTCGAGCCAACGTGTCGCTGCGAGGGCGCACGGTGGTCGGCGAGGGGTGCGTCGTCGACCAGGGCTCGGTGCTCGACGCTGCACATCTCGGTCGAGACGTGAACGTGAAGCCGTACTGCGTGATTGTGGACAGTCGCGTCGGCGATGGAGCTCAGATCGGTCCGTTTGCGCACCTGCGGCCGGGGAGCGAGCTGCAGGACGACGTGCACGTCGGCAATTTCGTCGAAACCAAGAAGACGCGGATGGCCCGCGGGGCAAAGGCGAACCACTTGGCGTATCTCGGCGACACCGACGTCGGCGAAGCGAGCAACATCGGCGCGGGCACGATTGTCTGCAACTACGACGGCTTTTCCAAGGAGCGAACGGTGATCGGCAAGGGCGCGTTCATCGGTAGCGACTCACAGTTGATCGCGCCCGTGCGCGTGGGTGACGGAGCCTACGTTGGGACCGGCACGACGCTGACCCAAGACGCACCAGACGGCTCGTTGGTTCTGGGTCGACCTCAACTGGTCGTCAAAGAAGGGTACGCGACGAGACTCCGGCAACGCTTGAAGGCCAAGGCCGACGCGAAGAAGCGGCACCACTAGGGCAGCAATCAGGTTGATTGCTGCGACAAATCAAACACCTAGAGCACCGAGCTGCGCGCGGAGGGAGCCGAACGTGGTCCCCGAAAAACGCCCTCAGCCATCCCGGGGCGATTTTTCGGGGCAATTCCGTTTGGTGGCAAGCTGGTGGGTGCTTTAGCCCGTCGGAGGGCGCGGTTCCCCGAGGCTCCGTCAGCCTTCTTCGTCGAGTTCGAGGCTGGCCAGGCGCAGCGCGTCGCTCGGGATGTCGTGGCGGAGCCGCTGCTTCTTCACTTCGAGGTAGTGTGCGGAATGTACGTTTGGGGGGATCAGCGTCGGGACGCGCTCGGCGACTTCGATCCCTGCCTCCAACATGCCTTGCAGTTTGTCGGGGTTGTTCGTCATCAAACGGATCGACGAGACGCCGAGGTGTCGCAGCATCGCCGCCGCGGCGTCGTACTGTCGCGCATCGACGGGCAGGTGCAGCTCCAAGTTGGCATCGACGGTATCGAGCCCCTGGTCTTGAAGCGCGTAGGCGCGGATCTTGTTGGTCAGGCCGATGCCGCGTCCTTCTTGACGCAGATAGAGCAGCACACCCTGACCGGCTTCGGCGATGTGAGCTTGCGCCGCGCGCAGTTGCTCGCGGCAATCGCAACGCAGCGACCCGAACACTTCGCTGGTCAAGCATTCGGAGTGGATCCTCACGGGCACCGCGTTGTGCCCTGCGACGTCACCGCGCACGAGCGCGACGTGCTCTTGGCTCAGTTCGGGGTGCGCGTTGGGATCGTCCCAGCGAAACACGTGCAGAGAAAAGTCGCCCCACTCCGTGGGGAGCGTGGCTGTCGCCATTTCGCGAAGCCGGAAGTCTTTGGGTTCTTGCACGGTGATTTGCCCAATGGTCATCCCACATGCGCGCTGGGGCGGCAAGGATTCAACCCGCACGACGCGAATCACACAGATCGATCAGCGCGCTCTCCAGAATCGCTCGAGGCGGCCGCTTGGAGCCCCCTTTGAGCGCCAAATCCACGTCGCGCAGTTGCACGAGCCATTGTTCCAGAAAGCCTGGAGGCAGGCGTCGGACTTGCTGTTCCAAGGTGCGCGCTCGAAATGGCGGAACGCCGGCGGCCTTGGCCGCTGCCGCCCCGCCGAGCCCCTGGGACAAGGCTGCCGAAAATCGGATCATCTGTCGTGCAGACCAGGCCAGCACACCCAGCAGCCTCAGGCCTCGGTCTTGCGGGTCGTAAACGCGGGCCAGCAACGTCAACGCCTGCCCGCGGTCCCTTCTGCCGACGGCGTCGACCAATTGCCACACCGTCGCCGGGCGCACGATGGGAATGAGCTGCCCCACACTGTCTTCGGTGATTGGTTGACCTTCTCCAACGAACAAGCTCAAGCGTTCGAGCACGTCGTCCACTGAACTCAGATCCGGTCCGGCCACCTCGGCGATCAGTTCGGCTGCGCTCGCGTCGATGGCGTTGCCACGGCGTTTTGCGGCGCTTCTGACCCAGTTGGGCAGCTCGTGCTTCGAGAGCGGTTGGCAGTCGACGAGGAAGCCTTGTTTCTTTGCCAAGGTAACCAATCGACGTTTGGCGTTGAGCTTGTTGGCGCAAAGCACCAACACCGTGCTTGGACTCGGGGCACCGGCGTAGGCAGCCAGTTCGTCGAGGGCGTTGGACTTCGGTCCACCGGATTTGCTGCCAGCTTCGCCCGATGAACCTGCGGAGTCGTCGGAGCCCGCCTTCGGTTCCCAGCGTTCGACGTCGCGCACCAGGACCCAGCGCCGCTGCGCCATCATCGGCAGCGTCTTGGCGGCTCCGACGACATTGCCGACAGTCGCTTCACCAGCGGTGAAGTCGTCCTCGTTGAACCCCGGGATCGCACCCTCGAGTACCTGGCCTCGAAGCGCCGTGATTACGTCGTTGCGCGTGAAGCGCTCGTCGCCCAACACCAGGTACACGGGTTTCAGTGTCCCGCTTTGGGCTTCCGCGATGGCTTCCTCCGGGGTCATGGCCGTCAGTGTAGTGAATCCGGCATCAGTCGTTGCTCAATTCCGTCGGTCGCCGCCCCAGCGACGTTCCTTCTGTCCCGGTCTTGCCACCCCAAGGCCATTTCAGCGGATTGGCCCCGGGTGCAGCGTGTAGTAAAGGGCGCGGTGGTGACCCGTCCCGAAAACAGCACCCGCCCTGAATCGCTGGTGGCGATTGGCAACTTCGACGGCGTGCACCGAGGTCATCAGTACTTGCTCACGGCCGTCGTGCAGGAGGCCGCTCAGTTGGGCCTGGCTCCAAAGGTGATGACGTTCGATCCCCACCCTTCGGCCGTACTCGGACGCAGCGTGGAACCCGCCTTGACGCGGATCGAGCTGAAAGTGGCGTACCTGCGGGCCGTCTCGCCCGCGCTGCAAGTCGTCGTGCGGCGCTTCGACGTGGCGCTGGCGGAGATGTCGCCCCGGCAGTTCGTCTCCGAAATTTTGCTCGACGAGCACAACGCACGGCGCGTGATCGTCGGCGACAATTTCCGATTTGGCAAAGGGCGCGCCGGAGATCTCGACGCGTTGGTGCGCCTCGGCGGTGAGCTCGGGTTCAGTGCTGCTGCCTTGCCGTTGCTCACCGACGAGCTGGGCGCCATCTCCAGTAGCCGGATCCGCGCGCTGGTTGCCGACGGCGACGTGGAGCGGGCCAGTGAACTGCTCGGGCGACCGCACCTGATCTGCGGCGACGTCGTCGCCGGGCATCGACTCGGTAGGACGCTCGGCTTTCCGACGGCCAACCTCGGCGGGGTCGTCGAGTTGTTGCCGGCCAACGGCGTGTACGCGTGTCGGGTTTCCATTCCCCAATTGGGAGACGAACGCCTGGACGGGGTGTGCAACATCGGAACGCGGCCAACGGTCGGTGGCGGCGCTCTGAACGTCGAGGTGCACTTGCTCGACGTCGAGCGACAACTGTACGGGCAGGCTCTGCAAATCTCCTTGGTTGGACGTTTGCGCGCCGAACAGCGTTTCGACGGTTTGGACGCGCTGCGTGAGCAGATCGGTCGCGACGTTTCCCACGCGCGTGAGCTGTTGGCCAAGCCGTAACGAGTCGTGCATTCACGCGCTTGCGATTGGGGCATTGCTCGGGCGTGCTGGGAGCAGTACCTTCGGCGCGCAATGGCTTTGGGTCCGAAAAGCGTTCCACCGATCCCGCGGCACGAGCTGATCGCCACGGCACTTCAGTTGGGGATCAGCCGACCCGAGTCGATGACCGAGACGGAGCTCACCCATTGCATCCAGCAGGTGAGCGAAGGGCGGGGCGGAGAATTGCCCCACACCCGCGGTTGGATGGCCGTCGCGCGCAACCTCGTTGCGAGTGTCGTCGAGCAGGGGCTGAACATGCCCAGCGCCGCACGTGTGTTGCGCGACGGCGTGCGTTCGGTTCCTCCCCAACCGCACCGTCCGCCCTTGCCGACGCTGACGCTGGCGCGGATCTACCTCGCTCAAGGGCATACGGAGCGCGCGATTGCCACGCTGAAGCAAGTGCTCGGTCTCAATCCGGGCAACGCGCGGGCGGCGGAAATGCTCGCCGAACTCGAAGCACAAAGCCGGCCGGAAAGCGGTGTCGAGCAGGTCACCGAGCGGGGCGTCGCAGATGAACAATCGAGCGAAGCCCCGAGCGTGCAGCCGCAGGGGCTGCAGGCGGAGGCATCGCGTGCTGCCGACGAAGACCAACCTACCGAGGCCTCCGGCGCGCCCGAGCCGGCCAGTGCGTCCGCGTCGGGCTCATCCGTGCTGGATCAGCCCGACGACCGAGCCCGCAGCTCCGAGCCGCCGCCGTCCAGCCGCTCACCCCAGTCCGCGCAACTCGACCTGAATTGGATCGCGGGCGCTGCCGTCGCCAGCGCCGCCACTGTCGCCACGGAGGCGGACTGGGTAGTCGTCGTTCGCTCGGGGCCAGACGTGGTCGTGTATTGGGAGCTTGGAGCGCGTGGCCAGCGCGCGCTCGAGCGCGGCGACCTGTTGCGCATTCGCACACTGTCTTGCTCCCCGTCGCCGCGTGGAGCCGAGGTGCAAGAAGAGCAGCACGTCATTGCTGAGCCGTCGGGCTGCGTCACGCTATCGCGCGGACCAGAGGTGGTCGTGCGTGCGGCGCTGGGGATCGAACGCGCCGCCTCGGAGGCCGGAGCGAGCGGCGGCTGGGTCCCGTTGTGCGTGGCCAGCTCGCACCGGGTCGTCGAGGGCAGCGAGCGGCTGAGCGTCGATTACCGGCCCCGCAAGCACCAGCTCGATTCCGACGTCGTTGCAAGAGCGCGCCAGCGCGTCTTGGGCTGAAGGGTCGGCGCCTGGATGGGCTGAGAAGCGGGGCCGAGAAATCGAGCAACCGGCGCGGGCGGCGGGCGACTCCGCAGCATGGCTCTGGTTTTTCGCTCCGCTCTGTTGGCATTCGCCATTGCTGCTCCCTGTTCGGCGTTGGGGGTTCGGGTTTCCGCACATTTCGATCAAGGGCGCTATCACCGTGCCTACGGCGCGTTACTGGTCATCGACCTGCCGATGGCGCGCTGGCTTTCGCCCGACGAACCGCGAGTCGTTCGGCTCTCGCCGTTCGACGAATCGCAAGATCCCGCGGTGTGGCTCGACGATCTGCCTCGCCACGAGTGGGATCGCGATGAGGGGCAGCTCCGCACGCGTCTGGCCAGTGTCGGCGTGCTGGGTGATGCGCTGAACGATGACGGGCAGGGCGTTATTCTCAATCAACAAACCCTCCGGGCGATCGAAGGCTTCGGTCCCGAGTCGACCGAGTCGACCGAGGCGCTGGGGACCGTGGGTTCAGGAGTGGGCGCGGAACGAGAGTGGGGGCTGGGGGGTGCCTTGAATCGGCCTTGGGCGCTACCGGGGAGTCTTCGCGAGGGGCCTGAGCCGGCGCCCGCCCCGGCTCCGAACGACCCGGCGTCGGAGGGCAGCACCGCCGGCGGCACCACTGAGGGCGACGAGAAAGGCCCCGGTCAGCCCGCCGCGCAGAAAGAAGTCGCGCCGCGCCCGCCGGTTTGGCAGTTGTCTTCGGGCTTCGTCATCGCGCTCGTGCGTGCGGCACTGCGCGATTCGGAACGCGGCGCCAAGCGCCTCGACGACTTGCAGGATCGTTCGCGGACCGCGGCCTGGCTGCCCCAGTTGCGGGCGCGCGCCGGCAGGAACACGGACGAGACGTTGCGGCTGACGCCGACGAGCGACGATCCGAATCGCTGGCAGCTGACCGGCGGCGCTGACTTGCGCCTCGAATTGCAGCTCGCGTGGGAGCTCGACCGCCTGGTGTTCGCCAGCGAGGAATTGCACGTCGAGCGCTCGCGGCTGATGGTCGAGCAGCGGCGTCAGCGCCGCGTGGAGCGTGTTTTGGAGCTGATCTTCGACTGGCAAAGCGCCACGCTACGGGGCAGCGACCCGTGGCTCGATCCGGAGCAGGCACTGCTCGCGCGGTTGCGCGCCGAACAGGCGGCGCGGGCGCTCGATTGGTACACCGGGGGCTGGTTCGGGCGGAACCTGCCGGCGGAGCAGGCGCGGCACCGCAAACCCGCGCGCACCAAGCGCGCCGGGTCGCGCTGAACGGCTGCTGGACAATCCGCGAGTTGGACCCACCCGCCGGCGACCCGGGCGAGCCCGGCCGGCACGCCTTTGAACATCCGGCCGGAGCGCTCGCGCGCAGCTCTGGTGTGGGGCCCAGCGAGGGGCTAGAGACGCGCCATGCTTGCAGAAACCAGAGCATTACTCGCGGACCTCCAAAGGCGTGTTGCTGCGCTAAGGGGGCATCTTTGACGTCCCTCAGCTGGAACGTACAGTCGAAGAGCTAGATCAGCTCTCCAGCGATCCCTCGTTCTGGAACGACCAGGACAAGGCTCAAGGCCTGCTGCGCAAACGCGCCGCGGCTACCGAAAAACTCACGCTCATCAAGAAGCTGACCCAGGACACGGACGACGCGCTCGAATACCTGGAGCTCGCCGCCGAAGAGAACGATGACGACGCCGTCAAGGAAGCCGAAGCGCAGGCGACGGACCTCGAGGAGCGCGTTCGGCGGGCGGAATTGCAGCGCATGCTCAGCGGTCCAGCGGACCATGCGCCGGCCATCGTCAGCATCCACCCCGGCTCCGGCGGTACCGAAGCCAAGGATTGGGCCGAGATGATGTTGCGCATGTACTTGCGTTGGTGCGAGCGGCGCGGCTTCAAAACCGAGCTCATCGACTATCAACCGGGCGACGAGGCGGGCATCGAAGGCGCGTCGTTCACCGTCACCGGTACCGACGCCTACGGCTACTTGCGCGCGGAGAACGGGGTGCACCGCTTGGTGCGCATCAGCCCCTTCGACTCGAACGCGCGCCGCCACACGTCGTTTGCCGCCGTCGAAGTCACACCGGACATCGAGGACGAAATCGACATCGAGGTCGATGAGAAGGATCTCGAGGTCACGACGATGCGCGCCGGTGGCAAGGGTGGGCAGAACGTGAACAAGGTCGAAACGGCCGTGCGCATGCGTCACTTGCCCAGTGGTCTCATGGTCGTGTGCCGGGCCGAGCGCAGCCAGCTGCAGAACCGGCGCATGGCCTTGAAAATGTTGAAGGCCAAGCTGTACGAAATCGAGTTGCAGAAACGCGAAGCGCTCAAGGCCGATTACGAAGCCGGCAAGGACCAGATCGCTTGGGGTAGCCAGATCCGCAGTTACGTGTTGCAGCCGTATCAGTTGGTCAAGGATCTGCGCACCGAGTACGAAACCGGCGACGTCGATGCGGTGCTCGATGGGGATCTCGATCGATTCATCGAAGAGTACCTGCTGAAGAGTGCGGATCAGCACAAGCCGGATGCAAATTGAGAGGCAAGTTGATGAGTGAGGAAGAAAAGACGCTCAAGTCCGAGGAAGCGCTGATCGAGGCGCGCCGCAACAAGGCCGAGCAAGTTCGTGCACGCGGACAGAACCCCTTTGCCAACGACGTCGAGCAAGATGAGCGCACGCTGATCGGTGCCGTCCGCGCGCGCTTCGAGTCGGCAAAGCGACCGAGTGAAGGCGGCACGGATCGCTACGACGACGCGAAGGTGGCCGAGCTCTCGGCAGGGCAGCCCGTGTTGCTCTTTGGCCGCATGATGGCCCGACGCGGCTTCGGTAAGGTGTCTTTTCTGAACTTGCGCGACGACTCGGGTGAGATCCAGCTGTTCGCCAAACAGGACGAGATGGGCGAGGCCTTCGATGCGCTCAAGGACATCGACATGGCCGACCACATCGAGGCGCGCGGCACGGTGATGGTCACCAAGACCGGCGAGCTCAGTGTGTTGCTCAGCGGCTTGCGGCTGCTGACGAAGGCGCTGCGCCCACTGCCGGACAAGTGGCACGGCCTGACCGACGTCGAGCAGCGTTATCGACACCGCTACGTCGACACCGTCGCCAACGTCGACGTGGGCCAGGTGTTTCGCGCCCGTTCGTTCATCATCCAGGGCCTGCGCGACTTTCTCGACCAGCGCGGCTTCTTGGAAGTCGAGACGCCGACCCTGCACACGTTGATCGGCGGTGCTGCGGCCCACCCGTTCACGACTCACCACAATACGCTGGACATGAACTTGTTCCTGCGTATCGCGCCGGAGCTGTATCTCAAGCGGTTGTTGGTCGGCGGCTTCGAGCGCGTGTACGAACTCGGACGATGCTACCGCAACGAAGGTATCAGCACTCGTCACAACCCCGAGTTCACGATCCTCGAGTTCTATCAGTCGTACGCCACGTGCCAAACGTTGCTGCCGATGACTGAAGCACTGTTCCGCCACGTGGACGACTACTTGGGCAAGAAGATGGCAGCCATCGGGCGCACCCACGTGATGGATCAGTGGCGCTCGGAGCGCACGTTCACGTTGGACGAGCCGTTCGCGCGCGTGCCGATGACCCAGGCCATCGACAAAGCGCTGCGTGCAGCCGAGCTCGATCCGGGCGAGGTCTTGCCGCGCCTGCAAGACGTGGCCTCGTTCAAGGACAAGCCCGTCGATCAGGCCATGAGCGATCTGGTCGGGAGCTGGGCGAAAACCAGTAAACGCTCGCGGCGCATCGATTGGACGAACATGCGACGCGGCATCGGTGCTTGTCACAGTGACGGTGAGCGCATCTTTGCCGCCTACGAGTACTTCGCTGAGCCGTTTTTGGCTGAAGACTACCGCTCGGCAGACGGCAGCAAGAGTGTGCCGGTGTTCATCCTCGACTACCCCGAAGCGGTCTCACCGCTGGCGCGTCGGCGCGACGATGACCCGTCGCTCACCGAGCGCTTCGAGCTGTTCGTCGACGGCATCGAGCGCTGCAACGCGTTCAGCGAGCTGAACGACCCGGATGATCAAGCGGGGCGCTTCCGCGCGCAGGTCGAAAAGAAGGCCATGGGTGCGGAAGAGACGATGGACTACGATGAGGACTACATTCGCGCTCTCGAGCACGGCATGCCGCCAGCGGCTGGATTTGGGCTCGGCGTGGACCGCTTCGTGATGATGCTGACCGGACAATCATCGATCCGCGACGTGATTGCCTTTCCGTTGCTGCGGCCTGAAGGCAAACGCCCATGACGATAGCTCCCCTCACGACACTGTTGGCGAGTACCGCAGCCAGCTCGAAGGTTCCGCTGTGGACTGCCAAGTTGATGAAGATTTGGGTCAACTTGGCAATCGGCTACAAGCTGGCGTTGATCGGGGGCCTCTCCATCGTGCTCGTGTGGGGCGTCATCAAGCTGTTGCGCAGCTTGAGTGGGCGCGGTCGTCGTTGGATCTTGACCTACGGTACCGCCTTCTGTCTGGCGATGACCGTGGCGCTCGGCATCGTGGTTGCGCGTTTGCCCGAACCGGTCGGCACCTACTTCGTACTGTGGCACCAAGTCGTCAGAGTGAGCGCCGCCGTATCGGCGACGTTGGCCGTCGTGGGCGGCTTGGCGCTGTCGCTGCCGTGGTTGCTCAATCGAATCGAGGGCAGCGGCGCCGTGGGCTTCGTCGCGGCGCGCCACGTTCGTGCGACCAAGAGCGGTTTTTTGACCGTGATCAGCGTGTTGTCGACGGCTGGCGTCGCGGTCAGCTGCATCGCGTTGGTCGTGGTGATCTCGGTCATGGGCGGCTTCGGCGCCGATCTGAAGCGCAAGATCCTCGGCAACAACGCCCACGTCAGCGTCGACCGCGACAACGTCGGTGGGTTTGGCGATTGGGACCGAACCTTGGACGAGGTCCGCAAGGTCCCTGGCATCCAGGCTGCCACACCGATCGTCAGTGGCGAAGCCATGGCGTCGAGCAACTCGAACACCGGCGGCGTGATCATCCGCGGCATCGACATGGACACCATCGGCGACGTCACCGATCTGGTGAAGAACGTCGAGGTGGGTGACTTCGACTACCTGCGCCACCCCGAGGTGCTTGCCGATCTGCCCGTCAACACGGTGATCGGCCGTAGCCCCGGTGGTCAGGAGTACCGCAAGGGGCCGAGTCTCTCCAAGCAGCTCGATCTCGATGACGACGTCAAAGAGATCTTGCGGCACGACGACGCGTGGCCAGGCCTGATTGTCGGGCGGGAGATGGCCAAGAGTCTGCACGTGCTGGTTGGTGACGAGGTGACGTTGGTCGCGCCGTTGGGCGATCTCGGTCCGATGGGGGTGCTGCCCCGCACGCGCAAGTTTCGCATCGCCGGGATCTTCTACAGCGGCATGTACGAGTACGACTCGAGCCACGTCTACGTGACCATGCAAGTTGCCCAAGACTTCCTCGACCTGCCTGGTCACATCACGAGCATCGAAGCGACCGTTGACGACCCGGAGCGCGTCAAGCCCGTTCGCGACCGCTTGGAAGCGGCCATGGCGTCGCGTGAGCTGCGGGTGCGCGACTGGCAAGAGCTCAACAAGAACCTTTTTTCTGCGCTGAAGCTGGAGAAGATCGCCACCTTCGTGATCTTGTCGCTGGCGATCATCGTGGCGTGTTTTTGCATCATCTGCACGTTGCTGTTGATGGTGACCGAGAAGAGCAAAGAGATCGCCATCATCAAGGCACTCGGGGCCAGCGATGGCATGGTGCTGCGCATCTTCATGGCCGAGGGCTCGGTGATCGGTGCGATGGGCACGGTGTTTGGTGTCGTGACCGGTTGGGTGATGTGCGAGGGCCTCAAGCGCTTCGGCGTCCGCCTCGACCCCGAGGTGTACTACGTCGACCGCTTGCCCATCGAGGTCAACCCCACCGACTACGGCTTGGTCGCGGTCTGTGCGCTGGTGATCACCGTGCTGGCGACCCTGTACCCGGCGCTGAGCGCGAGCCGCTTGCGCCCGGTGGACGGCATTCGCTACGAGTGAGCCAGGCGGCACGACTGGCAATTGGACGTGAGCACGATTGAATGAGACGGGACGCGACAGAGCAATGACGGAAACAGCGCAAGCGGGCAAAGAGCCGTTGGTCGTAGTCGAAGATCTCAAGAAGAGCTTCGTCCACATGGGCAATACCCTCGAGGTACTCAAGGGCATCGACCTGACCATCGATCAGGGTGAGGTGCTCAGCATCGTCGGCGCGTCGGGCGCGGGCAAGAGCACGCTGCTGCATTGCATCGGCACGTTGGACTTGCCGACCAGCGGTCGTCTGCGCCTCGCCGGTGAGGAGCTCACACGCCTGTCCGGGGCGAAGCTTGCCGTCGTTCGCAACAAGTTCGTCGGGTTCGTGTTTCAGTTCCACCACTTGTTGCCCGAGTTTACCGCGCTGGAGAACGTCATGATGCCGGGCATGATCGGCAATCGCTCCAAAGCGGAGATGCGCGAGCGCGCTTCGGAGCTGCTGAAAATCGTCGGCCTCTCGCATCGCGAGACGCACCGTCCCGGCGAGCTTTCCGGCGGTGAACAACAGCGCGTCGCCGTCGCTCGCGCGTTGGCCCTTTCTCCCCGGCTGCTGCTCGCCGACGAACCCACCGGTAACCTCGACAGCGCCACCGGCGACGCCGTTCACGACTTGTTCTTTCGCATCAACCGAGAATACGACACGACCATCGTCGTCGTGACGCACAACCCCGACTTTGCTCAGCGCATGCCCCGCGTCGTCGAAATGAGTGACGGCCGCATCATCGGCGACCGACCCGGCGAGCTCGCGCACCGCGCTTCGGCGGAGTGAGCGCGCTGGCGCCCTTGGACGCCGAGGCGGCGAAGGGTCGGGAAGTCAACGCTTCGTTCGCACTGAAACCGCGACGTGAGGCTATCCACGAGCAGTAGGCCGGACCTCGACGCAGAACGGTTCGCTCCCGGCGCCATGCTCACTCGAAACAGGCGTACCCAGATGAACGCTGGCCCAAGGTGCTCAGGCTCCGATGCCGCCCAGGGCCTCGTCGAGGGTCTGGGCGGTGATCAGGCGTTCGGCAAGGTCTTCGAGTTCTTCGGGCGCGGCCATCTCGAGCCGCCCTTCGATGGAGGCGGAGAGGCTGCCGAACTTGAGAGTCAGTTGCCTTTGGACCGTGTCGAGCAGTGGCGTGGTTTCTGTGCTGGCTTCGGTGACGCGGGTTTCGAGCAGCCCGAGGCGGGACAAGTAATCCCGGCGCTGGACGACCTCGCGCGCCTGGCCACGCCAGTCGCTCAACCAAGCGTGATAGCGACGTGCCAATGCCTGAAACTCCGGATCGTCGATGGGATCGATGGTTGGTGTTGGTGTCGGCGCGGGGACCTCACTCGTGGCGACGCGGATCGCCTCGCGCAATTCGGCGACGCGTTCTTCGTGCACGATGCGGCGCGTGGCCAACAGCTCCGCGGCTTCACGATCGGCTTGCCGGGTGGCCTCGCGCGACGGATCTGAGCCATCGCGCAGGGCGTCGACGCGATCGAGGAATGTCTTGACGGCGCCGACGGCTTCGACGTTTCGCCCCGCGCTCAGACCATCGAAGATGTACTCGAGTTGCTCGGGATAGCTATAGCGGAGCGCGAAACGAGAGCGCGTGAAGTTGGGGCCATCCCACTGATCGAGCACGGTAACCGCTCGGCTCTGCGCGGCACCGCCGGTCACGGCGCGTGGGGCGGGGACGCCACGTCGGTAACCCAGAACGGACATGTGCAGATCCCAACCTTCCTCGTGGGCAGCTTCGTCGTAGCCTGCTTCGTCGACCAGAGTGGCGTAAACTCTGGCGTCTTTCGAAACTGTTCCGAGGAACTTGGTGCCGCGATCCAAGTCTCGCTCAATCGTGCGACGGGACAGTCGTTGCTGTGTTGCGTCAAAGTTTGACATTGGTTTGCCTCCTTCGGCGTCGAAGTATCACGTGTAAGCGCGCCTGAGAACCGATCAGTGTCGATGGTAGACTGTGTCACCGCGAGTGAACGCCTGGGAGGTGGTGTAAAACATCAAATGATACCCGCGTGATCGCAGTTCAGTCGCTCGTGATCGCAGTGGTCACACTGTAGATCGCGGTTCGTGCGTCGCGGCAAGTATGCCAGGGGCACGGATGACGCCGCGCGGCGAATGGAACGGGCCGCCCGGGGCATGGGAGCACCGTTTTCGACGACGGAACAGGCCGCCACGGGGGGCGGAAATGCCCGCCAGGGGTGCCGAACAGGCCGCCAGCACCGTCGCGGACGTGTTTCTTTCGTGTCGTAGGACGCTAGAGGCGCTAGTTCGCCTGACCCGCGTCGTTGATCGTCCAGCCCAGTTGATTGACGAGCTTGTCGTGAACCTGGGCCGCCGTCCCCGCACCGTAGCTCGCTGTGCCGGCGCCGAAGCGCATGTTGGATTTGACGTTCTGGCCCCGCGCCGGGACGGACCGCCCCACGTTCGAGTTCAGCGCTTGCCGTCGAGGCGCGAGCTGAGCGCCTCGACCTGACGCTCGAGCGCGTCGCGTTGCTCCTCGACACGCTGCAATTCGAGGGTGGTTCGGTCGAGCTCTCGGGCTCGTTGCTCCGACGCGGTCGGCCAGAACACCGTCGAGTCCTGATCGTCCGCGATGTGCAGTCTTGCGGGCGAGCCGTCGGTGACGGGGTGCAACCAAGCGGAGAGCAGCGCCGAGTAGGCTGGCCCCGGGCCCGCGTGTTGGCGTTCGAACTTGCCAGCAGAGCTCGACGTCCACACTTGGAGCGGGTGGGGGCCGCCGTGCATGGGGTGTGCGCTGAGGGTAGGGTCGTACAGCCACAGCTCGTCGACGCCACACGCTGCGCAGCGATCGGGCAGATCGATGTACTGCTTGTGCGGATGGCGCCCGTCGATGAACTCGACCACGAGTTTCGGTGGCGACTGATCGTCGTGCCACGTGCACAGCGTGCGCACCGTCGCGTGCGGCGCCGGATCGAGCAGGCACAAATCGGGGATCAGGCCGGGCTTCGGCTCCTGGGCTATCCAACGGATCGGCAAGTCGCGCGCGACTTTGGCGAGCCGCGCCGCGCGCGAGAGCCAAGCTTCGAGCACGCTTCCCAACAGTTGGACGCCCACGGCATGCGGTGAGCGATAGTCGTCGCGTTGAGTGATCGCCCAGCTGGGCGACCAGCGCGGGACCGTATACCCGATTGGGAACTCCGAGTTGGGCATGGCGGCGCCGAGTCTACGCCAGCCGGCGCCCGTCAACCAACTCCCGCCGTAGCGGTGCACCTTCGCTCTTGCAGGATTCGCGCCTTACGGTGTCGTTCGCGGTTCAGCAGTGCTGGATTCGAGACCGTTTTTGTTGCGTCAGCGCTCTGCTGCTCCGGGAAACAGCTGGTCCGCGTAACCCATGCTGCGCGTGCCGGATGCCCGCTCATCGCACCGTCGACGACGTCCGCGCCGACACCCCGGGGCTGGCGTCGCGGGGCGACGGTCGACTTTCGATGGAGGCGCCTCGGGTGAACGATCACCCGCGTCCGGAGGAGTTGGGGCGTTTTCGGACCCACGTGATCGGGGACTCGGTCTCCCCGCGGGCTAATTCGCACGCCGCGGCGGTAAGCCCCGCGTGGTTTTCAGTATGAACATTGATTGGGATTGACGTTTCGTGGTTCTATGATTCTGATGTCCGCAATGAAGACCTTGTCGGGGTTTCCCTTGCTATCCAGGGGGTGGTTGTTGATTGCTGGTATGTTGGCCTCGGGTCAGCTGACTGCGTGCCTCGGTGGCAATGGGGAGGGCTCGACTAGCGCAGGACAGAAGGGCGACGACAGGGCCAGTGACAACGACGACGAGGGAGGCAACGGGGGAAAGGATACGTTGAAGGGGGATACAGGGAACGGATTGGGTGGCACCAACGGTTTCGGTTCGCTCTATGCCAGTTGCACGAGTGCCGAGGATTGTGACGACGGGATTGAGTGTACCGAGGACGTCTGTGAAGAAGTGACCACGATCGGTGACGAGATCGAGGTTTCGGGAGTGTGCTATTCGTACGCGCGCGAGGGCGCGTGCCCCGTGGGTCAATTCTGTCTCGAATTCAGCGGCTGTGTCGACACGCGCGCTTGCTCCCGCGATGAAGAGTGCGAAGACGACGACGGTTGTACCGTGGACGAGGAGTGTAACTCCAGCGACGGAACCTGCCGCTACAGGTTGCTCGATGCGGACGGCGATCTCGAACCGCCCCCGATTTGTGGGGGGCACGACTGTGACGATGATGACTGGCGGATCCGTCCCGGGGAGGTCGACGAGTGCGACTTCGAAGATAACGACTGTGATGGTGAGGTGGACGAGGACGTAGATACGCAGACTGATCCACTCAACTGCGGCGAGTGTTGGGTGGAATGCGAGAGTGGGATCTGTGAGGATGGTGAATGCGCTCCCTGCGGTCAGCTCGGCGACCCGTGCTGCTGGGAGTACGCCTGTCGTGAGGGCGCGTGTGATGGTCAGCGGTGTGTCGACCGCACCTGTGGTGATCCCGTGGAGGTACCGGACACTCCGGTGTGCAGTGCGTCGATAGCCGTTTGCGCCCAGCAAGTGTGCGACTGGGAGTACGGCTGCGTCGAGAGTACGTGCGACCCCTACGGGGACGAGGACGGTTGTGCTGCGTGTGCCCTGGACGGGGCAAGCGCGATCTGCGCCGAGCAGAACGGCTGTGAGCAGCAAGCGAATGCGCTGCGTTGCTGCTACCAGGACAACTGCCCTGACTTGGATATGGACATAGCGAGCCTCGGTTGTAGTGGATGCTACGGGGCGCAGAACGAGTACCTGCAGTGTGTCGATGCGACGAACTGCTACGTGCGAGAAGTCGTTCGTGAGTGCTTCCCGCGAGTGGAAGGGGGAGAGGCCGACGAGCAACAGCCCGGGACGACGCCGGCTGCGTCGCAACCTGGAGTGACGCCCGACCTGCCGACGATGCCCAGTTCTCCGGCCTCACCTTCGGGTGTCGTCCCCCAGCCGGCTGCACCCGACGCGACGAATCCCGTGTCGGGGTCGGCCGCGCTCGGCGCGACGTGTACCACCGACGCGCAGTGTGGCACGGGGTTGACGTGTGTGACGCCGAACGAGCGGATTCTCGATATCGGCTTCGTACCATCAGGCCTGTGTACGAAGCCTTGCACGACCCGGTCGGATTGCCTCGTCGACGGGGGCTCCCACCACTGCCTCACCGAGAACGGTACGGGGTATTGCTTCGAACAGTGTCCGCATGGGACTGACAGCGAGACCAAGTGCCATGGCAGAGCGGACATGGCTTGTTCCGCGTCGGACGTTTGCCTGCCGACTTGCCGCAACGACGCCGACTGTGATGGCCGCTTCTGCGATTTGAGTGTGGGCTTCTGCCAGGACCAACCTTCGGCCGCCACCGGCGGGATTGGGGACGCGTGTGTCGTGGCAGATACCCAGACGTGCAAGGGCTACTGCCTCGGGAATGAGACGTCCGGGATCTGCACGGGACGGTGTGCGGTGGGCGGCGCCGCGTGCGGTAGCAGTGGCTGGCCTCCGTCTGGTGGCGATGCCATGTGCATGATCGGGCAGAGCTTCCACGTCGGTGACGAAGGTGTCTGCGGCATCGGGTGCTTCACTAGCGCCGACTGCGAGGACCCGGCGATGGCATGCGGCATACTCGCTGCAGCTGAAGTTGCCGTTCACGGCGTGCCGGGTATGTGTTGGTTCGCTGAGTCGCTGCCGGAAGACGAGATCCTGCCCTAAACTCGCTACCGAAGAGCCAGCGGTGTACCGGAGCCCGGGAACTCAACGAACTCGGGGAGGCGTTGGCACCAGCGGATCCCCCGCGTCTTCGGGCGGCGGCTCCTGAGGAGGCGGCTCTTTGGGGGGCTTCGGTGGCTGCTTCATCGTCTTGCAGCCGAAGATGATCTCCACTTCGGAGCTTTGATCGGCCTGTGCCCGAGCGCAGGTGTTGGAACACAGCTGCACGCTGTCGCCAGCGTAAGTCCAGCCTTCTTCACATTCTGGATCGGCGGTGTACAGCAGATCTTCGGGGCCGTCAGTGCTGTTGAACTGAACGTTGACCCTGCCCCGGTCCACTTCTCTTCCGCTGGGCGGCTCGGGGATGGCGTAGTCGCAGGAGAGCGCTCGGCGTGTCACCTGTGTGAGTGCGTCAGCAAGAGCGGCCGCAAAGTCACCCTGAGCCGTCATGTCGAAGTGGCAGTAGTTGGGACCGTCGTGCGAGCAGCCGGGCTGAGCCGTGCCTCCTGCCTCGGCCATTTGCGAGAGCGTCGTGCGCGCGGATTCGCTGCCGGGCGAACCCAGGACGAACGTCGCGATACGCTGAGTGAGAGCGAAGCCAGCGGCTTCGACCAGGGCAGGGCCGACGCCCTGTCCCGTCGGCAGCGCGCAGGCAGCGCCTGGAGCCCCCGGGGAGCCGTCGGTGATCAAGACGATGAAACGGCTCAGCGGTACCGGTTCGGCGGGGGTGAAAGCGGTCAACGTGTCGAAGGCCGATGAATACGCCTCGTAGGTGGGGGTTCCGCCGCTTGCCGCGAGCGAGAGCAGTGCGTTGCTCAGGTTGACACGCTGCGTTGATACCAGGTCACCCAGCGGTCCTAGGGGGACCAGAGAGGTGCCCTCCTGACACCCGCCAACCCCCGCGCTGGTGACGGTCGTTGCGATCGGCGCTGATGTAACGGGCGTCGTTGGCGCGATCGGCGCTGCCGTCACGACCGGCGCTGGAGTTACCGTGGCGGTGGGCGCTGGCGTGACGGGTGTGGTGGTGGTCGTCGTCGGTGTTGGGCTTGGAGTAACGGGTGTGACGACGGTCACGCTTGATGAGGGATAGTGCATCAAACCGACCAGAACCCCTGGGGGCATCGATTCGATGGCGCCGGTCAGAGCGGTCTGAGTCGTGGTGAGTTTCGCGCCAGACATCGAGCCGCTGGTATCGATGAGTAGCTGCAGAGCGGCCTTGACGGCGCTGCTTTTCGCCCCTTCACTGATGCAGTTGGCGGCGTCCTCTTCCACGCTGCTCGCGTCGAAGGTCTGTACGGCGCTAGCGTCGAGGATTTCTTGCACCACCGGCTTCGCCGGAGTTGCTTTGCGCGGCTTGGGCGTTTCCTGCGGTTCGATCAGCAGCGGATCTTCGACGGCTGTGTCGTCGGTCGCCGGTTTTGCGGGCTGTTGTTCCGCAGCGCTCGCAGAAGCGTCGATAGTGGACAGTTGTGTCGTCGGCGACGGGGTCTGTTGGGGTAACGGCTGTTGGTCCGTTTGCTTGCTCGAGCAAGCGCCTGCCAACAGCGTCAACCAGAGGAAACCCGCCGTCCGTGACGTTTCTTTGATACCGCAGCTCACCGGCGCCAGGATAACCCTGCCATGCGGTCCGAGCAACCACTGGCAAGAACGGCTGTACCAGCCTGAACAGCTGCGGGAGCGAGTTCTCAATGGTGTTTCACCACGGCCAGCACTCGAGATCCTCGAAAATCCGAGGGCGTGCCCCCGGTTGCGGGGAATCTCATTCCGCTGCGCCCCGAAGACTACGCCTCCCGTGTCTCGCTGAGCGCCCCTACCAGCAAGCCGCTCACCGGGATCGCGAGGGCCCAAGCCTCTGGATTTACAGTCGCGCGGGGCAGACAATCCGTCACGCTACGCGACAACGGCGTCGCCCCCCGCGCCGCGGGGCCGTCGCGAGGTACCGGCGGGAAGAAACGCCGGGCTCGGCGCGTACCTGTAAACTTCTGGGAATCAGGGCCAGTTTGATTGACACTGGGTGACTTTCGTGAAACCACCAATCGATGACGGTGGGAGAGCCGTCAAGAAGTTCGTTTTCGGAGTTCGGCGCGGTCAGTGGAAGGTATGAACGGAGTTGCAATGAACATCGCCCGCCGCGCGGCACCCCTCGTAGCTACGTTCTGGATCGCCGCCGGCTGCGCGCAAGATGCGCAGGACGGTTCGAATATCGGTCCCGCAGCGACGACTTCCACGGATGTGGATGACCGTCCGAGCCCCGCGCAGGGCGGGCCCGGCGCGACCGACGAGGACCCCGAACTCGCGGCGTGGAAATGGAGCTTTGCCGAACTCGACTTCGGCGGCGCGGGGACTGCTGGTCTCGGCGAGTCCTGTGCTTCGAGCTCGGATTGTCGAGCCGATCTCGGTTTGGCCTGCGTCGGTCAGCAGTGCGTAGCCAGTTCCGACCCGACGGAGCCGATGAGCGGAGGGGTCGACGCCCCGCCCCGGCGCCGCGGCGGAGCGGGGGAGTCTTGCGAGTCACGCCGGGACTGCGAGGCCGGGTTGGTTTGTATCCTGGACGTGTGCGCGCTTGGCGATGACGTGTCCATGTCCGAGTCCGACGGCGGAACGGTGCCGGCGCGGCTTGGCGTCGTCGGCGAGTCGTGCCTGGCCCACGACGATTGTTCGGATGGTCTGGCCTGCATGAACCAGCGTTGCCTCCCCGCGGATAGCGGATTGGAGCCGAGCGGCAAGGATTGTGCGGTCATCGAGTGCCGGGAGCCGATCGATTGCTGTCCAACGGACATCAGCAATTGTGCCGCGTTGCAGACTGCCTGTGAGGCAGCAGAGCCGACGTCCTTGTTGTGCCGTCGGTTCGAGGCGACGTGCCTGTGCGACGGAAGCAACTACGGGTGCGAACAAGGCCGCTGCGAATCGCTCTTCAGCTGCAGTGAGCTGGTGCTCTGCCCTGGCCTGATGGTGTGTGACGAGGGAACGTGTGTTCGTTGCGTGTCCGATACGGATTGTCCCGGCGGAGCAAAGTGCAGCAACCACCAGTGCGCTCAGGCTTGCGAGAAAGACGGCGAGTGCGCCCGCTTTCACCAATGTCTGGAAGGGGCTTGTGTCGACGTGGGATGCCAGACGGACCGAGAATGTAAGGTCTTCCTGCAGAATCAGCAGGCGCTCTGTCAAGACGGCACGTGTTTTGCCGTGTGTTCTTCAGATCTCAACTGCGGCGCCGCGGAGGGGTCCAACCTGGTTTGCCATCAGGGCACCTGCGTCGATGCCGGTTGTGAAACGGATGAAGAGTGTCGGCTTCGCGAAGCCGGCGTGTTCGGGGGGATGACGCCGCAGAACGTCCCCGCAATTACCGTGGAGTGTCGAGAGCCCGCCGAGTAGTCCCCAACAGTCGTCCGCAGCAAAGGTTCGACGCTTGCAGTTCAACGAGGAAAGTAACCGAGGTACGCCAATGATTGCAGTTCAACGGACGTCAGCCGTCCTCACCTCCGCCTTGCTCAGCATGCTCTGCATCACCGCAGCATGCACCAACGAGTCCTCTGGCAACGACGACGGCCAGATCCCGGTCACGACGGGGCCGGCGGACACGGTGACGGATGACGGCGATGGTCCCGATGGTCCGACGCCGAAAAGCCCGTCGGAGGATTTCGATTTCGTCCGAAGCGGTCTCGGGGAGTCATGCCTGGTGACCGCGCACTGCGATGAGAAGCTCGGTTTGATCTGTGTGGACAACACGTGCATCGCCCTGGGCATGGTCGAGGCCGACAGCGGCACTGCCCCGGTTGCACCGGTCCGGCTCGGTCAGGTTGGGGAATCGTGCCGGGCGCGTAGCGACTGTGAGCTCAACCTGGCATGCCTGCGCAACACCTGCGTCCCATTGGACACGCTCGAACCGTCGGACACCCAGAAGTCGGATGCCGGTGCGCCTGATTTGTCGCTGACCGTCGGACAGGTTGGTGAATCTTGTACTTCGCGTGCGGACTGTGCACCGGGTTTGGCGTGCTTCAATGCGCGCTGCGTTCAGGGTAGCTCTGGGCTCGCGCCCACCGGCAAAGAGTGTGTCGTCATTCAGTGCAGAGAAGCGCTGGATTGCTGCCCGACCCCGCCGGCAACCTGTGCGACTCTCGAAGCAAACTGTCTCGCTAGCCCAGGCAGTGCGTCCTGCACGTCCTTCGAAGCCAACTGCGTCTGTGACGGGAGCAACTACGATTGCACCGCCAATCAGTGTGTGTTCATCCAGTGTCGCGAGCCCGTCGATTGCTGTCCAATCCCCCCGACGACTTGCCCGACGCTGAAGGATCAGTGCGACCTCGATCCGGAGAGTACGGCCTGCGCACAATACGACGCCAACTGCGTCTGCGACGGCAGTAGCTATGACTGCAACGACAACGTCTGTTCGGTTCGCCGCGCGTGCACCACAGACGCCAACTGTCTGACGACCCAAGTCTGTGACGTCGCAGCAGGCTACTGCGTGGGGTGCTTGGCGGACGATGACTGCCCAGAGGGCGGAGCGTGCATCGACAATCTGTGTGAGTCGGGCTGTCAGGGCGACGAAGATTGTCCCTTCTTCAATCAGTGCATGGACGGCGAGTGCGTTGAAGTCGGGTGCCAGACGGATCGAGAGTGCAAGGTGTTTACCGGAGACCTCCAAGCCGTCTGCAAAGAAGGCGAGTGCCAGGTCAAGTGCGTGTCCGACTTCGAGTGTGCGAACAACATGGTCTGCGTAGACAGCGCCTGTGTACCCGTGGGTTGCGAAACGGATGAGGAGTGCCGGCTGCAGCTGGGCAATGGCGGCCTGGCGACGACCTACGAAGTGGAGTGCAAGCTCGTCGAGTAACGCGGCGCTGGCATGCTGGCCCGGCTGCGGCTTTCAGTTGCACGTCGGGCCGTCGACGCCACAGGAGTCGTTCATCGCCTGGTCGCAGCTGCCCGCGATGACGTCGTGAAACGTCCGAAGTCCACCGGGACAGGTGTTGTCGCACTCGCACTCGAAGGACGTCAGGGTCGAGTTGGTCTTCAAGCATTGGGCGCTCCCTCCCGGAGTGTCGCGTTGGCACTCTCGAACTTCGTCGAGCGGGCCGCAGGCGATGCCCAAAACCATGTCGCAGGTTGCTTCCCACGAGTCCGGATCCTCACCAGCCGGTAGGGGTGCCGCGAACTCCGAACGGATCCCGCTGGCGACGCACTTGCACGCCCAGCGGCCATCGTTCGTGCGAGTGCAGTAGCCGGTTGCGGCGTTGCACGGGCCGGTCCCGTCGATTCGCAACTGTGGATCGCACGCGCGTAACAGTGCGGCGTCGCAGCCTTCGCCATCATTGCCCACCGCGCGAGTGCCGTATGCTTCGCAATCGCAGTTGTAGCTACTTCCGAGCATGACCCTGGTCCCACAGGTTCCGAGCTCGGATTCGCAGCTGACGCCGCACGCCGCTTGGAGGGCATTTTCACACAGGCCGCCTCGTTGACTGACCCATTCGTCTTCTGCGCCAACGCAGACGCATTGAAATTCGTCGTCGCCGTCGGGACGGCAAGCTCCTACGCCAGTACCCCCACAGCTCGCTCGGTCGGCGTTGCTGATACCGCACGTGGTTTCCAGGGCGGTCTCGCATTCGCCCGAGGTGGAGACCTCGAGTGGAGGTCTCGGGCCGAGTTCGCAATTGCAGTCGAGGCTGCCGTCGGCTGACTCGACACAGTACACGTACCGGAGGCTCGCCGTGGTCGGATCGACCCGCCTTGCGACGCAGCCACTCTTGCCGCTGAGCCAAGACAAGTCCACGTCCGCTGAGCCAGCCGATGCGTCGCCGTGGCCAGCTCCGGTTTGGGGCGCAGCACCGGCCTCCGACGCGCCACCGCCGCTGGTAGTTTCGGGGAAGGGATCCGACATCGAGGGCGCGGCTGCCGGGCGAGGAGCAGCCACCGAAGCGTCCAGCGCTTCTAAGCCGTCGTCGGTCATGTTGCTTGGGTCAGTGACGGCGGCGGTGGTCGCGTCGCCGTTCTTGTCAGGCCCGGCCGCGTCGTTCTTCGATGGTCCGCCGAATGACGGTGCATCGCCATCTCTTGCCGTGGGCTCGTTGCCCAGGCTGGCGTCCGTGGGCCCGGTCGTTCCCAGTGGTTCGGTGCCGTTCGACTCACAGCCGACGCTGGCGAGGGTCGAGCCCAGTGTGATCACCGCCGTGCTGAGACTTCGGAGCGACATCGCTTTGCACGAAAGCATCGACGGACAGTACAACCATGACCACTACTCGTCTACGCGCCTGAAGACCCCGCTTGCTGAGAGCGAATACGCGAGCCCAACCGCTCCTGGACAGAACAGCATGAACGAATACCGTTCGTCCCGCTGCAACAACACGCAGTCGCCACTGGGTGCTCTCAAGGTCACGGCCGAATGGACGTCACCGATCGTCGATGCGACATCGAGGGTACAGGTTGCCCACTCGGCGAGTTCCTGAAAATACTCCGCGAGCCGAGCTCGGGGTTCAGCTGGCCTGTAGCGGTGGTGCTGCAGGTTCGATCGCGCGTTTGGCTTTGCCCTCCAGCAAGAGCAACACCGCGGGCAGGAGCACGACATCGGCAACGAGGCCAAAACCGAGGATGATCGTGGTGAGCAGCCCGAAGTACATGTTCGGAACGAATGTGCCGAAGATGAGAGTGGAGAATCCGAGCACCAGGATGATCGTCGTCGAGATCATGGCCGGTCCGGTATGCGTGAGCAGTTGTGCGAATGCGGTCTTGCCGTCGATGCCCTCGCTCCGGTGTAGCTGGTAGTGCGTCAGGATGTGAATGGTGTTGTCGACGGCGATGCCTAGACAGACACTGGAGACCATCACTGTGCCGATGTCGATCGTTCCGCTGATGAAGTACAGCACCCCAGCCCCGACGAACAGCGGAACGGTATTCGGAATCGCAGAGATCAGGCCTAGCTTGACTGAGCGAAACGCGACCAAGATGATCCCGCCGATGAACACGACGGCGAGCAACAGAGACTGCAGGAAGGCATCGACGACACGGCCGTTCATGCTCTGATAGAGCATCGTCTTGCCGGTTACGTGGGTCTGCAGCCCCAGATCCGCTCCGAGGTTCTCGAGCTTTTCGGCCGTTTCGACCGCGTCGGAGGAGCTGCGGATGGTGCTGATGAACGTGACTCGTATGGCGTCGTTCTTCACCGTGATGCGGTCGTTGACGTCCATGCCCTGCGGCAAACCCATCGTATACAGCAAGAGCTCTTGCGCTACGCCCTCGGTGCTGTCGGGCAGCTTGTAGTCTTCATCGGCACCGCCACTCAGCGCGCGGTTCATTTGCCGTAGAATGTCGACGATCGAAACAGCTCGCGTCACACCAGGCAATTGGGTGGCTTTGCTCTCCAGCTCGGCAACGCGGTCGAGGAACTTCGGGTCCTTGACGCCGTCCTCTTTGCCCGCATCGACGACCATTTCGAAGGTCGCGATCCCTGACAGCCGATTGAGCACGAACTCCTGTGCGTCGCGAATCGGCATGCCTTCGGCGAAGTACTCGTAGGGATTGCTGTTGACCACGTTGCGCAGCCCGGCTGTCACTGCGCCAGCTGAGACGAGTGCGAACACGCCCACGATGGTCACCCGGTAGCGCGCTATGACATCCATGAAACGACGCGACCACGGACCGGCGACATGTAGTGTTTCTTCGACGGCTTGCTTGGTTTCAGAGGATTCTCGGCCCGGCCAAATCAACATCAAGGGGCCGACGATGGTGTAGGTCACCAGCCACGCCACGAGCGTGCCCAGGCCCGCCAGCAAACCAAATCCGGCAATCGGCGGCAACTTGGCAGTCGCAAAGGAGAAGAACCCAGCCGCGGTGGTTACGCTGGTGAGCAGCGTTGGGACGAAGTTCTTGGTGAGTGTATACGTCGCGGCCTCGCGCCGTGACGACCCGGCTTTGCGAGCGCGGTAGAAGCCCGTGAGGATGTGAACCGAGTCCGCCACGCACACCGCGATCAGAACCTGAGGTAGCGCAAGAGTAACGCTGGACATCTCTACGCCGAAGAAGCCGGATAGCGCCATCGCGGTCACGACCGTGCAGATGATCACGACGAACGGGAGCACGACACCACTGAAGCGTCGGAACGTTGCAATCAACAACACGACGACCATCAGCAGTAGCGCAGGCACGAGCAACGACAGATCGCGCGACGAACTTTCTCGGAACGCATCGTTGATCGGAGGCCCGCCGAGCACGTGAAACTCGTGGTCCCCCCCACGCAGTTCGTCGACGACAGCGCGCGCCTCACGGGTGATGCGCTCGGAGTCCGGTGGCGCATCGATGCCTGGCTTGATGCGAGCGTAGACGATTGCGGCAGTTGCGTCGTCGTTGATGAGGTATCCAGGGAGCAGCTCGTGAGCGAGCGCGATCTTCTTTCGCTCCTCGAGTAGCTCTGGGGTCAGCTCGCCTCGAGTTGGCAAGAACGACTCGATCGAGATGTCGTCACCCTGGGCGTGCACCCACTGAAAGTTTGCGATCGAGTCAACGCGGATCACTTCGGCGACGTGCCACATACGCTCCGTGAGTGTGCGCAGCATCGTCGCCGTTTCTTGGTCGAAGACGCCAGAGGGACTTCCCACGGCGATGACGACTGCGTCGTCGTTGCCGAACTGCCGTTCGAAGGCGTTGAACGCGACGAGATCTGGGTCTGTATCTCGGAAGAAGGCCGTATGGGTGAAGTTTGCCTTCATCTTCGACATGCCGGTGGCAACGGCTGCGACCATGGCCAGGGCGACGACCAACGTCAGCCAGGGCTTGCGGAGCAGTATGGATATGAACCAGGTCGAAAGCTGCTGAAGTCTGCTGGCCATGTGAGCCTCTCTTCGGGGTCAGAAGTAGCGTTTGATGTTCAGGTACGCTTGGTGCTGGTGATGCAAGCGCTCGTACAGGAACGGCGCACCGGGATTCTTCGGTGGGTAGTTGAAGAACCGCGCTCCTGCCGTGAGCCCCCAAACCTCTCCGAGACGGCGGTTGAGGGCGATGTTGCCGATGATTTGTTCGGGAGTCTTGACGTCGACGATCAGCGTCGCGAGCAAGGAGGTGGACTGCTCGTCGTTGAACGAGTGTCGGGCGCCAATCAGCACGTCGTGCTGGAAGAGCGGCTCGAGCTCCTCGGGGAGCTTGGATTGCGTGGCGATCAGGGCCTGCCCCTCGACGATGAACGACGTTTCTGTGCTGCGCGTGAGAGCGACGACTTGCTCGATCCCCAGCGCGGCCAGAACGTGGTCGCGTTTCGGAATGGATCCCAACGAAACCGATCCCGAAGCGGGGCGTGCGAAGCGTCTGTAGGCGGCTTCGAGCTTCAACAACGTCGTATCGAACACGTGTGAATACGTTCCGCCAACCTGATCGACTGCCTGGTAGACGGGGACGGGTCTGAGGGTGGCGACGTCAAACAGCACCAGTGGTTGCTGCCGATCGATGTGATGGACCAAGTGAACCGAGAGATCGCCGTCGCCCAGGCTTTGCTGAGCTTCGAGCGCCCACTGCGGTTGCCAGTATTCGTCCGTGAGCTCGCGGCTCGCGTTCAGAACTTGGGCGTCACCCAGTTCGATGGCTGGTCCGGAAAGGCTCAGCGGTGACCGAGACGAAGGCAAGCGCGGCTCGGTGAAGCGAGGGAGGGCGAACAGCTCGACGTGCCCGTTTGGAATTTCCACGCGAGCCGCAACCATCAGCTCGCCGATCTTCTCCGGGTTTTCGAAGCTCCCGTCGAGAATGCGACTGTTGAGGATGTCTGCGGGGTGGAACGCCTCGGTAGCCGTCCAATTGAGCATCTGGTAGCCGACTCGAAGGCGTACCGGCTCGAGTTCGGCGCTGACGAACAGCTCTTCCGGCACGATCAACCGGCGCGAGTCGTCGACAGTGTCCATCCGTGAGAACACGCGCAGCCGCCCTGACACTTCGTCCAGCACGTCGGCTTCTGCGTCCACCTGCAGCCTGCTCACCACCGCGAAATTGCCCGGGTCGGTTGCCGCCGTGTCGTCAGGCCAGAACACTCGCGACTCGGCGCCGAGTTCACCTCGACTGTCCACCTCGATCTCCACCTCGGCTTCGGCGCGGGGCGGCTTTCCCAGGAGGATCCCCACGACACAACATGCGCCCGCCCCGAACTGCAAAGATCGCCTCATCAGGGTCGTGCTCCGCGTGCAAGCGCGGGCACGTTGGTTGAAATTGGGGGGATTGGATCGCCGGGTACGCGCCACGGAGCCCTCGATGTCGAAGTGGGGACGAGTTTGAGTGGAGCAGGGCACGCAGAGGTGTTCAGCTCCGTAGATCACGGATGGGTTGGCCAAGTTACGGAACTTGGCGGGGGATGACGGTCAGGTCGTTTTCAGTCTTCGAGCTCGTCGCTCTCGAACTTCTTCGCCTTGAGGGATACGCCGACTTTGCGATTCTTCCACGTGAGGATCGACTTCTTCTTCGTCTGATGGTTGAACATCGCGATCTCCTCGGCGCGGAACCACTTGCCGAACTTCTGGTACCGGGAGAACGTCGCCGTCTTCAGCAATTCCCCTTTTCGATCGAAGTACTCGACCTTGAGAGGCGCCATGTACTCCTTGTCGATCCAGGTCATCAGCTTGCTGTAGCCGCTCTCCGAGTCGACGGGGACGCGTTCGATCTTCCAAGTTGCGCGGCCATCGAGCGTCTCGTCGGCGATGAACTTGTGGCGATACTTTTCGACTTCTTGGCTGCCGAGATCTTCATAGGCGAACTCGCTACCCATGAAGGAGCCGGACTTGTTGCCGGAACTGATGCGCTTCACGCGTTTGATGGCGGGCAGGTACAGCCACTGATCGTCGTTGCCCTTCTTGTGGGTCCACGTGAGCATGCGCGTGCCCTTGACGTCTGCGGGCCACTCGAACTCGATGCGTGAGCGGTCCCCGTCGCCCTTGGTCTCGATTTGCTCGGACGTGAGCTTGCGGGTGGTCCGATCCCCGTGAGCATTGATCAGCGTCATCTCCATCGTCGAGGTTTCGCCCTGATAGCCGTCGTTGAATGCGTCGACCTTGGTGGCGATTGCCAACCCCTTCTGTTCCGGGGTCTCAGCACTCACGCCGGTCGTGACCAGTCCCAGAGCGGCGATGAGCAGCGTGCGTCGGACGATGTGGTTCATGGGTATTCCCTTCCGTTGGTGAGTAATTACTAACAATCAGCTCCGGCTGCCTTGAGTCGCCCTGGCGGGGCGTCAACCCCCGCGTGCCAACAAAGCGAGCGCCTGTGGGTGATAGTGTTGCTTGATGGCCAGCGGGCTGAGCCCCAAGCCCCGCAGAGCAAAGCGTACGGAGCGCTCGAACACGAGCTCCTGATCGCCTGCGGGAAGGTCGACCACCGCTCGCTCGGGTAGACCGTAGAAGACCAGAGAAGTCGCCAGATGGTGGGCGAACCAGCAACCGGTGATCGCCTCGTCTTCCGTGCCGTCGATGTCGCCGGCAGCGATCGATGCGCGCACGCAGCTGGCGATCTTTTCGACCCACGGCTGAGATACCAACGCAATGAAATCCCTGGCAAAATCTCCATCCCCGAGCAGGCTTTGCAGCATCAAGCGCGGGACGTCTTGCTCACTGCCATCGCACTTGCGAGGGAACTGAATCGAGCGCAGCACCGCGTGCACTGCCAGCACCAGGGTTCCCGTGCTGTCAGAGAGCGCTTGGATGCGTTCTGCGTCCTCTCTCGACTGCTGGATGCAGCTCTCCAAGACAGCCTCGTACAGCGCTGCCTTGTTGGCGAAATGACGGTAGAGCAGAGCCTCCGAGACGCTTGCCGCCGCGGCTACCTCCCTGGTCGTGACCCCGTCGAAGCCGCGTGCTGCAAACAGCGGTTGGGCGGCCGCCAAGATGGCTTGGCGGCGCGAAGCGGCGGACATTCGATCGGCGGCGGAAGGACTCATTGTCTCCGGAGTTAGTACTTACTCACCTTCGCGTCAAGCAACGTCTTTTTCACTCCCATGGTCTTCGAGCGACGAGTGACAGCAAGGCCCTGCGGGCAGACCGACTCTGCAGGTCCTTGGCAACCGTTTGAGATCAAACGTAAGATTGACAGTACTGAGCGCGTGAACGGCACGTCGGAGCCCCCGCTCACGTGCGGTACCACGAGCCGTATTGGGGTGGTACAGCCGTAACCGGCGACACCGGGCGGTCTGAGGTGAGTGTACGGGAAGGTTCGTCGGTGGGCGCGCTACGGCATCGGAACGCCGTGCAACAGCTCATTGGGTTCCGGATGCAGGTGACCGAGTGCGGCGGGATCGATGGCGATGCGATCATCACCCAGATCGGCGTGTGCTGGCACCGCGACGACGAACGGCGGCCTGTCGAGCAGCCGTGCGACGAGTGCGCGCGTCTGTGGGACATCGTCGGGGGGAAGCTCGAGTGCCGCAGCCGCAGCGCGCCGATAGCCACGCACCACGCTGACGTGGTCGCCGTCGGCGACGAAGTGAGGGCCTCCGTCGAACGGATCGACGCGCTCGGCGTAGCGGAAGCCGATGCGTTCGAGCATCTTCTCCACCCCCTTGGTTTGGTGTCCCACCTTGCCGATGACCGCTTGCGCCGCCGGACTGAGTAGACTCGCGTAGACTGGACCGCTTGGAAACAGGTCGCGAATGAAGTCCTTGTTCTCGTGCGAAAGCCGATCCGCCTGCCGGTAGGTCATGTTGGTGAAGCGGCGGCCGAAGGCATTCCACAAGTGACTCGTGCCATCGGGTTCGAGTGGGGGCAGCAGTTCCGCCAGTAGCTCGTCTTGAAACAGTTCACGATTGGCCGCATAGAACAGAAATCGAATGTACGAGATGGCCAAACCCAGCCGGCGGGGGTGTCGTCGGTAGTGGGGATCGACGACCAGACCCGCGAGCTCCGTGGGGCCGTCGTAGGAGAAGCCGATGCGGAGCACGGAGTGCTCGAAGTGTACACCTAGGTCGCGCGAGTATTTTTCTTCGGTATCGACGTCCAAATAGATGTACGGCGCGTCGCGACGGCCGAGCTGGGCGACCAAGCTCGAGGTCGCGACGGCTTTTCCCGCGGACAGATCCCGCAGCACGAACACGTACACGCGACGCGAAGGTGGTAAGTAGCCAGCGAAGCTCGCCTCGGACGTGGCGAGGATCTTGGCGATGGCTGCCCTGTCCGCGGGCAAATTCACGGTGTTGAGGTGCAGGGCGAGCGCGTACAGCTCGTCCTCGTCACGGGGCAGCGCAGCGCGGATTTCGAAGGGGAGCATGGGCGGCTTACGGACGCTTGGCGTCGTCGGTCAACACTCGCAGCAACTGGGGAGGAAGCAAGCCATAGCTCTCGGCCTTGGAGACCAGGTTCGAATTGTCGGCCAACGCGGTCAGAAACAATTGCGCGTAGGTCGTTGGAGCCATACCCGCCACGCGGCGCTGCAATGGCCCCATGGCTTTCGCGATTGCCGCCTTTGCTGCGTCGATGTTGCCGAGTTGGGCGTTCGAATCGTGCAGAGCCAAGTACACCGGTGACTCGTTGAGCAGGCTGTGAGCGCCCCCGTCGAGCAGTTCCGCGGCGGTTTGTGCCAGCTGCAGTGCGTGCTGCGGGTCGTTGCACATCAACTCGGCGCGCGCCCACAACCCCAGCGCCACTGGGAGCAAGTCGCGATTCTGTGTGGCTTGATATGCCTCGGCCGAAATGCGTAGCAGCGCCCTGGCGCGTTCGCGGCTGCCGTGGCCATGGTTGTTGAGTAGTTCCAGGCCACGATAGAACAACACCCCGAGGTTCTCTCGAGCGGGGGCCGTCCAAGTGCCGGCGGCCGCCGCATCGGCCTCGGCGCGAACGTCGGTGAGGATCCCGTCGAGGGTCTGATCGCTGCCGAACGCCGCCGACCAGCCGAGCAACAGCATGTGGGCGTGGCGCTTCGCTCCCTCGCTGCCGATGGCTTCGGCGAGCTTGAGCCCCTCGAACAGGTGCTCGCGAGATTCCATGCGGGCACCCAGAGTGGTCAGGGCGAAGCCCAGGTTCGTCGTCAGCACCGATTCGCGCTCGCGTAGTTCGGCTTCCCGAGCGGCTCGCGCGGCACTGCGTCGAGCGCCGAGCGCCGCGCTCAGTTCTCCGCGGCTCTGATGGACGATCGCCAAGGTTTGCCAGGCGTCCACCGCCGCCGCGCGCAAGCCGCTGTCCGCAGCGAGGGTCAACAGTCGCGCCGCCTCACTTTCGGCGTCTTCGAAGCGTCCGGCGAACGCGAAGCGAGCTGCGAGTTCGGCGCTGCAGCGCGCTTCCTCGTCCTTGAGGTTGTAGTGGTGAGCGGCTTCCCGCGTTTCGGCGAGTCGGGCATCGACGTCGATACCCTGGCCGCGTGCCGCGTCGTAGCGCGCCCGCGCGCCCCGTGCGTAGATGTGACTGGCCTCGTCGTGAACGTTGTCTTCGAGCGCCGCGACGGCAGTTTGCCGATCGCTGGCGCGTGCGTTGAGCCGACTCCACGCTTCGTCGAGCACGCGCGCGCGAAGGAAGGCGATGGGCTTGTTCGGTGCAAATGCCAACGCGCGTTCGGCCATGTTCAGTGCATCGCTCAGCGCGTTGGTGCCGAGCGCCCGTTGAGCTGCCAGTTCCCAGAACTCGGCGGCCTGCACTTCCATCGCGGCCAAATCGAAGTGGCGCGCGACGACCGTGGCATCCTCACCCATGCGAGCGAGCCAGGTTGCCGCCAGTCCGTGGAGGCGCTGTCGATTGTCCTCACCGATGCTTTGGTACACGACGTCCCTGACCAACGCGTGTTTGAACTGCCACTCCGTCATTCCGTCGAAGCGCGACGGTTCCTGATGCATCAATACGCCGACTTGTCCCAACTCGCGCAGTACCGCGTCGGCATCTTCGAGACCGAGGTGCCGAAGGGCTTCGTCCCAACCCACCTGGCCCAGGATACTCAGTCGCCCCAGGGCTTCGCGTTGCTCTCCCGATAGCGCATCGATGCTGACCTGAATCGCCGCTTCGATGGTCGGGGCGTGGGAGAACTCCGCGCCGACCATGGCCAGTCGCGTCAACTCTTCGGCGAACAGTGGTGAACCTCCCGCCTGCTGCACGATGCTCTCGATGGCTTCCGCGGCCAGCCCTCCGGCGCTCGCGCTCTCGGCGATGCGGCGCGTGCCTTCGTTGGACATCGGATGCAGATCGATGCGTATGTGGTCTCGACCGGAGAAGCATTGTGGGTTTTCGTGCCAGAACTCCGGGCGGGCAGTGACGACCAAGAACAGCGGCAGGTGTTGTGCGCGTGCCAGAAGGTGGTCGATCCACTGGACGCTTTCGGGGTCGGCCCACTGCAAGTCCTCGGCGACGAGGGTGATTGGGCCCAGCAGCAACTGGTGCTCGATGGCTTGGGTCATGAACAGCCAGAGCAGGTCGCGCAGACCGCGCGTGTCTTCGTCCTGGGGAATGCCCTGCTGCGCCAGCAACTTGGCGAACATCGGCACGCGCGGACGCAGCGTCGGATCGATCCCGCCGCCGACCGATTGTTCGATGGCGTCGAGGGCTGCGGCTTCGTCGCCGAGCCGGTTGAGCCCGATCAGCGCGCGCAGCACGTCGAGCGCCACGCCCAATGGGCGTTTTTTTCCGTAGGGCTCACTGCGTTGGGTGAGCAGGTGCAGTGGCGGGATTTTCGACGTGAAGCGGTCGGTTGCCTCACGTTGCAAGCGCGTTTTGCCGATACCCGGAAAGCCCGAAATGCTGACCACGACGGCGCGGGGGTCGTTCATCGCGCGCTCGTAGGCGGTGGCGGCTCGGCCGAGCTCCGCTTCCCGACCGACGAATACGGTACGCGCGCCGGAGGGCAAGCGCGAGCGACCACGGCTCTTACCCACTTCGGCGAACTCGCGGCCGCCCGGGACGAATTCGAAGCTGTCTCGCCCCAGTTCGCAAGTGGTGACGTCGGCGAGCACCTTTCCGCTGCGCGCCGTTCGCGACAAGTAGGTTGCGCGGTCGACGACTTCACCGATGGCCTGCACGGGTTTGGTCAGATCGACCATGGGCACGAATGCCCGACCGGTCGCGACGCCGACGGTGGCCCCCGCTTGTGCCAATCGAAGCCCGATGCGCAATGCGCTTTCCGCTTCGTTGCCCAGAGCGCGGCGCGCGCCGAAATGGGCGACCAACGAGTCTTGCCCGAGCGGCACGACCTCGGTCCCGCGCGCTCGTACGTTAGCCAACGCTTCATCTCGCGCGGTGCGTGTCGGGAAGCGGGAGGCGACCAACGTCGTGAGCAGACGCGATGCGCTGGAGCCCAGATGCATCGAATTGGGCTCAGTGTCGAAGATCGAGCCACGGGTGACCGCTTCGATGATCCCATCGAGGCGTTGGGCGATCTCGAGCATGCTCGCAGGGCGTTCTTCGACGTCCGTGGCCAGCATCTGATGAACGAGTCCGTCCAACTGAGGGGGGGTGTCCGACTTGACCTCGAGCAGTCGTCGCGCTCGGGTCGTGGCCAGACGCGCCAAGGTCGCCAGATAGCTCGGACCCTGGTGTGGGGGCTCGCCGGCGAGCAGTTCGTAGAGTGTTGCTCCTAGCGAGTAGATGTCCGAACGCTCCACCACCGTGCGGTCGCCGCGAACCTGCTCCGGCGACATGTACGCCGGGGTTCCGACGATCGCGCCGTCGACCGTCGGTGCCGACGCAATGTGCATGGCTGCGCCGAAGTCCAACAGTTTCGGGATCAGTTCGCCCCCATCGGTGGTGATGAGGAAGATGTTCGCCGGCTTGATGTCGCGATGAATGATCCCCTGCGCGTGCGCGGCGGCGAGGGCGTCCGCCACCTTGCGGATCAACTTGAGGGCGGGTACGAGCGGCAGTGGGTCGCGCCGTTGGCGTTGACTGAGGTCCTCACCATCGAGCCATTCCATCGCCACGAACGGTTGCGCGCCAGGGAGTACGCCGTGGTCGAGGATGCGCACGATCCCCGGATGAGACACGCGCGTGAGCAGCTCGGCTTCGCGCAATTGCTGCCGGGGATCGCTGTCCTGTTCGATACGCAACAGCTTGAGCGCAACCTGCCGGTCGGTGTCCCGTTCCCGAGCTCGGTGCACGACGCCACTGGTACCCCGTCCGACCTCGCTCTCGATCACGTAGTTGGTGAGCTCTGGCGAAGGCAATGCCATGGTGTGATCCCCGGCGCGGTCTCTCCTCCCGGGCCAGCAACTAGCTTGGCTCGCGCCCAGGGGGAAACGCAAGCCAAACGCGCGAAAGTTCGACGCGTTTGGGGTGACGTCGCCCCGTCCGGAAACTGCTTCCGTCGGATGTCAGAGTCGCCCTTTCACGACTTGCGGCGCGGGCGGCGCGGACCGCGCGAGCGCTGATGAGGGCCACCCGAAGGACGACCCGAACGTGAGGGACGGTCCGCCTCGGCTTCGTGGGTTTCGCTCAATGTCGGTGGAAGTGGAGCGATCTGCAACCCGGCCGCCTGCAGTGCGCTCACTGAAAGCAACGTTCCATCGCGAAGCTGTCCAGCGCGCTCGACGACGTCTCGCAGTTCGCGTTCGTTGCCTGGCCAGGGGTGGTCCATCAGGGCTTGAAGTGCGCGTCGATCCACGCCGCTGGTGTGCAGGTCGTTGGAAGTACGCGCTATGGCGTCGAGCACCAGCGAGCGAAGGTCCTCGGGTCTGTCGGCCAAGGTGGGCAATTGCACGATGCGCTGTTTCAGCAGCGGCTCGAACGCTTTGAGGACGCGGTCGCGCTGGATCATGTCGGTCAGCGGGTGCGGCATGCTTGCCAAGAGCTGCGCAGGTGCCAAGCCGTCACCGTCACCACGGATGAACGTCAGCTCTCGCACGATCGCCGTTTGCATCTCGAGCGGCAGCAGGTGCAGGTCTTTGATCAGCAGCGTCCCGCCGCGGGCCAGCTCCACCGGTGATTGCTCGGGGTCGTTCCAGCGGTCGGCGGAAAGGCGTACTTCGAGCGCCGAGTCGATCGTCATCAAAGGCCCGCCGCTTTGCGCGCTCGCCAAGTGAAAGACCGCTGCCCAGGCTTCGACGTCGACCCCCGTGGGAACCTGCAGCAGCACGGGGCCACCGTCTTTCGCTCGGCGCTCGATCTCCGCCAGCGTCAGCCGAGCAGCGGGGCTGTAAGCACTGGCGAGGAGCGGGCTCGCGAGGGCTCGCGCCGTCTGCTGGTTGCGGCTGGCTTGACCATCGAGTACGCGCTTGGCCGCCTGGAATTCTGCTTGCCAGTGCTCGGCGCGTTCCCGCGCGATCCCTTCACGCTGACGCGAACGCGCCAGGGCAGAGTTTACGGCCATCAGTGCACTGAGGCGATCGGCCAGGGTGCGGCACGCGATGGCCTCTTCGAGCGTCATGCGTGTCGCTCGCTCGCCTTTGGGAAGCAGCAGAAAGCCGGTTGGGCCGTCCTCGTCGAGTACTAGCGTGGCGCTGTAGGCTCCACGCGCCTCGTACCAGGCGAGAAGGGGGCGCACGTCGGAGCGCCGAACCTGCAAAGCACGCAGCGTGTCCGCACGGAGTGTGCGCTCGGGCTCCTCCAACGCCAACTGGCAGAGGCCGTCGGGCACCTGAGCTTCGCTTTCGTGCAAGTAACCCGCGACGTCGACGCTGATCACCCCCGCCGGATCAATTCGCCACAGCTGGGGGATGGCCGTCGGCGCTTTCGAGACGCGTTTGAGTGCGCGCAGCGTGCCGGCGATGGCCGTGTTTGGATCAGGGTCGAGGGCGCTTTCGTTGGCCTTGTGAAGGGCCATGAGCCAACGGGACTGCTCCGGTCCGAGCGGACGTGCAACTTCACGTGCGATCAGGCCCACGAGCAGCGCCAGCGCGCAACCCATCAGCGCAACGACGCCTGCGCGACTGGGAGCTTGTTGGGTGAACACCGCCGTGAGCAGCCCCGCCGGAACTCCGAGCGCCATCACGGCGATCGTCCCGCGCATCGCGCTGGACACGCGCGCGGGATCTTTGGCCAGAACCGTCCAAATACATGCCAAAGCGCCGCACAACAACGCCGCTGGCAGCACTCGGTCCGGAGCGGCGATGTCCGTCGCCGCCAGCGGTACCCCGACTGCCATGGCAGTCACCGACAGCGCAACCGCCGCTTCGGCGCGGTCCCCGACGCCCAGCTCCAACTCGCGCAGGACTCTCACCCGCCACGCCGCAGCGATCAGCACCAGGAGGCTTCCGATACTCGCCGCGGTCGTCGCGTAGTCGAGGGTCAGCGGATCCAACGACGGCACGCCTTCGGGCGCCAGAAAGCGTGCGCCCGCGACGACCACCGCGATCGTCCACAGCAGTGCGGTGAATGCTGCCGCGTCGAGAGAACGCGAAACCTTCGGCGCGGTGAGCAGGCCGGGCACGGGGGCGATGCGAGCCAGTGCGTACGAGCCAGCAACCGCCGCAGTGCCTGCGCTGAGGGTCGCAACCAATTCCAGCGAAGGCATGCCCGGTGGCCCCAGGCGCGACTGCAACCACGCCAGGGTCGCGGCGCAGCCGACCCGCGCCGTGACGAGCGCCGCAGGTTCGATGGTGGTCGGTGCGAGGTCGAGTACGGTTCGTCGCCAGACCCAGGCCAACAACAGCGGCCCGCCGAGCAGCAACAGGGCACCCCACCAGCTGAAGCCAGCGGCTTGAAGTCCCGCCACGCCGATGTACGACACCAGCGCCACGGCGGACCAATACGAGCGACCCAGGGCGTGCAAGAGCGCCACTGTAGTTGGCTTGCTCGGTCCCTGACAAACTGCTCACCGGCGCAGGTCAGGGTACTGTTGCCGAAGGATAGGCTATTGGGCCGGTGCTCGCTCAGGCGGGAATGGGGCGTATCGCGGGCAGTCCGGTCTCGGGGGTTGAGCTGACCGCGAATTGCCGAACGCGAGGGAGTCCACGACGTTCGGCGTCACTTGGTCGTTGCAGCGGGTTTGGCCTCGGCGCGGACTGCCGAACGGAGTTCGTCGGCGCCCGGGTGGGGTCGCTCGGTCCAAGGGCAGTGACGTGCTGAGCGTCGCTCGTGCCGGTCATGCTCAGCGCCAAGGTGGTCTGAACATCGACCCGGCGTTGCCACCCGCGCAAGAAGACGCTTTGGTCGGGCGCGCGCTGGACCAGGGTGGCGTGTTGCGTCTTGCGTGCGATCGCCAAGCGTTCGACCAGCAGTGCCGGGGGAAGGGAGTTGAGTAGGGCGACGCTCCGTTCATCCAATGCTTGCGGGTGGCGATAGCTCTCGCCTTCTGCACTCGTGGAGCCCGTCGCTTGAGGCGACGTCGGACCGACGGGGGCCGAGTGAATGGAAAGCTCTTCGAGCACGTTTCGGATCCCCTGCCATGCGCGAGTATTGCTGCCCCAGAACCAGTCGCCGACCATGACGGCGACGCCTGGGTCGTCGATGCGGTGGGCCCCCGACGTCTTCCAAATGGCTAACGCGACGGCCCTCGCCTGCGGTTTGGTCATGCCTTCGAACGCGTCGCGCGTTCTCGGTAGGCCAGCGGCGCCAGCGCACGCCAAGAATGCCCGCTCCGTGATCCCGAAGTGTGTTCGCCCACCGCGATCGGCGGCGTTGGCTGGCTGTGCTTGCCACTGCTGCAGCGTGCCCTCGAGGCGCACCAGGCCAGCCCACCAGCGCTCGAACGCCGGATGGCGACTCGTTTCGGTCGCGTCCAGTACCTCGGCAAAACGCGGCCCGGAACGTCTGATCGTCGGCACCGTGCTCGATGCGGGAACCTGACGAACTGGGATGAGACCACTGACGGAAGGCATAGTGGGCGGGTCGACCCGCGCGGATCGCCAGTTGCTGGAAAAAAGACGCCGTTGGGGGTGCGGTCCGGAGTGTCGATTGCCACTTCTGTGTGACACACTCACCAGTCATGGTTTCCACCTCGCGCACCCTTCGCTCGATCGAACGGTTGCTGCTTGCCGTGGAACGCCAGGTGGCGCTGATCTCGCGCTGTCGACCCCGCAATGCGCTGACCGAGCAACAGTCGCTCGTCGCGGCCTGGCAGAGTGGTCGCCGCAGATTGCCTCGATGGACTTACGAGGCCGTCCCCGAGCTGTCGGCGCACCGGCAGATGCTCAGTGAGGCCTCGACTTGGTTGTCCGAAGCTGAGCCCCTGCACGACCTCTACTTCCAGCGGATCGCCGAGCTTCAGCTCGAGACTCGCCTGGTCGAAGCAGTGGGGACGCGACAGTTCGTGGAGCTGGCGCGTCACCGCCACGAGCACGGATCTGCGGCGGAGCGAGCCGACGCGCTGGCGTTGGTACGGCGATGGCTGCTGATCGAACCCGAAGCGCCGCGCACGACGATTCGCAGCGACGACGAGCAGCACCCTCAGAGCCTGTACAGCAGCATGTGCCGCGCGGTGGGGCAACTGCGTTTGCCGGTCCGAGTGACGCTGAGCGACTCGTTGGTGGCAGCCGCAGCCACGGGAGAGAACCTGATTGTCGTCGCCAAGGACCGCCACCTGTCGCTGAACGACACGCGTCGCATCGTTCTACACGAAACACTGGGGCACGCGTTGCCGCGCCATCGTGCGACGCAACAAACGGTTGGCTTGTTTGCCGTGGGTTCCGCCGGTGGCAACGACGAGCAGGAGGGCTATGCCTTGTTCCTGGAGAGTCGCGGGGGGGTGATGGACGAAGCGCGGCGGCGGGAGCTCGCACTGCGGCACATCGCGGCGCTTGGTGTTCACGATGGTGCCAACTGGGTCGAGACGACGGAGCGGCTCACGGCTGAGGGGGCCGAGCTGGCATCAGCTGCCGCGATCGCTTCTCGCGTGCATCGCGCCGGTGGTTTGGCTCGCGAGGTCGTCTACCTGCCCGCGCTGTGCCGGGTGAACCGCGCCATCGGCGCCGACCCCGACGTCGAGGAGTGGCTCGGTAGGGGGCGGCTGAGCCTGGATGCCATCGACACCTTGCGTCAGTTTGATGCCCCGCCAGTCCTCGCCGCGGACGGCTGATCCGCTGAGGCGATGCGCCGAACCGCTCACCGCAGACCCCTCAGAGCTCAGCGAGGTCCAAATTCGGCAATGACGGGGATGTGGTCCGAAGGTTTGTCTTTGCGTCGCTCTTCGACGTCCATCTCGACGCGACTGCAACGCTGTGCGAGTCCGTCGCTGACGAATATGTAGTCGATGCGCATGCCCAAATCGCGTTGGAACGCACCGGCGCGGTAGTCCCACCAACTGAACTTCCCGCCCTGTTCGTGGTGGAGTCGGTACGCGTCCTTCAAACCGTAGTCACAGACCTGACGCAGTGCTGCGTGTTCTTTCGGGTGAAAGTGGGTTTGCCCTTCGAACGCGGAGACGTCGAACACGTCGCGGGCATCGCGGGCGATGTTGAAGTCCCCGCACACGACGACATCGTCACCGGGTCGGGTGCACTCGTCCAGCGTACGCCGCAGGTCGCCCAGCCAACGCAGCTTGTACTCGAAGTCCGGCGAATCCAAACTCTTGCCGTTGGGCACGTAGCAACAGAAGATGCGGGTCTTGGCGATGGTTGCGCTGATTAGTCGTTTGTCATCCCCCGCCTTCGCTCCCACCAAGCCGATACGCACGTCGCGGATCAGCTTGCGCGCTGCGATGGCCACGCCGTTGTAGGACTTTTCACCGGCCATCACGACCGCGTAGCCCAAGCGTTGGAACTCGTCGGTCGGAAACTCCGCGTCGGTGACCTTCGTTTCCTGCATGCACAAGACGTCTGGCTCGACGCGTTTGAGCCAATCCAGGACCAGATCCTGGCGAGCGCGGAGTGAATTGACGTTCCAGGTTGCGATGCGCATTCGATTGAGTCCGTTCGATCCGTCGGTGGTGAGCACCTGGGCAGCTCGACACGTCGCCGCGTCGCCGTGACGTGGATGGGCAGATCCCGGCGAGGGCGGTTTCCAGTGGTCGCTCCGAGTTGGCTACCGTTCGGCCCTCCGCTCTTTGTCAAACGCCGGGGCATCTCTCAAGCGCAACTTGTCACATCACCGCAAAAGGTCAGATTTGTGCCCGGTGTGGCGCCGGGGGGCTTGTCGTTCGCGCGTCAGCGCGCTAGCCAGGTTCCGCCATCATGGGTCGAGGTGCCACTGGGACATTTTCTTCGCCGGGTCGAGCTCACGCCGGTCGGCTCGGCCCATTGGCCCTGCTGGCTTTTGCCGCGGGCCTTTCGAGCACGACTCTGACGTCCATTGCAAACGGGCAACCAACGCCAGCGGGGAGCGCTTCGGCCCCTGCCGCACCAGGCCCTGCCGCACCGGGCACTGTTCCGGCGGCGAGTGGTGATGCTCCCGAAGGCGATTCGCAGACCCCCGACGAGCCAGTCATCGTGCCGCCTCAGCTCGTGCATTTCGAGGAGGCGGTCTACCCACCCGAGGCCTTCGACCAGGGGCTCGAGGCGGAGGTATTGCTCAAACTGGTTGTCAACGAAGACGGTTCGGTTGGCGAGGCTGAGGTGCTGCAACCCGTCGGCTCCGGGTTTGACGAAGCGGCTGTGGCTGCGGCGCGGAAGTTTCTGTTCACGCCTGCTCAGAAGGATGGCAAGCCCGTCGCCGTCGCGATCAAGTACTTGTATCGCTTCACGGCCAAAGAGGTGGACGTTCCCGCCGAGGACACCCCGCCCCCGATCACGGGTAACCTGGAGGGGCAGTTGCTCGAGGCCGGCTCCGAGCAGCCGATCGCTGGCGCGCTGATCGTGGTTACCGGATCCGCAGCGCCAGCCTCTACTGACCAGCCTCCACCGCCGGGTTCGGAACCCATCGTGCAGCAGACGCGCACCGACGCGCAGGGGCGTTGGTCTTTGGAGAACTTGCCGCCCGGCGACTATTCGGTGGCGATCGTCGCCGATGGCTACGACCCGATCGATTCACGCGAAACGGTCTTGGTGGGAGAGGCCACCTCGATCACCTTCCGCATGTCCACGACGCCGGTGGCTGGCACTGCCGTCATCGAAGTCGTAGTGACGGGCGAACGCCCGCCGCGCGAGGTGACGCGCCGCACACTCAAGCGACGCGAGATCAGTCGCGTGCCTGGTACTGGCGGTGACGCGCTGCGTTCGATTCAGAGCTTGCCAGGTGTGGCTCGCCCCCCTGGTTTGGCGGGGATCCTGATCGTGCGTGGTTCGGGCCCTCAGGACACGAACTACTTCGTCGACGGCGCGTTGGTGCCGCTGATCTATCACTTCGGCGGCTTGAGCAGCGCGATACCGACCGAATTGCTCGATCGGATCGACTTTTACCCAGGCAACTTCAGCGCCAGATATGGCCGTGTCATGGGTGGCATCGTCGACGTTGGGTTGCGTTCACCCGACACTCAATGCACCGACTCGGCTGGGACGATCACCGAGGGCAACGATTGCTTTCACGGTCTGATGCAGTTCGATCTGATCGATGGTCGCGCGTTGCTTCAGGGGCCCATCGGTGACAACTGGAGTTTCGCGCTCGGCGGGCGACGAAGCTGGGTCGACGTGTGGCTCAAGCCAGTGTTGGAAGAGGCCGGCGCTGGAGTGACGACGGCGCCCGTGTACTACGACTACCAGGCCATCCTCGAACACAAGCCCTCGAAGAACACCAAGCTTCGCTTTCAGTTCTACGGGTCAGACGACGCGCTGAAGATACTGCTCAACAACCCGTCTGCGCAGGAACCCGGCTTCGGTGGGCAGTTGTCGTTTGGCACCGCCTACTACCGCTTGCAGGCCATCTACGAGCAGAAGCTTTCGGACGATTGGGATCTGAGTACGACCGTCGCCGTCGGGCGCGACATCGTCCGTTTCAGCCTCGGCCAAGCGAAGTTCGATTTGGACGGCATGGGCATCGAGTACCGCTCCGAGTTGGGTTGGAAGATGCTCCGTGGCCTGAAGTTGAACGGTGGCCTCGATTTTCTGGTCGTTCCCGCAGAGGTCTACGTTCGAGCGCCACCGCCGCCGCGCCCGGGCGAGGCGGCGCCGCCGCCGTTCTCCACGCGGCCGTTCCTCGAGAGCGAGTCCGACACCGAGATCTTCCGCCCGGCGTGGTACCTCGAAGCCGAAGCCCAGCCCACCGATCGCCTGCTGCTCGTGCCGGGTCTGCGTGTCGACTTTGCGCGCGACACGGGGCATGCGGATTTCAATCCCCGTATCAACGCGCGCTACACGGTGCGCGGCATCGATGCCGACCAGGATGCGGATGGCGATTTGCCACGCAAGACGGTGATCAAAGCGGGCGTCGGTGTGTACAGCCAGGCGCCCCAGTTTCAAGAAACCGACGAAGTGTTCGGTACGCCGGGGCTCTACAGCAACGACTCGACTCACTACACCGTGGGCATCGAACAGGAGCTGACCGACCAAATCGACCTGAGCGTCGACGTCTATTACAAGGATCTCTACAATCTCGTTTCGCGTGAGCCGAGCCTGGCGAACAACGGGTTTCGTTACGGCAACGCCGGTGACGGCGAGGTCTATGGCGCCGAGACGCTGCTCAAGTACAAGGCGGACGAGCGCTTCTTCGGTTGGCTCGCGTACACGCTGTCGCGCAGTACGAGGCGCAACACACCCCAAGAAGACGAATACCTGTTTCAGTTCGATCAGACGCACATCATGACCGTGCTCGGCAGCTACCGGTTCGGCGACGGCTGGGAGGCGGGAGCTCGATTTCGCCTCGTTTCCGGCAACATGAACACGCCTGCCACGGGTGGTTTGTACGCGGCTGATTCTGGCTCCTACACACCCCTTCAGGGCAAGCCATTCAGCAGACGGCTACCCTTGTTTCATCAGCTCGACATTCGAGTCGAAAAGAACTGGCGCTTCGAGGCGTGGCGGCTCATGGCCTACTTGGACGTGTGGAACGCGTACAACCACGGTTCGGTCGAGGGCATCAGCTACAACTTCAACTTCACGCAGAGCGCGCCTCAAACAGGGTTGCCCATCGTTCCGAGTCTCGGCTTGCGAGGTGAGTTTTGACCAAGAACAGCTTGATTCCGCGTGCTGCAGCGCTGGGCTTGGCGCTGTGGTGCTCCGCTTGCGGCACCGAGTTCGATTCGATCTCGCAGCTCGAGGGCGTACGCATTCTGGGAGTGCAAAAGTCGGACTCGTACGCGCAACCGGGTGATTCCGTTCAGTTGCGCATGCTCGTCCACGACACGGGTGTGCGGGACCCCGACGAGGCAGAAGGGGAGCCGAGAGATCTATCCCTGTTCTGGTTGTCTGGGTGTGAAGACCCTCCAGCGGACTTGTTTTCGTTGTGCTTCGTTCAACTGGGTGAGGTGTTTCAGAGTCTGGGAATGGACGGGCTGCCTCCGAACCCCGACGAACTCGAGCCGGACGAACTGTTGCAGTTGGGGCAATCGCTCCAAGAGGCAGGGATCGGCTTCGGCTTCGGCGAGACGTTTTCCTTCGACATCAGTCCCGACATCATCGATCGCCGTCCGGTGGCCGATCCCCAGGTGCGGCCGTACGGGCTCAGTTACGTGTTCTTCGCGGCCTGCGCGGGCAACCTCGGGTTCAACGCAGATCAGGAGGAGTTCCCGGTCACTTGCACCGACGATTCCGGCAAGGAGTTGACGGAGCGAGACTTCGTTGCAGGCTACACCGCGGTGTACAGCTTCGCCGGCCTGAGCAATCGCAACCCGGTGATCGAGGGCATGCGAGTCGACGGCAAGAAGGTCCCCGCAGAACGCATTTGCATTGGCGCCGAATGCGAGATGTTGACGCCAGATCCTGACCGTGAATGCGACCCAGACGATCCGGTCATCGATGTCTGCGAGGATGAAGACGACGACTCCAAGTGCGACAAGCTAGATGTCGAGGTCATCGTGGATCCCGACAGTGTCGATCGGGACGATGTGTTGGCGGAGCGCGACGATTCCGACATCACCGAGCAAATGTGGGTCAACTATCACACGGACCGTGGCAATCTGAAG
>QJWJ01000167.1 GCA_003235365.1 Deltaproteobacteria bacterium
GGGTACGCCGTATCCAAGTGGTTACGATCATGCGTGTCGTACGTGTTGGTGTTCTGCGGGATGTACTGCTTCATGCACGTCCCGGTTTCCGTGTTTGCGCGGTGTCGCAGCCCAAGGGCGTGACCCAGTTCGTGACAAGCCAGGCTGCGCGCGTTGTAGTTTGAGTAGTTGATGTAGTACGTGTTGAAGTACACCCACGCATCTCGGCAACGACGATTGGGATCGCTACCCGAGGTGGGGCTGCCAGAAGCACACCACTCCGCGCCGTAGGTGCCCGTGTCGCCGAAGTTGTCGTCGTAGACACATACGTCGCGAGTGCTGCTGCAACTCGTGGATGAGTAGTAGCTCACAGCGAACAGGTTGCTGCTTACCCAACTCATGTGACTGTTGACGCCCGAGTTGTTGGCCGTCTCGAGGCTCATCTTCGTTACCTCGAACTTGTTGTCCCCATCGTAGTTGGAGATGTACATCGAGCCACCACCCAGTGGATCGGTTCCCGATCCAAAGTTGTAGCCCATCGCAGACGTCGAGCAGAGCCCGACGAGGAGCAGAGCTCCTGCTGAAGACTTCCAAATGGGCAATCTTCCCCTTTTCATAGTTCCGTCCTTCTTGTTGTCGCCGCAGCAACACGCTGCGATGCGAGGACTCGATGGTGCGGGCAAGGGGCGGCTCTGTCAATGCGAGACGTCTTGCGCTATTGAAAGGTCACTCTTGGCCGCAATTAAATATTCCGAGGGGCGCTGTTCCATCAGGGCGCTTGCTGACAGTTCAGAATATGAGCGCGGGGTGATTTAACGCGACATGGGGCTGGTGCTTGCCGGCGCTTTCGAGTATCGTCGCCTCATCGACTCAGGGGCGCCAATGAAGAAGCTACTATTCGGGACCGCCGGGGTTGCGATGCTGCTGTCGCTAAGTTTTGGGATATCCATGCTCCTCGGGAAGCGGGAACGTGGTGCGAGGCAGCAGCGCGTCATTGCGGCGCCCGTGGTCGAGAGTCGGATTGGTGCGTTGCAGCAATTCGAGCCAGGAGACCAACCGAAGACGGTCACGGGGAGTCGTCCGCACCCGAAAGCCAGGGCTGAGGTGCCGCTGGACGCCTTTCGTCAGAAGTGTTGGCGGGAAGACAAGCCGCTGCCTCGTTACGCCAGTGAAACAATCAGACGCATATCTGTCGCCATTCCTGCAAATGGCGAAGTTGAGACTCCGTTCGACTTCTGCGTCGAGTGGGTTGCCGTCGACGGGAAGAGGGTTACTTGGGGCGCGGGTGGTCAGCTAACCGACGATGGATCCGCCACTTTAGGCACTAGAGGGCAGTGGAACATTCGTTCCGATTCCTTCACGAGTTGGGAGCACCCGGCCAGACCCGAAGAACTCGCGGCGGCGATTGCGGAACAAGGACCGATTTGCATTCGTGGGACGGCAGTGAAGGTCGAAGACGCGAAGTACGCGTCCATGTGGGGCGCCACTTTGGGGCTGGACGTCGTCGCGGGGGACGCAAGTCACGCTGGGCTCAAGCCGGCGTGGAAGAACATCGAAATCGGCTTGTCGGGGGACAGCGTGCCCGAGCAGCTACGTCTGCAATTGGAGGACGATAGCAAGGGCAAGGGGAAGGGGAAGATCTGGTGCAAGTTCGTCGATCTCGCTCCGGTTAGCAACTGACGGTGTGCGTCACAGGCCACTTGGAAGCGATACCAAGTGTCTCTCGATGGCCCGCCGGAGAGCACAAACAAGAGGCATGCGACGCGCGGCGGGGCGAACTTGACATCGGCGGCGCTTTGCTAAGACCACCTGTTGTTTTCGGTTGGTCGAGGGTTGAGTCTGAGGACGGCAGCGTACTGCGCGCGCCATCAAGCTGAGACTCACGGCGCGTGTTGCCCGATCCGAACAGACCAGGAATGCTGGCCGCTGCACGATACCGCAATGGCCGAACGGCGGGTCCAGCTCCTGAGCTCTGCGTGGGTTTAACGTTCGCATTTAACGGCAGCTATGGTTTGCGGGCTCGAATTCCGGTGGGTTCAAATCAGCACAAGTCGCTGAGGTGCCGGGCACGGCCGGTTCGAGGCGTGCTGTCTGTTGCTTGAGCGTCGCAGCTGTGCCTACTCGCAGCTCGTTGCGTTCGGTTGCAGACGTCGAGTGTTCGCCCCCTGGTTGCGTGACTCGACGGTTGGTCGATACCGGTGTGTGCTTGGGGTAGTAAGTGTTGCAGGAGTACGTTCGCTGAGCACTTGAAATGCGAGCTTGGATTGAGCGCCATCCATCTCCGAGCTGTGCCTCCAATCGAACAACTCGTCCACACAGAGAACAAGGTGCAGTGGATGGCCGTTCCCCGGCGTCGATGAGTTGCTTGATGGCGCTGCTGGCCGTGCGTGGTTTCAGTCCATGGCGACAGCTGCCTCGCCTCGGCTGAGTTCACCGCGTTGATAGATGGCGTCTGCGAGCTTGGCGCATTCCGGGCGCAGCGCCAGATCGCGTAGCACGTGGCCTTGCAGGCGCGCGTGGAGCCCTTCGAAGTCGAGAAGTTCCGTCATGCGCTCGACCTGATCGAGTGCTCATTGACACGCAAGTCATACGCGTGGACGAGGAGGGATGGTGTTGGTTCCAGCGTTCATCGGGCCGTCGGCACCGCGTCGGGCCGTGGGGTCGTCCTCCGCCACACCACAGGCGAACAGCCCGAACGAGGCGACCACGACCAAAACCCTACGGGCGTGCGACCTGGCAGACGAATGGTGAGGGGTACTGCTCATAGGGCTTGGGGGGAAGTAGTGGGTTGCACCCAGAAGCAGTCTTCCGTCAGCCACATCCCACCAAAGTGCCACATGTCGACGAACGGTTCCGCATCGAGGATCTCACCCGATAGGGTGACCGTGTTGCAATCAAAGCAGAATCCGAGCCAAAGAGGCGATTTTCATGCACATGAGATAGAACGCACGGCACGAACGCGACGCACCTTAATTCGTGGTCAAAACGAGTCCAAGCGTTTCAGGCCATCAGGGGCTGTTCCACGGCATTCGGCGGCGCGGCGTGTGCCGATCTGGCCCTCGTCGGCCTCATCAGCGTCGCCAACGCGGCGCGGGGGAAGTGTTGAGGTTTGTCGTCTGACGGGGGTTGGGTTCGTCGTTGGACATTCTAGGGGCGTGCACCGGCAGCACTGCTTCTGTTCAGGCGCCTGCGGCCACTGCCCCACGCGGCGAGGTCGAAGTGACGGCGGCGCCGAGTGCGACGGCAGCGCCACCCGTTGGGTTACCTCCCCACCGCGCCGTGCACCGACTCGATCTTCTGCCACACGCGGACGAAGGCGTCCGCCGAGCTCATCACGCTGTCGTATACGGCGCGGTTCTCCGTTCTCACCTCGTGCAGGAATTCGGGCATCAAGCCGTAGTGGCTCACGCCGCCCTCGAGGATGTAGTCCCATTCCTTGCCATTGGGCTTCTTCTGCTTCGTGGTGATCCCAGACTGCCTGAAGAAGCTCGCATAGAAGTTTCTCGAGTCGGTCGGCGTGGCGGGGTTGTTCACGCAGCGAAACACGACTTCCATGGCCTGAGTGCAGTGATCGCGGGTCGCTGCCTGGACGCCCAGGCGCTGATACTGGGTCGGAGTCGGAGCCTTGTAGGCGCAGCTCGTTCTCCCATTGCATTGGCCGGCGACGATCGCCGTCAGGTTTCCACTGCGCTGGATGTCCAGACAGCCAATGCGCGCAAACCGCACCTCGATCTTGTTTGACGAACAGGCGAGCTGCGCTGGAGGGTGCCCCCAAGCATCGCCTGGCACGGTCACGGTCTTGTCGGGGCCTTCGCTGCGCGAGGGACCTCGATGGGGTAACGGTTCGAATCCATTGGCGTCAGTGCCCAGCCCGACGAAGCCCACGGCGTTGGTGTTGCCGAGGGTGGTCTTGAACTCGTTGAGGGTCTTGTTGTAATCCGCCACGAAGTTGGGCGGGTTGAGGTGCGACGTGCCCTGACCGACCATGCCTCCGAGTTGGGCGAGATCTCGAACGAGATCGGCGGGGGCCGAGCGCTCGCTCACTTCCTCACCAGGCTTGGCGCGCTCGCGCACGCCGTTGTGTCCCATCACCAGCGGATAACCACCAGGGACAGCCTTGGCGATGTCGAACGTCTTTCTCATGGATCGCTCCGACATGTGGTCGACGTCGATGATCATACCGAGCTTCATCATCTCGTTGATGGCGGCCTCACCGAGCGGTGTGAGTGAACGCGAGTTGACGTGGCCGGGGCTGATCCGCTTGTAGGCGTCGAACTGGGTCGTCGGTTTGAGGATCTGAGTGATCTTCGGGAAGCTGCCACAGCAACGGACCGCACCCGGCGGAAAGGGTTGGCACTTGAGCAGGTCGTTGAAGCAGGGGGCCGGCATCGCGCCGATCGCCTGCAACAGCGCGTAGAAACCACCGCTGGCAATCGTATCGACACCAGGATCGCTCGAGACGAGATCCGCGCGGCTGTTCACCAGCGGGTCGTCACTGTGAGCTACCGAGAAGTACCTGCCGTTCTGATTCTTGTTGGCGTAGTTGAACAGGACCTTGTAGACCGCAGTGCCACCGAACGCGTTGTCGATCAGGTGGATCGGGAACACGTAGCGTATGCCTTTGGAGTGCAGCCGGCGGATCTCCGCGCGCACCGCCGCTTCGTTGGTCCGCACCCCCGACTTGCCGAAGTTGCCGATCTTGTCGACTTCCATGCCCAAGATGACCGCCAGGCGACCCTCGCGAATGATGCGCTCAGCGTCCGCTGCCGAATAGGCGATTTCCATGAAGTCGGCCTCGGGCCGCACCGAGGGATTGACCTTGCGGTTGTGCTGATTGACGAAGCGGATGGTCTCGGCGATCTGTACGTCGGCGACGGTCTTGTCATCGTAGGGGGCATCGCCATTCAACACGTCCGCCAACGTTTCACTGTTGACGGTGAGCGCAACCATGACGCGCAAACCCCCTTGGTGGGCTCGCTTGAGCCACTCCCACCACATCTGTTGGTGCAAGATTGAACTGTGGTGAGGCCAGTAGTCGAGATTGGGGTAGCCGGCGTGGAGATGATCGTTGTGCAGGTTCTTTTCCAGACCGACGATGTGCCAGAAGTCGCTGTCGAGGGCGTTGTTGATCACTGCGGCACGCACGTGGTCTCCGCAGGTGTTGTCGAGACCCCAGCCACCATGGGTTGCGTTGCAGTTGCCCAATGCTTCGGACATGTTGCGGGCCCTTCGCTCACCCGAATTGCAGCCGAGGGTCGTGCCCGGGGGGATTAGCATGCCGACATCGGGTGCGCCGTGCATCGCCTTGCGACCGAATCCGAGATGGCTCATCGGGTGGGTGTGCAGATCGGCGAACCCGAACAGTTTTGGTTTCCCGATGGGTGCCGCCTTGACGATCGACGGAAGCTTCGAAGGCTTTGGCGTCTTGGCTTGGTCGATGACGCGGGGTAACGGCTTTTTGGGGCTGACGACTCTCTGCGTCGCCTTGACCGCGGGCTTGTTCGTGACGCTCGTCTTCTTTGGCGCCGCGAGGGCTGATGCCGCCAACCCCAGCACGACCCCCAGCGTCAGTAGACTGCGTTTGCTCCCGAGGAGACCCCTGACGGACGTTCGAATGGACATGCTTTGCTCGTACCTCACTTGAAGGGTTGGCTCGTGACGATGCTTGAGCCGGGCAGAGATCACCTGGCCCCATCCCAATACTTCGAATCGGTCGCCACGTCGCCACCAAACGCACGTCGCTGTTGATTGTGGGTTTGGTGGCGAGTCGCAGTGTTGGTGCCAGCGAAACATGTCGGTTACGCACGGGGGGGCGCGACCAGGCGGGGCCGAGTCGGTGACCTGTCTGAGTCGGTGACGGGACGCCGCGATTGAGCTAACAGCCATTGGTGAAATCTCCCGTCGCCGACGTGCGCCAAGGGCTGCTAGGCTTCAGCTTCACGGGCTTGGCCGCTATGGTGCAGCAATATGAATGAATCTTCGGCGAGCACGGCTCGCACCTCGACCTACTGTGGCCGATGTGGCTTGGTCGCCATCGGTGCCTCGTGCCCGGGTTGCGAGGCGCCCATCGATGCCCCGTCGTCCGGAACGACACTTGCCGATGATGTGCGTTGTGCGGTCGTCCGCGTGACGATGCCCTGCCGCGTCTGCGGCCTGCAGATGTCCGTAAACCACCTACCCATCGACGGAAAGTTGCGGTGCTCGAGCTGCGGCCGCGAGCAAGCCTCGGATCGGGATGCGTTCGATGCGTTCATCGACACAGCGCACGAGGCTGTCGATCTGGCTGGGCAAACGGCTCCTTACCAACGCGTCGGCGTCAGCACGTCGATCGTCGACGCGGACGTCGAAAGCGGCAAGCTGCGGGTCGGCCCGGGCCAGCCCGTGTGCCTCGTGTGCAGTGCCGCGCTGCATGTCCAACTGCCCGCGCCAGGCGTCGTGGTCACCCAATGTAGCGGTTGCGACGACCAAGCCGAGTATCGTGTGAAAGTGCACGGTCGCTGGAAGGGCTTGGCAGGGGTCATCGCGCCGGAACACCGGGTCGATCGAGCGCCAGTCAAACGCACGGTCGAAGGGTCGGTGGTGGCGCTAGGCTGCCCCAAGTGTGGCGGTCCCTTGGACCCAGCCCCCCAGCAACGATTGGTCGCGTGCGGCTACTGCGGGACCAAGAGCCTGATACTGGAAGAGACTTGGTCGTTAATCAATAGCGCGCCTGGTATCCAACCGTGGTACCTGCTGTTTCGTGGGCCATCCGCGATGCGCGAAAAGATCGCCCGTGAGGAGGAGCGGCAACGCGCCGTCCTCGAAAAGCGGAACCGAAAACGTCAAAGCCAGCAGCGCGCTGCCGCCCAGCGGCTGGCGAACCCGCCTACTCGGCCATCGTGGTACCAACGCAATCGTTCGTTGGTTGCGGGCTACTCGACCATTGTCTCTGCGTTCGCCTGTTGTGGATTGATCGTGTGGGGCGTGAGCCTCATGGGTTACGACGAGGACACGGTCGCCGCAGGCTTCATCACCTACTTTGCCGTGGCCTTGACGGGCATCGCGTTGCAGGGCAAGGGCAAGATCGCCGACATGCCGACCAAGACCGCTACACGCGTCTTCCACGCCTCGACGATCAGCTTTGCTGTTTGCGTCGGTGCGTTCTTGGTGATGCTTTCGTTGAGTGGACGGTAGCGCCTGAGGCCGCTCAGGTCCCTCGCGGGGTCTTCACAGCAGGACGGGTTCCTTGTCCGCCGGCATCGTCGCCAGTTCGCTTTCGGTCAAGCGGGCGTATACCTCGACCAGATTGCCGCCGGGGTCGCGCAGCCACAGTTCGTGCAGGGGAGTGCCTTGCCAGGTGGTGCGTGCAGGCTTGAAGATGGGGCATTGGGCGGCACGCGCCTTGGCCTGTGCAGCGATCACGGCATCACGAGTGCCAACGTCCACGCCGAGGTGATACAGAGCGCCGTGAGCGGCTGGTGTGACTTGTGGATCTTCGAGCACGACGAAGTTCGTCTTCAGCCGCTCGCTCACGAACGTGGCGTAGCGGTGTGTCCACTCTTTGGGGCATTCGCCCAGGAGCCAGGTGTAGAAGCGAACCGCAGCAGCGAGATCGGGCACGCGAATGCTCGCGTGAAACTCCCGGGGTGCCAGGCCGTCGATGGGGTGGTGCAGGGCGCCGAGCACTTCGAGTCGCTTGCGGATTTGGTCGCGCGCGACGCGAAAGTGATCCAGCCGCTGCTCTTCGGTCAATGCCTCGTGGCTGCGGTCGGGGTCCTGAATTGGCCAATGTAGCCGCCGAACGTTCCCCAGAAAGACGGGGCAGACTTCGTCGGCGCACAGAGTGACGACCAAGTTGACGCCGTCGACGGAGACGTCGTCGACGGACTTCGACGTGTAGTTCGAGATGTCGATGCCGAGTTCACGCATCACTGCCGTGGCCAGTGGGTTGATGCCGGACGGTTCCGAACCCGCAGATTGGATGCGGACCCGCTCGCCTAGCAGTTGCTTGGCAAGCCCTTCGGCCATGGGTGATCGCGCTGAGTTGGCCACGCAGAGAAACAGCACGTTGTCGAACGTCACGCCTTGCATTGGGACCCTCAGCTGGTGACGGGGCTCGCCGGGAACCAACCCTTGGTGCGGTTGGCGAACGAGACGAGTGACAGCATCACTGGTACCTCGATCAGTACGCCGACCACTGTGGCCAACGCCGCGCCGGAGGACAATCCGAATAGGCTGATGGCCACGGCAACCGCCAGTTCGAAGAAGTTTGACGTGCCGATCATCGCCGCTGGTGCCGCGACGTCGAACGGAAGTCTGAGCGCCTTGGCCAGACCGTAGGTGACGGCGAAGATGCCGTAGCTCTGGATCAGCAACGGCACCGCGATGAGCGCCACCCTGCCTGGTTGGTCGATGAGGGTCTGGGCTTGAAAGCCGAACAGGATGACGACCGTGAGCAGCAGCCCGACGATCGAGGTGGGCTTCAGCTTCTTGGCGAGTTGCTCGACCGCAGAGCGACCGCCGCTGCCCATCAGACGTCGATGGGTTGCAAGCCCCGCGCCCAGGGGTACGACGACGAAAATGACAACGGATGCGACCAGCGTTTCCCACGGAACCGCAAGGTCCGTCACGCCCAGGAGCAGCCCAGCGATGGGCGCGAAGGCAAACACGAGGATGATGTCGTTGACGGTAACCTGTACCAACGTGTAGTTCGCATCACCCTCGGTCAGGTGGCTCCACACGAAGACCATGGCTGTGCAAGGGGCAACGCCGAGCAGAATCATCCCCGCGACGTATTGTTGCGCGTCGACGGCGGGGACCAGCCCGGCGAACAGGTGCTCGAAGAACAGTAATCCTAAGCCCGCCATGGTGAACGGCTTGATGAGCCAGTTCACGACGAGGGTGAGCGCCAGGCCTTTGGGTTTGGTGCCCACGTCCTTCAGGCACGCTGGCTCGACCTTCAGCATCATCGGATACACCATCAGCCAGATGAGCAGTGCAACGACCAGGTTGACTCGCGCCCACTCCAGGTCTGCAATCAACTCGAACAGTTCTGGTGCGGTCACGCCGAGTGCGACACCCGCGCCGATGCACAGCGCAACCCAGACCGATAGGTACCGCTCAAACAGTCCCATGACTTACCCGCGTGTCGGTGCCGCTTCTCGAACGCGCCTGAGATTCAATCGTGAATTTACGTTCTCGTAACATCAGAGAGCTCCTACCAGCGCGCGCAGTCGACGGACGCCCCGCGGATCGGCGCAGTAGCAAACGCGCGGCCCGTCGACGCTGCCCCGGACCAGACCCGCGTCTTTGAGTGACTTGAGGTGCTGCGACACCGTGGACTGCGGCAGGTCCAGCTCCGAGACAATTTCTCCACAAATGCAGGACTCGCGTCGCAGCAACAGACGCATCACGCGCACCCGAACAGGGTGCCCGAGCGCCTTGGCCAAGACCGCGAGCTCCTCGTCCGCCGTAGGACCATCGACCGGGCGCAGGTCAGGCTCGTTGCGCGCGGGCGGGCAGCAGGGCTCAGGTTGTTTGGGTTGACTAATCGTAATAATACGATGGATGACTCCATCGCCCGGCGCTGTCAAGCGAGGCGCTGCTGTGTCACGCAGCGGATGACCTGGATTCGGACTCGTTCTACACTCGTCGCCATGAACGACATCATGACGGATCTCGTGCTGCGCCCCGAGGCACCCGCCGACCATCGGGTTGTCGAGGAGTTGACGCGAGAGGCGTTCTGGAATCTTCATGTCCCCGGGTGCGACGAGCACTATCTGGTCCACCTGATGCGCGACCATCCCGATTTTGTCCCTGAGCTGTCCTTGGTCGCGATCCTCGACGGCCAGATCGTTGGCAACACCATGACGACCCGGTCCAGACTCAGCTCCGATGATGGGGGGGAGTTGGAGACTCTGACGGTCGGCCCGGTCACCGTGCACCCGAAGTTCCAACGACGAGGCATCGGCCGAGCCATGATGGCTCGCGTGGCCGACGCGGGGCGTGAGCGGGGGTTTGCCGCCATCATACTGCTCGGCCATCCCCACAACTACGTCGGCTACGGGTTTCGCAATGGGAAGGATCTGAGCATCTCCATGACTGACGGGAGCCACCCCTTCGGTTTGCTCGCTTTGGAGCTTGCGCCTGGAGAACTCGCTGGACGGGCTTGGGTGGTTCACTTCAGCGAGGTATTCGAAGTGCCCGCTGGTCTGGACGAATTCGACGCGACCTTCCCACCCCGACAGAAGCAGTGGCAGCCCAGCCAAGAGCTCTATGCCATGGCGCTCAGAGCACAACTCGTGTGATCTGCCCCCTGTGGCTCGGCCATCGCCGAGCCCCCTCGGCATCACCAGGCGCCGCCGGACGGGTGCGTTTGCATGCGCATGCTGCCATCGGCGTGCTGCCTGGGTTGTTCGTCTTTTCGATCGTCAGAGAATCTGAGCGATCTGAAGGTCGCGCGCTTGCCCCGAATGGGTCACGCCTCCAGAATGCAGCGAACTCACTTGGAGATATGCGGATGTCGAAACGAACGGAGCGTTTGGCAGTATGGCTGGCAGTCGTGTCGTCCGCGCTGGTTGGTCTCAGTGCTTGTGGTGCGAATACCGACTCAGCGACGAGCAATTCCCACGAGACCTCGGATGACGACACCGACGATCTGCCCTTCGTGCCGTCGAACGATGGAGGCGACGCGGCTCTGCCCCCAAGCGCAAGCTGTGGCAACGGCAAGAAGGAGCCGGGAGAGCAGTGCGACGACGGCAATGGCGACGACACCGACGAATGCACGCACCTGTGTCGTTTGGCAGTGTGTGGCGATGGCATCCTCAGTCTCGAGGAACAATGCGACGACGAGAACGTCCGCAGCGACGACGGCTGCTCTTCCAATTGTCGGGACGAGTATTGTGGTGACGGCGTCCGTCAACAATCCGAAGACTGCGACGACGGCAACACGGTAGACCGCGATGATTGCACCAATCACTGCGAGTCGCCTCGTTGTGGCGACGGTATCGTCCAATCGGACGAAGACTGCGACGATGGCAACTCCGTCAACTGCGATGCGTGTCCGAACTCGTGTATTAGAGATGAGTGTGGCGACGGTGTCCGCGGTTGCGGCGAAGAGTGTGACGACGGCAACACGGTGAACACCGACGCCTGCACCAATACGTGCGAGAATGCCCGCTGTGGCGACGGCCACGTTCAACCCGGTGAAGAGTGCGACGACGGCAACACGACGGACAGCGACACGTGCACCAACACCTGTCAGCAGGCGCGCTGTGGCGATGGCATAGTCCAAGCGGGCGAAGCTTGCGACGATGGCAACGATGTCGACTGCGACGGCTGCCCAAGCACGTGCGTTCTCAGTGGCTGCGGTGACGGCATCGTCGCGTGTGATGAAGAATGTGATGACGGTAACGTCGACAATACTGACGGCTGCACCACCGCATGCACGATGGCTGTCTGCGGCGATGGGCTCATACAGCCACTCGGTGCCGATCAGTTGCCCGGTACCCACGACGACGAACAGTGCGACGACGGCAACGCGTCGAACACCGACACATGCACGGACGTGTGCGAGCAGGCGCGCTGTGGCGACGGCTACGTCCAGCCCGGCGAAAGATGCGACGACGGCAACGACTCGAACACGGACTCGTGCACGGACGTGTGCGAGCAGGCGCGCTGCGGTGACGGCTACGTTCAGGCCGGTGAAGAATGTGACGACGGCAACGTGTCGAATACGGACTCGTGCACGGACGTGTGCGAGCAGGCGCGTTGCGGCGACGGCTACGTTCAACCCGGTGAAGCTTGCGATGACGGCAACTGGGACCCCTGCGATGGCTGTCCGAGCACATGCATTCACGATAGCTGCGGCGACGGCATCGTCGCGTGTGGTGAGGAATGCGACGACGGCAATACGAACAATGCTGACGGCTGCACGAACGCGTGCTCCCTGACGATCTGCGGCGACGGCTTTGTCCAGGCGGGAGAAGCGTGCGACGACGGCAATTCAAACAACGCTGATGGTTGCACCAACCAGTGTCGTTTCCCCAGCTGCACCGACGGCGGTGTCCCCGTGGCGGGTTGTGACGTCGGCGCCGGCAACTGACGCTGCAGATCACTCGAGGAGCCGATCTTGAGCCGCGCTGCCCACGACGGGGCGGTTCGATGCGATCGGCCGGGCTATGTGCTGAGCGACGAGCGTTGGCCAGGGGTTTCAGAGCATCGACCGCCCGGGTCCGCCGCCACAGCACTCGACTTGACTCGCTCCCGCTTCGATTGCGGCGAGCGCGCGCCAGCGTTTGGCCGATGCTTCCAAGACGCTCAAGCGCTCGACCGGGTGCCGGGTGCGCCGCACGGGGTCATCTTGTCAAATGCAACTGATGTGGAAAACCGTCGATCGGCGTTTGAGGGTCTCGATGTTGTCGGCCTGATCCGCACACGAGATCGGATTCTGCCCCAAATCGAACTCGTAGACCTTCTGGATCCCGAGCAACGAGGTCAGGTCGCTGATGTCGTTGTCTTGCAGCGTCAATCTCGTCAAGTACTCGATGTCGGCCAGCGCGGAGAAGTTGGTCACGGCGCTGCCCATGAGGCTCAGCTCCTTGAGCTGCACCAACTCGCCAAGGGGGCTGATGTCGGTCATGGCCGCGCCCCACAGGTTCAGTGTGTTCAACTGACTGAGATTGGAAAGAGGCGACAGGTCGTTCAAGCTGTCGCCGCCGAGGGAGAGTGTGACGAGGTTCGCCAGCGATGACAGCGGCGACAGATCGCTCACGTTGGCACCGATGATCTGCAGGTTGTCGAGCTGGGTCAAGGAAGCAATCGGGGTCAAGTCACCGAGGGCATCTCCGGCGAAGAGGGCATTGGTCACCAGCGGTAGCGTCGACACGGGCCGCAGATCGGAGAGCGAGTTGCCGCGGAGCCACAGCTTGGTGAGGGACGTCATGCCCTCGAGGCCCGTCAGATCCGCCAAGGCGTCGCTCTGGAGGGACAAGGAGGCCACGTTTTTCAGCCCACTGAACGCGCTGACATCGACGAGGGCGGGTGCGGCAAGCGTCAGGGTCTGCAACGACTGCAGTTGTCCCAGCCCCGTGACGGCGGCGAGCTGCTCGTCGGCTCCGAGATAGAGATCGGTCAGCGCCGAGAGTTGACCCAGTGCCGAGATGTCCGAGGTGCTCAGTCCTTTGACATTGAGCGACTCGAGCTTGACGAGATCGCCCAATGCCGTCACGTCCTCGATGCCGTCGACCACCAGCCGCAACTCGACGAGCTCCGTCAGCCCGCCGAGCGCACTGATGTCACTGACGGTGCCTCCTTCCAAGGCCAGCTGACGCAAGTTCGTCAGCGTCGAGAACTCCGAGACGTCGTTCCAATCGGGACTGTCGACCTCCACGTTGACGAGCCGGGTGAGCGCGCCCAAACCGCGCAGCGCAGCGCCCCCTTCGACGGTCAGGTGCGTCAGTTCGGTCAGTGTGTCGAGCGCGCTGATGTCGCTCGTACCCACATTTCGGAACGTCAGGTACTTCAGACCGGTCAACGAGCGCAGGGGCGACAGGTCGTCGATGCCGGCGCCTTCGACATCGAGCTTCGTCAGTTGCGACAGCACGGCCAGTGGCGTCAGATCGACGGCCTGGCCGCCGTGGCGAAAGGTCAGGCTCTGCAGCTCGGTCAGCGCGCTCAGCGGCCGCAGATCACCCTGCAAGGCCTCCTGAGTCAGTCTCAGGGTGCGCAGTGCCGTCAGACACTGGATGCCGTCGAGGTATTCCACGCCTTCGCCGTACAGCGTCACGCTGGTGAGCGCTTCGACTTGCTCGGGGTACAAGTCCTGATCGGGAGGCACCCCGGCGGCCACCGCCACCATCAGCTTCAGATCCGGATCTCGGAACGTCAGCGGTCCGTCGCAGGAAACGACGAAATCGTCGGCGGGTGGCGCCGCGTCGTCGGGTTCGGGGGCGTCAGGGTCGGATCCGGGTTGGATCGCTGCGGGGCCGGCGTCGTCCGCGGTTGGGGTTGCAGACGGGGCCCCCGATCCGGCGGGGGCGGGCGCCCCGTCTGGTGCATCGGGGTCGCCGCTGCCCAACGGGTCTGGGGCGTTCACCTCAACGGCGGGCGCCGTGACCCGCGGGGAGGCGTCCGGCTCGCCGTCGGGCGGGTTCGACGGCGATGAGTCCGACGGATTGTCGCCACTAGAGTCTGCCCCCGTGCCGTCCGGCATCACGCTCGGCGTGCCATCGCTGCTCTGGCCGCTCGGGGTCCCCGATCCACAAGCGCACAAACCGATACAAGCCGCGGCTACCGACGATGCCCACCGAATACGCATGTCACCAGGGTAGCGCTCGACCGCCACGCCGGTGGGCGAAAACATTTTCGCCCGGAGCGGGGCTCGACCGCCCGAGCTGGCTGGCGCCGGTCACGGGCAATCGATGCGTGGGGTTTGTGAGATGCCCGTCAGCGCTGTGACGTTGTCGGTCTGCGCCGTGCACGAGACCGGATTGAGTCTCAGGCTACTGAGCATCCGCAGCGGGCTCGGCAATGTCGACAACGGCGAGAGATCCTCGAGCTGGTCGCCGTTGACGGTCAGTGCTGGTGTCTACTTGCTCGACGCCACTGGGTCTGCATTCTGTACGAGCGATTGCATCGAGCGGTGTTTCGGATGCTCGCCATGGAGTCGCCGTGGCGTTACCATCGCGTCATGCCCGACCCGACCGAGACGGAACGCACGCCCGTCGAGGTAACTCCGTTGCACCCGCGGTCGAGTCAGGATGCCGAGCGCTTGCCGGATGACACGCTTGCCATCGGCATCGAACACGCAGCACCTCCTCCAGCGTTCGGCTCCCCCCTCGAGCGCGACCTGGCGCTCGCCAATCTCGAAGCGGCGGTCCTCGGCAAGTCCCCAACCCTGCTGCGACACGAATCCGAGCCGACAGCTGATTCGAACGTTCGCGATCCGGTGGTCGAAGCGAGCGTCCGCAGCCGGGTTGCTGCGATCGCCGCGCTCGCCGGCGTCGTGTATTCCGTTGCCATACCCCTCGATCTCGGGATGCACGCCGCGTTCCACACTTCTGGGCTGACAAGCCCTGCACGCTTGAAGAACGTGGTGATGGCGATTCTTGCGTGGGGGGTGTGGCGCGCCGCGCGCAAGGTGAGTCTCTCGCTCGAAACTGTGGCGCGCCTCGCGCTCCTGTTGGTGTTCGCTGTCGGTCTCCACCAGACCCTCGAGAGTCTCCATTTCTTCCAGTTCCCTGAGAACCTCAGCCTGGAACGCGCTGCGGGGGTGGAAGCACCGAGCATGATCGATGGACTGACGTGGACGTGCGTCTTCCTGGTGCTCTTTCCGCCCTTCGTGCCGGGCTCGCCCACGAGACATCTGCTCCTCGCGCTCTGTTTGGGGTTGCCGCTTCTGTTGCTACCGCTCGCTTGGTCGCAATGGAGTGGGCTCGACTACTTCGCGATCCTTTCGCCGGAGACCTTTGCCAGCGTTCCGCTGAGCGTGATCCTCAGCGCGTTCTCGTCCAGGGCGATCCACCGCATCGAAGCGGCTCTCCTCACCGAAAGGCGACGTTCACGCGAACTGGGTAGCTACGTGCTGGTCCGGGCGCTGGGCGAAGGCGGCATGGGGCAGGTCTGGCTCGCCCGACACAAGATGCTCGCCAGACCGGCTGCACTCAAGATCATCAGGGCCGACAGGCTCGACGTCGCTCCCGAGCGAGCCGCGGGCGCGCTGCGCCGCTTCGAACGTGAGGCGCGTGCGACGGCCCAACTGCGCTCGGCGCATACCGTTGAGATTTACGACTTCGGGCGCACGGATGCTGGCGACTTCTACTACGTGATGGAGCTGCTGGACGGCATGGACCTCGAGGCTCTCGTCACCCGCGATGGTCCCCAGGCTCCCTGGCGCGTCGTGCAGATCCTGCGGCAAGTCTGCCTGTCACTTGCCGAAGCGCACCGCCAAGGACTGATCCACCGAGACATCAAGCCCGCGAACATCTTTCTCTGCCGACAAGGGACCGAGCTCGACGTCATCAAGGTACTCGACTTCGGATTGGTCACCGAGATTGCGCGAGCGGATCGCGACCAGGCATCGGCGCTCACCCGCGACAACGATGTCGTGGGGACGCCGGCCTTCATGGCGCCCGAAACGATCGTCGCACCCGATGACGTCGATGGCCGGGCGGATCTCTACGCCCTGGGCTGCGTGGCGTATTTCTTACTCACCGGTCGACAGCTGTTTGAAGCGAAGACGGTCGTGGGCCTGCTCTCCAGTCACGTGCACGCGGCGCTCCCCTCGCCACTATTCGATGAAAGCGCGAACGTGCCTGCGGCACTCGAGGATCTGGTGGCCAAGCTGCTTGCCAAGAGCCCGGAGGACCGTCCCCAGTCGGCCGATGACGTGTCGAGCGCGCTGGGCCAAATCGACGTCGGTGGCGCGTGGGACGAAGAGCAGATGCGCCGTTGGTGGAGCGGCATAGATCCCGCGCCACACCTCGCCGAACGCTGAGGTGAGGGGTCCGGCATGCCCGGAAAGGTGGTGCTTGAGCTCGAGCTTTTGCTGGAGTTTCAGGCACGTGCGCGCGCTGTACCGAGTGCAGTGATTTTCTCGTGAACCGAAGGGCGCCGGTCGTCACTTCGCCTTCATGAGACACGCAACTCGCCTTTCGGCACTCCTCACCGGGCTCGGCTTGCTGTCGGGCCCCTCCCTCGCAAGTGCCCAGCCGCTCGACTTGCTGAACTTGCGAAGCGAATACCTGCCTCCCACGCCCCTCGAGGGAGAGCGACCGAGTGGGGCTGCGCCCTGGTCCGACGCACACGACGTCCAGGTCTCAACCTACAGCGCTGCGTTCAAGCTGCCCGTACCGCTCGGCGAGCACACCGTGCTCGCGCCGGGCCTCGGTTACCGGCTCGACAAGCTCTCTTTCTCCCACGAGTCGCCTTTGCAGCGCGAGCTGAGCCTACAGACCTTCGAGGCGTCGCTCACACTCATCCACCTGGTTTCGTCGGACTGGATGTTGCTCGTTCAAGCAGCACCCGCCGTCGCGGGCGACTCGTTCAGCGTCGAATCCCGCGCGTTGCGCATGCAGGGACTGGGGCTCGCCAGCTACCAGTTTTCAGACGAGCTCATCTTGGGCGGTGGCGCCGCAGCCATGTTCGAGTTCGGCTCGCTGCTGCCCCTTCCCCTGCTCTACACGCGCTGGGAGCCCACCGACTCGATCACGTTCGACCTCTTCTTGCCGCTGCAAGCGGAGGCAACGTTGGCCCTCGGCGATAGGTTTGAGGTCGGGCTGCGCGCCGACGTCGACGGCTACTCGTACGCCATCAGCGATTCGTCCATCCGTGACGCCTGGCCTTGCCAGGCAGAGGCGGACGATCCTGCAACGCCAGAAGACGAACGCCAGGCTCAGCGAGACGACTGCGTCGATCACATCGCGTATTCGGTCGCAACGGCAGGCGCGTCGTTCGGAGTTCGGCTCGTCGACACCGCCTGGCTCACTCTCTACGTCGGGCACACGTTCCATCGCCGCTTCGAGCAGATGAACGCGGATAACGGGCGCGTCGCAGGCGGCATGCAGACGCTACCCGACACGTTCTTCGGTCGGGTTGGCCTGACCTGGCGCCTGCCTGACGGCGGCGACGAAGACTCACGAGCGCAACGCCAAAGCGCTGCGCCATCACAGAAGGAGACACCATGAAACGCTTACACGTGAATTCACTGAACTCATCGAATCAAGTCGACGTGCCGCACGAAGCAGCCCCCCAACAGCGGCCTGCAATGACGACAAAAACCCTCATCCCGCTGCTTGCCATGTCCTTCGGCCTCACTTGGGGCATCGCAGCCATACTGATCCTCTTCTACGACCAGGTTGCTGCCATCTTTGGCGAACTCACCATCACCAACCCGCTTTACATCCTTGCCGTGTACTCGCCCGGCATCGCCGGCACGTTCCTGGTGTTTCGACACTGTGGACTTGGAGGTCTGGGGCGATTCTTCAAACGCCTGACGCTCTGGCACGCTCCCCTCGGTTGGTGGGCTTTCCTCGTGCTGGGCATCCCTGCCGTCGTGTTCGCCGGCGCTGCCATCAAGGGCTCGATCCACGACCCGTTCCCGTTTGCGAACCCTCAGGAGGCGCTGACGGCGCTCGCATTCGCTCTGTTTCTAGGACCCATCGAAGAGTTCGGCTGGCGTGGTGTGGCACTCCCTCTGCTGCAGCGTCGCGTCGCGCCGCTGTGGGCTGGCTTGATCCTCGGCACGCTCATCGGCATTTGGCACATCCCGGCGTTCTTTCTCAGCGGGGCGCCGATGAGCGGTTGGTCGTTTGGTCCCTACTTCGGCGCGGTGATCGCCATCTACGTCATCTTGACGCCGTTCTTCAACGTCGCGCGCGGCAGCCTGCTCGTCGCATGCCTGTTCCACTTCCAAATGATGAACCCCCTGTTCCCGGATGCCCAGCCCTGGGACAACCTGCTGTGGATCGCGATCGCCATCGGCGTCGTCTGGTGGAAACGCGACGCCCTCTTGGATCGCAAGTCCGCCGTCACGGAGGTGCTGTGATGAACCGCATGAACTCACTCGGCGTCGCCTTGCTCCTCGCTTGCGTCGCGTGCCATCCAGCGGTTGAGCCCGTCAGCGCGCCAGCTTCGGGTAATACGGAAGCAGCGGCCGCGCGCCGTCCCCGTCTCGAAGCCAGCTTTCAGCGCGAGCTCGACCGCGTGCAAGCGGAGCTGAACCTTCCCGGCGCGACCGCGGCGTACGCCTTACCTGACGGAACCACCGGCGTCGCCGCGAGCGGCTTCGCCGACGTCGAACGGCAAACACCCATGACACCACAGAGCCGCATGCTCGCGGCGAGCATCGGCAAGAGCTTCGTCGCGGCCACGGCTTTGGCCCT
>QJWJ01000096.1 GCA_003235365.1 Deltaproteobacteria bacterium
ACCGAAAGCCTCGATGTTGAGGCTCACCTGCCGCCGGGTCCTCAAAAAACGAAAAGCGCGCTCGTTACGGTTTTGCGTTGACCCTCGGGCCGCCGATCGACGCTTAATTGTTCCGTAGCGCCGGGGCGTTTAAACGCCCGCTCAAGTCGGACCGTTTTTCCATTGCGTTTGCACAGAAATGGCTTTATTCCCGCTATCTGCGCGGATTGGACGATGGCGGGTCACAAGCGGTGAACGAGACGATCCCGCGGGGGTACACGATGCGACGAATGACGGTGGTCAGCACCAAGGGCGGCGTCGGCAAGACGACGGTCGCGGCGAATCTGGGCGGTCTGTTCGCAGACCTCGATTACCGCGTATTGCTGGTCGACGCCGATGTGCAGCCGACGCTGTCCAGCTACTACGCGATCCGCTCCCAGGCGACGGGCGGGCTGTTTCAACTTTTGGTCTCGGGCGTTACGGAGAACGTGATCTCCTCGACGATCATCTCCAATCTGGATCTGATCGTCTCCAATGACCCCACCGGGCAGCTCCCGAATCTGCTGCTTCACGCACCGGATGGGCGTACTCGACTTCGGCATCTCCTGGATCAAATCGATACCCCTTACGACGTCGTCATTCTCGATACACAGGGTAGCCTTGGCGTGCTGCAGGACGCCGCGGTCCTGGCCAGTGATCTCCTGATCTCGCCGCTGCCGCCGGAGATGTTGTCGGCACGTGAGTTCAGTCGCGGTACGCTCGATATGCTCGAGCGCCTGCGCCCCATGAGTCAGCTGGGCCTCCCCGTACCGCCCCTCGTTGCGGTGCTCAATCGCATCGATCGAACGCGAAACGCGCTGCAGATTGCCGCTGCACTCCGGGATGAGCTCTTTACGGCCTCAAAAGATCGTATTCGGTTGCTCGAGACGGTCATTCCGAATCTGGTGGCGTACCGCGAGGCGGCTTGCCTCGGTGTTCCCGTGCATCGCCATGAGTCAACCCGCCCGGTGGGACGCACGGCACCAGCGGCGCGCGAGACAATGCTGGCGCTCGCCCACGAGCTGCTACCGGACCGAGCGGCCGATGTTTCACGCCTGTCTAGCGAGACATTGGCCTGATGGGGCGCAAGCAATCCGACCCCGCGAGTCTCGCGCAAGCCCTCAAGGCGCCGGCCTTCACGAACGGAGACTCCGCCGGGGCGCCGCGATCTCTGGATCCAGTTTCGCCGACCACGCTCGTTTTGCAGCTCTCCGAGATCGACTTCTTCGAGCACAACCCGCGCCGCGCCGAAAACCCCGAGTTCCAACGTCTCAAGGACTCGATCGCGTCGCGCCATGGGCTCACGACGCCATTGACGGTGACGCGCAGGCCCGGAGCGGACCGTTACATCGTCGCGTCCGGCGGGAACTCACGACTCAAGGCACTCAAGGAGCTCTTCGCCGACACGGGTGATGAAGTTTTCTCGCGAATCAATTGCCAATTTGAGCCGTGGACGTCCGACTGCCACGTGCTCGCGAGTCATCTGATCGAAAACGAAGTACGCGGCAACATGACGTTCGCCGACAGGGCCCGTGCCGTCGTGCAGTGGTGCGAGCTCTATGAAGCATCTCATCCCGATCAAGCCCCGCTGACGCAACGGGCGTTGGTCGAGCGTTTATGTGAAGCCGGCTTCGAGATCAGTCGAACGTCGTTGATCAGATTGCTTTCCGCGAACGACTACCTATTGGCTCATCTGCCGCAAGCCTTCGCGTCAGGTCTTGGGACGAAGGCAGTGGATCTGCTTTTAAGACTGAGGAAGCAGGCACACGACTACTGGCAGAACATGAGCGAGGGACACGAGCAGAGTCCTGCGACCTCGTTCGAAACCGTGTTCGCCGGTGCCTGCGAGGCGCAGGACTGCCACTGCGACGATTGGGTGCACGAGCTTTTTGTATCGGCCCTCTCCCAGGCGATCGCCGAGGCGCTCGACATGGATCCGAAGGCCATCACGCTCGATCTGGAAAGTCTCGGTCGTGGACTCGCCATCGACGCGGGTTCGTCGCTCGCCATGCAGGAGCCCGACACCGTCTCGGATGACGGCTGGATCTTTGAGCGGGAGCGTGTCGCGCAGCGCGCACGACTGGAGCGCCAACGCGCACGTGCCACGGTGCCGCCTCCATCGACTGCCGAGTTGACCGAAGTGGCTGGAATCGATTCCAGTCTCGGCTCAATCGACGAGCGTCGATCCCGAACGACCGCCACGGAGTTGGGCTCGCCAACCGAGCTGCAGCGAGTGCGCTCAGTCATCTATGCGAAGGCGCGCGAACTCGCGGTTTGGCAGGGCCTTAATCCCTTGGTCCGTGACACCGAGATCGGTTACGGGTTCTGGATTGAGCCGCCAGAGCCGCCAACGACCTTGAACGGTGTTCCGGCCTGGACCTGGTGGTGGCTTGCCAGTTGCGCGCAGCAATTGAGCCCGTCGCATCTGGCAGCGCTAAAGACCCGCGCACCCGGCGCCTGGCTCGTGCAGCTCTTCGACCGGACGCCTGAGCACTTGCCGAATACTGATCCCCGTACGGCGCTGGGCGCGCTGGTCGGGACGTTCGACCTGGCGTCACTCGGCGAGGAGTTTCTTTGCAGCGATCAAGTCGGTGATGAGCTCTTCACCGCACTCCAAGAGCTCTTCGCGTCATGTCGAGAGCTGCATCGGGCAAGCCAACGAGCTGGCGTTTCTCTTTGGGTCTAGAAGGGATCCATGCCGATCAATAGTCACAGTGAGCTTGTTTTCAGTGTTCTCAGCTACGCGACGCGTACGCTCGAGGCTGGCGACGAGTCGCTATTGTTGGTGATGGGCTTCCTGCCTGAGGAAATCCGTGCGATCGAGAAACTCAGTCTCAAACATGTGAAGCATCTGAGTGCCCTGGGTTCGCATTTCATGGATTTACGAATCGACCACGCGTCGTTCAAGAGGGTCATCGCGAGTCTGGAGCGGGACACGGATCGAGACCGACTCCGCGACGATCTACTGCAAGCGGGCGCGCCAAGCGCGATGATGGCCCATTACTGGGGCATGACAACGACCGATTGCGCCGTTCGGCGCCGCGTCCTTGAAACCCAGACACCGCCGGGTCGCCCCCAAAAGCCCACGGACGATCAACTTGAGACGCTGTGGCAGATCTGGCGTGCGACCGAAGACATCGAGGACGAATGCGAGCGGTATCTGGCGCTCGCTCGAGAGTCCGGTCTGTCGCTGACGATGATCTGGCCGGTCGTCGAAGAGTGGAAGGCATTGGCGCAGGCTTCTGCGCCCGCACTTTCCGGTGCGATTGCACCGAAGCCTCACCCGGTCGCCGGCGAGAAATCGAATGCCGCAAGAGCCTCGTCCGGCTGATCGTCTTGCCGCATTACTCTCGACACTGAATCGGGATCATTCAGTCTTGGTAGGAGAGGGCGACAACGACTCGCTGAGCCAGCTCGTCTTTCTCGGTAACCCGCAAGACCCGTGTCCGCGGCTCTTGCTCCTCGACGCACGACTTGAGCCGGTCGATATCGTGACGTGGCAGATCATGCGCATTCACGCGCAGCCTGGCCAATCCGTGGCCTTTCCGAGCTACGCCGAGCTCATGCGCTGGGTTCGGGTATCACGGGCCACGCTCGCCCGGGCGTTGCTGATGCTGCGTCTCACACGTTGGCTATGTTTGCTATCGACGCCACGCCAGGCCGGGGGGCGATTTGCCAACAACGTCTACGCGCTCGTCGACGAGTCGTTGCCGTTAACCGAGAGCCTTCGGTTCGATGACGGGTATGTTGCGCTCGCAGAACGAGCCCGCTCGCATCGAACTGCTCACATTCGTGAGGTTGCCGCGGGTGTCCTCGACGAAATCGCAACGGCCGCACGTTCGTCGGACCCTGCAGCGCTTGGCCCGGCCGAGCTCGAAGTTCAGCTCGGCCTGAGATTCGAGCAGCTCAGGGCGCTGCTGGCGCCGATCTCCAATGACCGCGTTCAGAATGTGAACACGGTCGCCCGCAGTTCTCGGCACGGCGTTCGAAATCTGAACGCGGTGTCTTGTAGTAGTAGTAAGAAAATAACAACTACTACTGATAACAGTCATTCACGCGATGCGCGCGAGGCCCGCATTGAGTTTCCTTCCGAGCTCACGTTGACGGACAGCCAGCGGCGCGTACTGGCGCTGCGTCTCGCCGGTCTCACGTCAGCCTTGTGCCGGGACGTGCTCGATGAGGCGACGGCGCGAATCTTGGCAAAACGCCGGACCTCGGACCCCGTGCGCTGCGAATTCGACTACGTGGCTCGCCTGGCGAGTCTCGCGCTCAAAGGCGAGTTCACGTTGACCGATGCGGGCGCGCGGTTTCGAACATCGCTAGAGACGCGTGCTGCCAGCGAGCGAGCGCTCGAGCGGGCGCATCGTGAATCCGAAAGGCGGCGACTCGAGCAGATTGACCAGCACCGCGCTCGCCGGGATAACTCCTGAGAGGGTTTGGTCCACCGTGGACCAAACTGAGCGATCACATTAGATTACGGTCGTAACCTATTGTTAGGTAAATGAGAATGTGGAAATCGGTTGCTCGGCTGGAGTGCAGCTACGTCGGACGGTTCACAGGCCGTCCCGCGCCCGGCCGGAAGGCGCGCGCCTCGCCCGGGCGGGTCCAGGGTCCGTTCAAACGCGGCAGCCAATCCGCTTCGCGTCCGAGCGCGATCACCAGCAGCCGGACCGTCAGCCAGTGGCGGTACCGGGCGCTTCGCTTCAATCTCCGCGTTCGATGCGCGAGATACCACCGCAGGTGCTTCACCTGCCATTGGTATGGGCCGAGCTGCCACCGCTGATAGATGGTCTTCCCGACGGCGCCCGCGCGCTGGAGATGCGCTTTCACGGTTGTCCCGCGAGCACCTGGGAGCCGCCGGGTCAGGAGACTTTGTGTCTGATGAGTCGCCTGACGGGTTGACGCTGGCCGCGCCATCAGCGACTCGATCCGACGTAAGCCGCGACCACGTCGATGCGCCCATGGCCGAGCTCTAGTGCAATGATCGTTCGAGCTGCCCGGTCAGTCTCGCGATCGGCCGTCCGTTTGCCACAGACAACCGGCGCGAGCGTGTCGGTCAGTGCCTCGTAGCGCTCACACGCGTATGCGACGCGCAGGTCGTGAAACCCCTGCAGCCGAGTACCCTTGTTCGCACGCTTCCAAACGCCGTAGGCATGGTCGCGCCACTCCCGAAACGTCATCGTGGGGGGAATCAATCCAGCCCCGTCACCCTGCAGTGTCGCCGCGCGCGTCAGCGTTGCCAGCGCGATCGGCGTCACCGGCACCCACCGGTCCACTGTCTTTCCCCGACCACCTTTGGTCCCGCGCGTCACGTTGATACGTCCGTCAGCGAGCGCCTGACGACAGGCTTCTCGCGCATCGAGCAGGGAGGCCTCTCGGAAACGCATGCCGAGCTCGCGGGCGAGGGATGCCACGGCGCTGACTCGCTCATACCCTCTGTCATCAAGTCTCGCGATGCGCTCGGCGACGATTCGGCGATGGAGACTCGCCGGCGCGTGTTGACGAACATGGACGCGTTGCCCAAGCAGTCTCGCCGGTGAAAGGCGAAGCTGCCGATCGCCGCGCATCGTTTCGAAGACGATATTGATTGTCGAGACGAGATTCTGGGCGTAGCGGATCGACATTGACTTCGATTCGACTTGCGGGGCGAGTGAGGCCGCGTACTCCTGAACGAACTCGCGTGTCACGTTCCTGGCGTCACGAATGCCTGCATTTCTTGCAAACTCGACAAACCGGCCCCAGCGCACGG
>QJWJ01000036.1 GCA_003235365.1 Deltaproteobacteria bacterium
CCAGGCTTTGCGCAAATCGCAATTCGGCACTTCGAAGCGTTCCATTGCCGATGGTTCATGGTGCGAAGACAACCATGCGTCATATGTCGGCTGTCGGAGCAAGAGTCACGTAGGACTGCATCTTCTATTGCACGGCCCAAACCCGAGTGGATACGGTCTGAAGTGCCTGCCGCCATGCTTGGTCTGACGTGGCGTGAAACAACCTGATCGCCACAGCGGTTTTCGCGTTACCTCGCCACCATCACTGCAGCTGTCGACGACCATCAACAAACGCGGGAATCTGTGTAGGCCGGTCGTGGGCGCGCGGTAGTTGGCCCGATGGGGAGAGGCAGGACACGATCTGCGCGGCCGCAAATAGAGTTGGGCCCGGAGTAGCAGCTCCGAGCCCAGGGTCGCCGCAAGTGGACGCGTAACGACACCGGGGTTGTCGCACGGGTCGACTGGGTTGGTCGAATTCTCTGCGGTCGAAAGACCGCAACTGTGGACGATCTACGCCAGATTCAATGTGTTGAGGACCGCTGCCGGGCCGTGTTCTTCCTCTGCCGGAGTTGCGATCGGGGGCAAGTGTACTGCGTGGGCGGGAGGCATGACGCCGAGCGGCGCGAGCGACGCCGCCTGTGCAAGCAGCGGTATTGGCGCGGCTGGCTGGGACGAATGGCCACGTCGCGGCGCACACGCGAATGGCGCCTACGACAAAAAGAAACGGACACGGGTCGCCGAGAAGTTGGCCACCCTCGAATGGTTTCCGACGCGGAGCGCTCCGTCGCCACGGTGGCGGCCGAGGCGCTTCTCACGGAGACAACGCATGGAATCAATCTGGATGGGGATAGCGCCGGGCACGGCGACTACCCGAATCGTGGCGCTGGGCAGCCCGAGCGAGACAATTCTCAAAGCACGCTTGTGTGTAGACCCAGTTCACCCGCGAGCGCTGGGCACGCTGCTGGAGGCGATCGCACTGTGGCAGGGGCAGCCGGTCCGCGCTGCGCTGTGTGTGGACGACCAGGTGCACGGGTCCGACTCGAATCTCTTTCGAGAAGCTTTCGCCGACCACGGTGGGGCGCTGTACAGTCTCACCTGGGTGCCCGCGAGCGTTCCCCGCCGTCGCGCTCCCCTCGACGGTCTCGGTAGCTTTCGCGACCTCGAGCGACGCGTCATCGAAGAGGTGGCGCGATGATAACGGATGAGCAACGAGCAACCATTCGCCGGCTGTACTTCGCGGAGCACTGGAAGGTCAACACGATCGCTGCGGAGCTTGGCCTTCATCACGACACGGTGGAGCTGGCGGTGGGGTGCGGCCGGTTTGCAAGCAAACGATTCACCTCGGGGCCACAGAAGCTCGATCCGTACCGCGGCTTCATTGCCGATACGCTCAACCGACACCCTCGATTGCGTTCGACTCGCTTGTTCGAAATGCTACGCGACCGGGGATATGAGGGCAGCATCGGGACCCTTCGACGTTACGTGCGGCGTGTGCGTCCAGCGTCCCATCACGAGGCGTTTTTCCGCCTGACAGTGTTGCCGGGCGAGCAAGCCCAGGTCGACTGGGGCTCTTTCGGTAAGCTGCGAGTCGGACGCAGCGAGCGGAAGCTGTCCTGCTTCGTGATGGTGCTCTGTTGGTCGAGAGCCACTTTTGCTCGATTTACCCTCGACCAAACCTTGGAGAGTTTTGTGCGCTGTCACGTCGAAGCGTTCGAATCGTTTCGAGGCGTCCCTCGTGAAGCTCTCTACGACAACCTCAAGAGCGTCGTCCTCGAAAGACAAGGAGACCTGATCCGGTTTCATCCCCACATTCTCGAGCTCAGCGGACACTACCACTTCGCGCCAAAACCAGTGGGGATCAGGCGTGGCAACGAGAAAGGGCGCGTCGAGCGTCGGATCCGCGATATACGCGAATCCTTCTTCGCAGCGCGTACCGTCGCGTCGCTCGACGACCTCAACGCCCAACTCGATCGGTGGCTCGCCGAAGTCGTTCACAGTCGCGTGGTGCCCGGTGAGGACACACTCACGGTAGCTGAAGCGCTAGACCAAGAGCGAGCGCGTTTGCTCGGCCTCCCAGAGCATCGCTTCAGATGTGACCTGGTCAAGCCCATCCGCTCGGGCAAGACTCCCTACGTCCGCTTCGATGGTAACGATTATTCCATCCCCCACACCCACGTCAGGAAGACGCTCAGTCTGGTTGCCTCCGACAAGCTGGTGCGCCTGCTCGATGGCGACACCGAGATTGCCAGGCACCCGCGCTGCTGGGACAAGCGACGACAGATCGAGTCGGAACAACACCTGGCGGAACTAGCCACGGTGAAGCGAAAAGCCCGGGCCCACCGCGGACGCAATCGGCTCGTTTCCTCCTGTCCAGCTTCGGTAGCGTTCCTCGAGCAAATTGCGATGCATGGTGGACACCTCGGTGGTACCACCACTCGCCTGCTGCACTTGCTCGACCAGCACGGCGCTCAGGAACTCGACGTTGCCATCGGCGAAGCCCACACCCGTGGAGCCTTCGCGGCTCAATCGGTTGCCCACGTGCTCGATCAACGCCGTCGCGCTCGTGGCCTCCCTCCCCGCGTCGATGCTGTCCTGCCAGATGACCCCAGGGTCCGAAATCTCACGCTCATTCCGCACGACCTCGATGGCTACGATCGTCTCGCGAGCCTCTGCGAATCGGATGAGGAGGATGGGCAATGAGTGACCTCAGCACACGACTACTGGCCCTCGGATTCGTCGCCTTGGCAGAGCAGTTGGACGACATCGTCGCCCTGGCAAGCAAGAAGCGTTGGAGCTTCACGCAGACGATGGAATACGTCGTCAACTTGGAGGAGAAGGAGCGAGCTCAGCGCGGTCTTCAGCGACGCACACGTCGTTCCAAAGTCGAGCGCTTCAAACTCATGGCCGACTTCGACTGGGATTGGCCCGAGGAAATCGACCAACCGCTCGTCGAATCGGTGCTTCGGCTCGACTTCCTTCCTGCCAAGCGCAACGTCGTGCTCATCGCGAATCAGGGCCTCGGCAAGACGATGATCGCCAAGAACATCGTCCATCAAGCGCTCATCGAGGGCTACACGGCGCTATTCATCACCGCCGCTGACTTGCTGCTCGATCTCGCCAAGCAAGAAAGCGCCAGGGCTCTCGAGCGAAGGCTTCGCTACTACGCCGGCATCTCTCTGCTGGTCGTCGACGAAGTCGGTTTCCTCGCTTTCGACGCGCGCAATGCCGACCTGTTGTTCCAGATCGTCAGCCGGCGCTACGAGAAGAAGAGCCTCGTGTTGACCACCAACCTCGTCTTCTCCGAGTGGCCCACCATCTTTCCGAACGCCACCTGCGCTACAGCACTCATCGACCGCGTCGTCCACCACGCTGACGTCATCGCCATCAAAGGCAAAAGCTACCGCGCCCGTGAAGCAAAGGCTGATGCCATCGAGCGCGCCAAGAAACGGACACCACCTACCCCCCCAAAGTCCTGAACATCCCGTCACGGCCCGCGCTCATGCCCGGGCCGTCTCATTTCTTCACGCGTCGGCCTGCCCATTTTTCCGCGGTTTTGAATGACCGCCAACACTGCATGCAGCACGCCCACCACGCCATCCGCCAGCGAGAAGACGCGCTTTGAGTGAAAGTCGTTACCAATAACCCCTTTGAGGAACGCGTGGACCCGTTCAGGCTTGATACGCGACCCTTCCCGCGAACGGGCTTGCTCCCGAGGGCTATGCAAGACGTCGCCGGAAGTTCCTGTGCTCATGCACATCTCATCGCCCACCGCCAACGCGCGCTCCAGCGAAAAACGCTGGTCGAAGATCGCTTTGCACCCTCGCGATCACATCACACACACAGCGATCGTCGTTCCAGAAATCCTGCTATTTTGTGAGGGGATCCCTCAGGGTTCCACCGTCGAGGCGACTGGAGTGCGCGCGGTCAGACGCTTCCATCGCCTGTTCACTCGCTGCGTCTTCCTCAGTTGCCCGCGACGGATCGTGGGCGGTGGGTGGTGTCGTCTCAACCGCGGAATTGCGCTCTCGTTGGCACGCAGCGAGCGCGAGCATCAGCGACACCAGCACGATGCTACTTGGCGCCCCGGGTGCGCGCGTCACTCTGATTGGGCTCCTCACCTGACGTCTCTGTCGCATCTCGCTCCCCTGCCGCTCGGTACCACACCGGGGACTTGGAATTTACACCCGGGAAGTTTGGTGTGGTGTTCTTGCGCGTCAACCGCAGTGCCGTCTCTCCGCCTTTCTGGCTCGTGGCCGGTTCTCCCGTGCCACCAAGTGACGGTTCTGGCGGATTTTCTGCCGCGACCGCAATGGGTGAGCCGGTGATGAGCGCGGCTGGACTTTCGCACGGGATCGTCCGGTCGCATCCGGACGAAGTCGGACGGTTTCGATCGTTCGGGCCCAGGGATCGGAACTGAACGGCGACGGAGGGGCGAGTTCGGCAGAGTGCCGCACCACTCGTTCGTGCGGCACGATTGTTGCTGCCTTGGGTGGTCGATCGCGGAGTCTCCGAGTGGGCTTCGCCCATGAGAGGCAACGGCTCGCGTTCATGCAGAGCCCATGGACATACGGGAGAGATCTTTCAAAATGAACCATCGTACCTACCTCAGTGTAACTGCCGGTCTGGCGCTCCTCGCAGTGTCCGGTTGTAGCGGCTCCACTCTCGACGCGGGCGAACTCGGCGACGAAGCCGCCGTCACCAACGAATCTGATTCCGTCCAAGAGGTGCCGGTTGGACCCAGGGCGGAGGTGCTTCACCAATTTACGGTGCAGGGGACCAAGTACGTGATGGCGGCGGGAGACGGCAACTCCGTCATGACGATGGCCACTTCACCGTCGTTTGCGCAACCAATGCCCCACGAGCGCCTGCTGGCAGAGTACGGGCCACTGACGCAGCTCGAGATCTACTTGGCGTTAGCCCCGGACGGTGAGCCTCCTCGGGAGCTGCTGTTGGATTACCACAACGTCGAAGCAGAGGCCATGGGTCGGGCTGACCCCAGTGTCGAGACCGTGAGGTTTGATCCGGACGCGCCGGTCGAGAAGTGGGCCAGCCCTTGTGTCACGTACGCGCTCAATCACGTCAGTTTGCCCAACCCGAATTGGGGCTTCAAACACCTTCACGAAACATTCGACGACGGTGATGGCGATGTACAGACCCAATTCATGAAAGAGCCTCTCGCACTTGCGGCGTGTGACACCAGCGGAGCGGACTGGAGGATCAACAGTGGTGGCCGTTCGAGTTCTACCTCTGCATTCAACTGGTTCGGGGAGGTCAATATGCCCCCGAGTTCGAAAGCAGTCATCTGGTGGGGCTACACCACCTTCGCCAAGCAGCTGCGGTCCATCACCTTCGGCTCACAAGATATCGCTGGCGTCATCGCGTGGAGCGAGAACTGAACCCAGGGTGGCACCACCGGTAGCTATCCAAAGAAGAAAGGACGAGCAACAATCATGAAAAAGCATACAATCACCACCACGACGTTGGCATGGGCCGCGCTCAGTTTGTCGGCGTGCGGAGCCGAAGCCCCGGCCGCCTCCGGGCCACCGCCCGTGGAACCGCCGAGTGAATCTGACTCGTCAACACCGAGGGTCGGTTTGGGGCGAACGGCAGAGGTGCTAAACGAGTTCTCTGTCGGGGACGCTTCGTACGTGATGGCCGCAGCGCCCCGAGAAACCGTTGCGATGATGGCGCGGGGGCCATCGCGGATTGGCCCCTTGCCTCAAGAGCGGTTGAGGGCGCAGTATGGTCGACTCACTCTGCTCGAGACCTATCTCGCGTTG
>QJWJ01000274.1 GCA_003235365.1 Deltaproteobacteria bacterium
AGCTGCTGTGCTCCGCTGCGCGCGGAAAGTTGACGCCCGACTGCGTCAGTGTGAGCGACCGCTACGGATTGTGCGTCGTGCTCGCCGCGTCGGGTTACCCCGGCGCGCCGCGGCGCGGCGACGTGATCAGCGGCTTGGCGGAGGCCCAGGCCTTGGACGGTGTGCGCGTCTACCACGCTGGCACGGCGCGCAGCGCCGAGCAGGTCGTCACGGCGGGCGGACGCGTGCTCGGAGTCACGGCCGTGGCCGCGACGCTGCAAGACGCCGCCGCGCGGGCCTACCGCGCGTGCGAGTTGGTGCGTTTCGACGGCGCCCAGTACCGACGCGACATCGGCTATCGCCAACTCGGCTCCGCGGGATCGGCCGGATGAGCCCGACGGGTGAGCCCGCGTCGTCGGCGCTCGCCCCAGCCGACGTGCGGCGCGCGGTGGAGCAACTGCGCGTGGGTCGGTTGGTCGCCGTGGCCACCGAATCGTACTTCGCGCTGATGGGTGATGCGCTCGACCCGAACACGTTGAACCAGTTGTTCACTCTCAAAGGCCGCGACGCGTTCAAGGGCGTCGCTCTGATGGTAGGACACCCGGACACCTGGCGTTCGCTGGTGAGCAGCACCGGGCCCGTCGCGGAGAGGCTCGCCGAGCGATTCTGGCCCGGGCCGCTGACCATCGTTTCGCCTGCTCGCAGCGGGTTGGATCCGCGCATCGTGGTCGACGGTTGCGTCGGCGTGCGCATCGCCGGCCCGTCCCCGGCCGCGGCGGTCGTCGAGGCGTTTGGCGGGCCTGTAACCGCGACGAGTGCAAACCTGGCCGGTGAGCCGCCTTGTCGTTCGGCAGTGCAGGTCTCGAATGCGTTCCCCGTCGCCGTCGAAAGCGGGGAGTTGCTCGGACTCGGGCCCGACGCGCCCGGCGGTGCTCCGTCCACCTTGGTTCGAATCGATGGCAACGGTTTCGCGATCCTGCGAAGCGGTGCCGTCACCCTTGACGCGTTGTCGCAGGCACTCGGTCCCCACTGAAGAGTTGTGTTGCAGACCGCGTCCTGCCCTTGACCAAATCCGCACAAACCACTACCCGAACCCCGGGCAAACAGATCCGCCCAACCGGAGAAGAAACGAATATGGCGCGCGTAATGAACTTCAATCCTGGTCCGGCAACGCTTCCTTTGGCTGCACTGGAGCGGGCGCAGAGCGAGTTTCTAGACATCGCCGGCAGCGGCATGAGCGTGATGGAGCACAGCCATCGCGGCAAGGTCTACGAAGCAGTCCACAACGAAGCCATCGCTTTGGTCGAGGAGCTGCTGGCCGTGCCCGACACGCACGCCGTTCTGCTGCTCCAGGGTGGGGCGAGCCAACAGTTCGCCACCGTGCCGATGAACTTCCTCGGCGCAGATCAAAGCGCGGACTACGTCGTGACCGGGTCGTGGTCGAAGAAGGCCGTCAGCGAAGCGAAGATCGTGGGTAAAGTGAACATCGCTTGCGACGTCGGCAAGGACGGCAAGTTCACGCGTATTCCGAAGCAGGAAGAGCTGAAGCTCGATCCGAACGCGGCGTACGTGCACATCACGACCAACAACACCATCGCGGGCAGCCAATGGATGAGCTACCCCGACACGGGTTCGGTGCCGCTGATCGCCGACATGTCCAGTGACATCATGTGGCGGCCGTTGGACGTGTCCAAGTTCGGGCTGATCTACGCCGGTGCCCAGAAGAACATCGGGCCGAGCGGTTTGACGTTGGTGATCGTCGACAAGGCGTTGGTTGCGAAGGGGCGCACGGACATCCCGAACATCTTCCGCTACAGCACTCACGTCGACAACAACTCGCTGTACAACACGGTTCCCACGTTCCCCGTCTACATGCTGCGCAACGTGATGGCTGCAGTCAAAGAGGCAGGGGGCCTGGCTGCGATGGAGAAGCAGAACCTCGCCAAGGCCGAGCTCCTCTACTCGGCGATCGATGGCAGTGACGGCTTCTACCGTTGCCCAGTCGAAGCGGGTAGCCGCAGCGTGATGAACGTCGTGTTCAACCTCCCGACGCCCGAGCAAGAGGCCGACTTCGTCGCCAAGGCGACTGCGAAAGGCCTGGTGGGCCTCAAGGGTCATCGCTCCGTCGGAGGGATCCGTGCATCGATCTACAACGCAGCGCCTTTGGCTTGGGTCGAAGCGCTCGTTTCTTTCATGAAAGAGTACAAGTGATGGCGAAGGTTCTCGTAAGTGACACATTGAGCGAAGATGGGCTGGACGCCCTGCGCAAGACTGACGGCATCGAACTCGATTATCGCCCCGGTTTGAGCGAGGAAGAACTCGCCGAAGCGATCAAGGGCTTCGACGGTTTGGTGATCCGCAGTGGTTCGAAGGTGACCGCGAAGGTCATCGAAGCCGCCGATTGTCTCAAGGTCGTCGGTCGCGCTGGTATCGGTGTCGACAACGTCGATCTGAAGGCTGCGTCGCGCAAGGGCGTGATCGTGATGAACACCCCCACCGGCAACGCAGTGACCACTGCGGAGCACGCGCTCGCGCTGCTGTTCAGCATCGCCCGCAAGATCCCCTTCGCTGCCGCGGCGATGAAGGAAGGCAAGTGGGAGAAGAAGGCGGCGTCTGGTCGTGAGCTATCCGGCAAGACCCTGGGTGTCGTCGGTCTCGGCAACATCGGACGCATCGTGGCAGACCGCGCTCGCGGGTTGCACATGAAGGTCGTCGGGTTCGACCCGGTGATGACCAAAGAGCGAGCGGCCGAGTTGGGGATTGAGTTGGTGTCTCTCGACGACCTGTTTCGCCGTGCGGACGCCATCACCGTTCACACTCCGCTCACCCCGGAAACCAAGGGGCTCGTCAACGACGCTGCAGTCGACAAGATGAAGAAGGGTGTGTTGCTGGTGAATGCGGCACGCGGCGGGATCTACGAAGATGCAGCGCTGTTGCGCGGATTGGAGTCGGGCAAGATCGGCGGCGTGGCAGTCGACGTGTTCGAGAAGGAGCCTCCGGGGATCACCGATCTCATCAAGCACCCCGGCGTGGTGGCCACTCCTCACCTGGGCGCGTCGACGACGGAAGCCCAAGAGCGCGTGGCGGTGGAGATCGCCGAGCAGGTCGCCGCATACTTGACCACGGGCGAGATCAGCAACTCGATCAACGTTCCTGCGGTTCCCGCCGAGATGGCGCCAGTGCTCGGTCCGTACCTGAAGCTTGCGACCTGTTTGGGTGAGTTCCTCGGTCAGGTCGAGACGCTCAGCCCGCGTGTCGTCGAGATCGAATTCGGCGGTGAAGTCGCCGAATTGCCCCACGCACCGATCGTCAACGCGGCCCTCGCTGGCGTGCTCGACAAGTTCCTCGAGAACGAGGTCAACCCCGTCAACGCACCACTGGTAGCGGCGGATCGCGGCATCGAGGTGCGTCGTGAGACTACATCTGGCAAGAGCCGCTTCGCGACGCTCGTGAGCATCAAGGTCGCTGGCGCGGGCGGGGAAACGGCGTTGGCTGCCGGTACCCTGGCCGCCGATGGCAGTGCGCGTCTGGTGCAGTGGAACTCGTTCAAGATGGACGCCCACATCCAAGGTACCGTGCTGGTCATCCGCAACGATGACCGTCCCGGCGTGATTGGTGCCGTCGGTTCGCTGCTCGGTGACGCTGGCGTCAACGTCGCTCGCATGCAGGTCGGCTTGTCCGATGACGGCAAGGACGCCGCGTCGCTGTGGGCACTCGACAGTCGACCGAGCGATGACCTGCTCGCGAAGATCCGCGCTTCGCAGAACGTCAAGGAAGCGTACATCGTCGGGCTGAGCTGAGAAGCCGGCGCTGATCCCGACGTGGAACGAGGGCTCGTCAGAGCCCTCGTTTCGTTTTGTCACCGTTGCCGGTTTTTTCGTGACGGTTACGGTTTTTGACGGATCGATGGCGCCGGCGTATGTTTGCCGACACGGGATGAAGTTTCGGCTGCTTTATCAAGGGAACGATGTCCGCTTGGGAGTGGCCGATCACCTGATTGGGCGCAGTCCCGACTGCAGTGTCTGTCTCGACGATCCGATGGTGTCTCGTCGCCACGTGTTGCTGGAGGTCACGGATGGGGCCGTTCATCTGCAGGACCTCGAAAGCCGTAACGGGGTGAAGGTGAACGGCGCTCCAGTTTCCGGCCGAATGGAGTTGTCGCCGGGGGATTGCCTCCGCGTCGGCGCGGTCGATCTCGTGCTGGTGACGGGCACCAACCCTCGCTCCAACGCGACCACCGCACGGGAGCGCATTGCCAGCCCGGCGCAAACACTGGAGATCCTCGCCCGTCTCGCCGAAAAAGCGTTGGCATTCGGCAATGTTTCCGAGGCGGAGAAGATCTTGAGGCACAATCTCGAGACGCTACTTTCGCGCGTTCTGGCCGGTTACCGGCCCGAAGACCGAGTGTTTGAACAGGCCGTCAGCTTCGCCGGGCGCCTCGCATGCGCGACGCGGAAGGGCCGCTGGCTGGGCTACGTGTTCGAGTTCTGCAATGCGCTGGGCGCCGATGTCCCGGCCGACGTCGTCGAGCAGCTGCACGAGGGAGCGGCGCGAATGCAGGCGCCCCAGTTGACAGCCCTGACCGATTACATCGCGCTGCACCGGGCCAAGGGTGACGCGATTTCCGAGCGACAGCGCTTCATGCTGCGCCGTGCCGAAGCGTTGCTCCGGCAGCTCCGGCAGTGACGGGTGGGCAGGGAAGATCTGCTCCGCGCGTCCAAGAGCGCTGCGCCGTTGGTGTCCGGCAGTGCGCCGCCCGCCATGTGTGATGAAGGGAGGACTAGTGGGATTCGGTGCCACCTGTTCTTGGTGCATCCGTGTTTGGATCCAGGTTCCGTCGTACAAAGTTGGCGGTGAGGCCACTGCTGCAATACTGTTTTGCGCATGTTGTCTCCGCAGGCTCCGGTGGGTTGTGACCCTGGCTCGACTCGGCGTGGTAGGAGCGCTATCTTCAATGTTCTTGGTGGCACGGCGGAGCGCGATTGACCCACTCGACCACAGGTGAACGAGTACGATGCTGGCTCCGAATTGGCGGTCAGGAGATCGAGCTGCGGGTGGGCAGGACCCTACTGGGACGACACGACAGTTGCGAAGTCGTACTCGACGACCCCTTGGCGTCGCGCCGCCATGCGGCCCTGCACTTCGACGGCCATACCACTACGGTACAGGATCTTGGCAGCGTCAACGGTGTGTTGCTCAACGGTGAACGGATCCGCAGACCCGAGAAGCTCGCCAACGGCGACGAGTTGAAGCTCGGAAATCAGTCGATTCAGTTTCGCATGGGTGTTGCGGCGCCCTTGGACGATGGGCAGCGGCGTTGGGGGGCAGAGACCCTCAGCGCCATGGATGCACAGCGGTTGGCTGAGCAGAGTATCGAGGAGGCTACGGGGGTGCGCGACGGGGAAGCGCTCGAGACGTTGATGGTCGTTGCCGAGAAGATGATCGCGATGGGGCGCCCGATGGACGCTGAACGCATCGTGCGCAGTGCGCTTGCCGACGTCCGCACTCGCGTCGAAGCCGGACCTCTCGACGCAGACACGTTGGAGCTTGCGGCGATCATGGCCGTGCGTTTGGCGGAAGCCAATCGGCGAGGTGAGTGGGTCAACTACGTGTTCGCGGTATACGACGCCGCAGCGGGCGTCGTGCCGGCAGCGGTCATCGATCGACTTTACAGCGCGGTTCGCGTCGTCGATTCGGTCGATCTCTCGGTGATTCGAACGTATATGACCAAGCTGCGGGCTCGGCAGGCCGACTTCGGACCCGCGCAGCGGTTTCTGCTGCGTCGTCTCGATGGGCTCGAACAGCTTGCGACGGTGAGCTGAAACGCTTTACGGCCGTTCCCGCAGAGTCGAGCACTGCTCGTAGGGCGACTCCGCTCGTTTGGGCCACCCCCTCGTGCAGCCCCACGGAGCCGGCGTCACGGCTTGAAGCTTGCCGCTTCGCGGATCAGCTCGGCAAGCTTGGCGTCCTCGAGCCGTTCGAGTCGCTGGGCGAGCCCCCCGGGTAACGGGCCCCGCTTTCGTTCCTTGAGCGCTCGGGGGCGTCGAGGCAACGAAAGGGCACCGACGATGAAGCGCAGGCGGTTGACGTTGAGTCCACGGGTGCCGAGTCGTTCGAGGATGAGTGGGGTCAGTAGTGACAGCTCCTGCGCCCACAGCGCGGACTTGACGGTGACCAGCAACGTTCCTCCTTCGAGTTTCGAAGGACACGAGCGGGTCGCCACGCGCTCCCCCACGATGTCTCTCCAGGTCCACCACGCCACCTGGCCTCGCCGTTTCAGCCGTGGGCTTGCGGCGAGCACTTGGCCCACGGTACTCGGTGAGCCGGACACGTTCTCACTCCAGACTCAACAGTTCGCGAACGGTTTGGATCACTTGGGGGGCTTGAATGGGTTTGGTGATGTATGCGTTCGCGCCCAGCTTGAGCGCTCGATCCCGATCTTGTTTGCCGCCCTCGGTGGTGATCACGATGATCGGTGTGGTCTTGTGTTTGGGATCCATGCGAACTCGCTGAATCAACTTCAGCCCGTCCATGATCGGCATGTTGATGTCGGTCAGAATGATGTCGAAGGTTGCCGAAGCGAGCTTCCGCAGTCCGTCCACACCGTCGTCGGCCTCGGTCACGTGCAGATTCTTCTGCCTCCCCAACGCGAACACGACGAGTTGCCGCATCATCGGGGAGTCTTCAACCACCAAGCAGGAATACGTTTGCTTCATCGATCTGTGTGTCCGTTGGTTCGGTTCGCGTCGAAGCGATCAGTGCGGTTGTAAAGAACCGAAGGCCTCGGCATGGGGCAGTATCCGACCTGCGTTTGCGTAGAGTCCCGAGGCCATCAGTGCCGCGGCAGCGTGCAGACCCAAGAGTTTGAAGAGTTCGAAATCCACGGTCGTCAGTTGCTTCTTGTGCGCCAGCGAGCGCACGATCGCCAAAACGCCCACGACGGTGTCGTCAATCGACAAGGGAATCAATGCGGGAGGGCTGCCAATCGTACCCTGACTCGGGTCTGAGTCGTCGAGAATGCTGGACACGCCCGACGCAACCACTTCGCCAATTCGGGCGCGCGGCATGTCTTCGGCGTTTTCACCGTTGGCCAGGCCCTCGGCAGTGATCGGGATCAGCTTGGTCGGCTCGGTGCACAAATAGACCACGTAGGCCTCGACGCCGATCAATTGCTCGAGGATCTCCTTGAGCCGACGCACCGTGCCACGAGGTGAAAGCGTGCTGTGCAACGTGTTTGCCGCCACATGCAAGTTGGCGAAGTTGGAGAGTTCCGCTTCCAGCTCCGGCAGGCTCGGCGACGTTGCAGCGGCTGCTTCGACCCGGCTCATGCGCGACAGCAAACGCTCCTTGTCCCTTTCCAGCGCTTCGATCTTCAGGATCAGCTTCTTGATCGCGTCGTCCGCCTCGAGCGTTGCTTTCAGACGCGCGTTTTCTCCCTGCAGCTCCAACACTTGCTGCTGCAGGGTATCGTACGCGTTGAGGAAGTCTCTGGTGAGTTGAGAACCCTTGGTCAGATTTCGGAGTAACTCGTCTCGCTCTCTACTCAAGTCCGGTGGCGGAGCATCACTGGCTTGCCGGTTGGCATTCGGGTCATTCGACATCGTGTGTTTCGTCCTCGCCCTGTGACTACGACGACTTGACTATAACACGTTACCCTCGCTGCCCAGCCCGAGGCGATTATTGTTGGTGAAATCGCGCGGGGGAACTGCGGCGAGGTAGGGGGGTGTCAGTCCGTAGGGCGCACTCGGCTGTTGACCCGTCACGGCCCACGCATCCGTCGACGCCGATCGAGGCCGGCGCACTGCATCAGCATCGTGGTGTTGCAGACTCGCATCGGCGGGAGCCATCTCGGCCAGTGTGGGAGCGCTGCTCGAAGCGGCGCGTCGAGTTCAACCCGTCCCGCTGCTGCAGCGATTCCAGGAGCGCCCGAGCTCCGACGACAAACGCACGCACCTCGCTTCGACGGGCTGTCGCTCGTCGGGGTCGTGCCTGCGGTGCCGAAGATCGGAGTCGAACCGATACGCCCGTGAAGGCGGCGGATTTTGAATCCGCTGCGTCTGCCAGTTCCGCCACTTCGGCCGGTCGCGAACGAGTCGAACAATAGTCAGTTTCGCGCCGATGTCACCGCCGAATGCGCCCTTGCTTGGCCGTTCCGCCGGTGCGTCGGAAGACCAGGATCGCGTCGTCCAGGACGTAGAGCCGTCTGCGCGCATCTCCTCCAGATATGTAAGGGGCCCGACAAGCGCCCTCCAGCCGCAAGCTCTGACTCTCGGTGACGGCGTGGGCCAGAGAGCTGCACTGCCGTTCCCAGTCGTCGCCGGACAGCTCCAGCGCTTCAATCGGTGCCCGCGCCGCGGCACCGGCATAGTAGAACGGATCAACCGGGAGGGGCACCGCAAGCACCAGCCGGCCGTCGTCGCCGACCCGGTCCTCGAGGTCGCGCAACAGCGACCAGGGGTGGCTCGTCCTGTCCAGGACGTTGAGGCAGGTAACCAGATCGAAGCGACGTGAATCGACGGCACCTTCGAGGTCGTGCGCGTCGGTCGAGACGCACTCGAAACCGCGGCTGCGAAGCACGCGGCGCATCGCTTTGGAGCGTTCGGTCGTCGTCGTGTGTTGGACGAGCGGGCTCAAGCTTGCCGTGAGGTCACCGTTGCCCGCGCCGAAGTCCAGGTGCGACGCGACGGGCGCGGCGCCCAACAGCTGTCGCCACTGGGGCGTACTCAGCAAGTGCAACGGATAGGCGCCGAGCAGCCCGTTGGCGTCGAAGTCCGAAACGAAGCGGCGCAACCAGGCGTGCGCGACCGTCTTGAACCAACCATGAGGTGCCTCGAACCGCTCCTCGACGAAGCGCTGCGTTTGCGGGTCGAGGCTCAGCTGGCACCAGACATCGCGGACGGTGGCTGACAACGCCGATGGGTTGCAACAGTAACGAAACTCGAACCCCAGATGAAACTCGCTGGTCAACGACGCTGGACTGGTCACGGTTCCGTTCGCTTGTCAATCCGCGGCAACCAGGTATCCGACCGGACGCCGTGCTGCCGCTGATCGGTGTCGTCAGGGTTGCTGGCGCAACTGGCCGCCGCATATAATCTGCGCCCGCGGTCGAACCGGCAGCTCCCGACTCGGGACTGCCCTTCAGGATTTCCGCTGAGCGGACCCACCAGCAAGGAGTAATGCCATGAATTTCGAAGTGCCCGCACTTCCTTACGCCAAGGACGCGCTCGAGCCCGTGATGAGCAGCAAGACCCTCGAGTTTCACTACGAGAAGCACCACAAGGGCTACATGGTCAAGCTCAAGGCTGCGCTCGAGGGCAAGCCCGACGCGGACAAGACGCTCGAGGACATCGTCAAGTCGTCATCGGGTGGCGTGTTCAACAACGCCGCGCAGGTCTACAACCACACGTTCTTTTGGGAAGGCCTCAAACCGGGCGGCGGTGGAGCGCCACCGGCCGGTGACGTCGCCGACTTGATTCAACGAGACTTTGGCGGCTGGGATGCTTTCCGCACGCAGTTCATCCAAGCCGGCATGACGCGATTCGGTTCGGGCTGGGCCTGGCTCGTGCTCGAGGGTGGCAAGGCCAGCATCGTCAGCACACCCAACGCCGAAACGCCACTGACCGGCGCCGGCAAGCCCTTGCTCACCGCCGACGTGTGGGAGCACGCTTACTACCTCGACTACCAAAACAAGCGGGACACGTTCCTCGAAGTGTTCTGCGACAAGCTCATCAACTGGGAGTTCGTTGCGGCGAACCTGAAGGGCTGACTCGAAGGCGCACGGATCCGGAAGGTCCGACCCGCTGCGTGAACGCGTGGCGGTGGTGCTCTCGAAAGGGAGCCCGCCGGCCGCTGCGAAGCGAGCTGCGGGGTTCGAGGTTCACTGGGTCCTGGCGCCGTGAGTGAAATTGGAAAGCGATTGAGCATGCAGAAGACGTTGACCTTGTTCGATACCACGCTGGGCAAGAAGGCTGCACTGGCCCTGTCCGGCCTGGTTCTGTACGGGTTCGTGATCGCGCACATGTTGGGCAACCTTCAGGTCTTCCTAGGCCCGGAGACTTTCAACGCCTACGCTGCAGGGATCAAAGGCCTGCCAGCCTTGTTGTGGACCGAGCGCATCGTCGTCGGCAGCGCGGTGATCGTGCATCTGTCGATGATGATCGCCTTGTATCAACGGAGCGCGGCGGCGCGACCCGTCGCCTACCACCGCGTGACCAGCGCTGCCACGAGCTACGCGTCGGCGACGATGAAGTTCACCGGGCCGATGCTGCTCTGCTACCTGGTGTTTCACATCCTGCACTTCACCGCGCCAGGGTTGGCGTTGGGCGAATACGAGCACAGTCACACGGACGTTTACGGAAACTTCGTCAACGCCTTCCAGCTGCCGTGGGTGACGCTGGTCTACTGCACGGCGAACTTGTTTCTGGGTCTTCACTTGTACCACGGCGCGTGGAGCCTGTTGCAGACTCTCGGCTTGAGCCATCCTCGTTACAACGCGCTGCGCGCGGCCGTCTCGCGGACCATCGCGTTGGGCATCACCGCTGGCAACGTGGCCATGCCTTTGGGTGTCATGTTTGGCATCATCGATTAACCTGGACACAGCATGATCGAATTGAATTCTGGAGCCCCTGCAGGGCCCATCGAGGATCGTTGGTCGCGGCACCGCTTCAACATGAAGCTCGTCAACCCCGCCAATCGCCGCAAGCACACCGTCATCGTCGTGGGCTCGGGCTTGGCGGGAGGGGCCGCTGCGGCGACCCTCGGCGAGCAGGGGTATCGCGTACTTTGCTTCTGTTACCAGGACAGTCCACGTCGCGCGCACAGCATCGCCGCCCAGGGGGGCATCAACGCCGCCAAGAACTACCAGAACGACGGCGATAGCGTCTTTCGGCTGTTCTACGACACGGTCAAGGGCGGAGACTTCCGTGCGCGCGAGTCGAACGTGTATCGCCTCGCAGAGGTCAGCACGAACATCATCGACCAATGTGTTGCTCAGGGGGTGCCGTTCGCGCGTGAGTACGGCGGGTTGCTGGCCAATCGTTCCTTCGGTGGCGCGCAGGTTTCCCGCACGTTCTACGCCCGCGGGCAGACCGGACAACAGCTCCTGCTCGGTGCGTATCAGTCGTTGAGCAAACAGATCGAGGCGGGCACGGTGACGATGTTCCCGCGCACGGAGATGCTCGACCTCATCCTCGTCGATGGCGTGGCCAGAGGTATCGTCACTCGCGACATGGTTACGGGCAAGGTGCAGGCGTACACCGCCGACGTGGTCGTGCTCTGTAGCGGAGGCTACGGCAACGTGTTCTTCCTGTCGACCAACGCCAAGGGCTGCAACACGACTGCGACGTGGCGAGCGCACCGGCGCGGCGCCCTGTTTGCCAACCCGTGCTACACGCAGATCCACCCGACCTGCATTCCCGTCGCCGGTGACTACCAGAGCAAGCTCACCCTGATGAGTGAGTCGCTGCGCAACGATGGGCGGGTCTGGGTGCCCAAGGATGCTTCCGCGTGCACGAAGAATCCCAAAGACATTCCCGAGTCGGAGCGCGACTACTACCTCGAACGCATCTACCCGAGCTTTGGTAACCTGGTGCCGCGAGACATCGCGTCGCGTCGGGCAAAGGACGTTTGCGATCAGGGCAGGGGTGTCGGCCCGGCGGTGGGTGGTGTCCGGCGTGGCGTGTACCTGGACTTCGCCGACGCGGTCAAACGCTTGGGCAAGAAGGCCGTCGAGGAGCGCTACGGCAATCTGTTCGAGATGTACGAGCGCATCACCGGCGAAGATCCTTACAGTACACCGATGCGCATCTACCCCGCGTCGCACTACACGATGGGTGGGCTGTGGGTCGACTACAACCTGATGAGCAACGTCACCGGTCTGTTTGTCGGCGGTGAGGCGAACTTCTCGGATCACGGTGCGAACCGTTTGGGTGCCAGCGCGTTGATGCAGGGCTTGTCCGACGGCTACTTCGTGCTGCCCGCGACGGTTGGTCACTACATCGGCTCCAACTCGTTGCCCGCGGTGAGCACGGATCACCCAGAGGTCAAGGCCGCCGTCGAAGCGGTGGAAGCGCGGGTCTCGAAGCTCTTGTCGATCGGCGGCAAACGAACCCCGGATTCATTCCACCGCGAGTTGGGCCAGATTGTCTGGGACAACTGCGGCATGTCGCGGACCGCCGACGGGCTCAAGGACGCCATTGCAAAGATCCCGGCGTTGCGTGAGGAGTTCTGGTCGAACTTGTGCGTTCCGGGTAGCGGCAGCGAGTTGAACCAAACCCTGGAGAAGGCCGGACGCGTTGCGGACTTCTTCGAATTGGCGGAGCTGATGTGCCGCGATGCGCTGGCCCGTGAGGAGTCGTGTGGCGGGCACTTCCGCGAAGAGCATCAGACGCCAGAAGGCGAGGCGCGTCGCGACGACGAGCACTACACGCACGTTGCGGCATGGGAGTGGAAGGGTGAAGGGAACGAACCCGAACTGCACAAGGAAGCGCTGACGTTCGAGTACGTCAAGCCGACGCAGCGCAGCTACAAGTGATGGATCTCGTAGGTTGATTGCGGTCGCTCCCCCGTGCTCCCTTGGACGGAGCTTCTTCTGGAGAGTGTTCGTGTTGGAGAACTGAATGTCGGAAATGAACTTGGTACTGCATGTATGGCGCCAGAGCGGGCCCCAAGCCGAAGGACGCTTCGTGCGTTACGACGCCAAAGGGATCTCTTCGCACATGTCGTTCTTGGAGATGCTCGACGTCATCAACGAGCAACTCCTCGAGAAGGGCGAGGAAGCCATCGCGTTCGATCACGACTGCCGTGAGGGCATCTGTGGTACTTGCGGCATGGTGATCAACGGCAGTGCCCACGGTCCACAAGCCGCGACCACGACCTGCCAGTTGCACATGCGGCAGTTCCGCGACGGCGACGAGATCTGGATCGAACCCTGGCGCGCTTCGGCGTTTCCCGTGGTCAAGGACTTGGTCGTCGATCGCGGCGCGTTCGATCGAATCATTCAGGCTGGTGGTTACGTCTCGGTCCGTACCGGCAGCGCCCCCGACGCCAATGGTTTGCCCATCGCCAAGACCGACGCCGACTTGGCGATGGACGCCGCTGCCTGCATCGGCTGTGGCGCCTGTGTTGCTGCCTGTCCGAACGCTTCGGCGAGCTTGTTCGTGGCCGCCAAAGTTTCGCACCTGGCCCTGTTGCCGCAAGGCGAGCCAGAACGCGCCGACCGGGCGCGCAAGATGGTCGGTCAGATGGACGTCGAGGGCTTTGGCCACTGCAGTAACCATGGTGAGTGCGAAGCCGTGTGTCCGAAGGGGATCAGCACGAGTTTCATCGCGCGCCTCAACCGCGAGGTGCTCACGTCGATGTTCGGCGCGCGCAACTCGGTTGCCGCCCGCGAGCGCAAGTAACCGCGCTCACGCGGGCCCCAGTGCCGGCCTGGTGGTGCCCCCTTGGTGGTTTCGGGCAAGCTCGGGGCGCGTTCGTTGCCCTGAGCTTTGGCGTTTGGCGGCCCAGACCGACGGTTGCTCCTCTTGGCGGTCGGAGCAACCGTGGGTCGGACAGTCGTGCACCCGATGGGCGAGCACGATTGTTCAGGGACGTCGGTGCTTCGGGTCAGTTGTCCCGCACGGGCAGGATCGGCGCCCAGCGCAAGCGGTCCAGCAGATCGTCCTCGATCATCATGCCGCGGTTGCTGAACTGCAGCACGTTCTCGTCGGTCGATTCATGGCGCTCGGCGACGAAGATGATGCCTCGGCCTTCGCCGTTGTAACCGAGTTGGACGACGGCGTTTTCGAGCCACTTGCCGCCACCTTCCATGGTGAGCGTTTCGGGCAGCGTGTAGAACCCCTCGACGGGCAACTTCTTGAGCGTGCGTCCCCAGGTGGGTGAGCGCAGTGGTGTCGTCGGCTCACCCCAGTACCAGCGGTTGTTGCGGTTTTGTCCGGGTCGAACGACGAATCTGCCACCGTCGTTGGGCTTTTCTCCGACGTAGACGAGAACTCCCGCTGGGAAGTTCGATTCGTTGTCGGGCAAGGGTTGGGTCGTTCGGTAAAGACCCGCTTCCGGAAGGTCGAGCATGAGTTTTTCCTGCGTAGTTTATTGAATCGGTCCGTGGCGACGGCTGCCGTTGCGGCACCACGCCCACCGGGTGCGCACAGTAGCTCAGGATCCCGCGTCGGCAACCCACCCGGCTGCGTCGCGCAAAAAATAGGCCCGTTCGAGCGGCTTGCCTAAACTTCGCCTCGACAAGGAGACCAGCATGGGATCGAAAAAGACGAGCAAGTCCGTGACCGCGAAGAAACGTCCCGCTGCCAAGAAGAGCGCGAGCAAACCCAAGGCCGTCGCTGCGGGGGCAAAGACCGCCAAGAACACAGCATCGGCGAAGACCGGCGCGGCTGCCAAGAGTCGCACCGTTGCCGCTAGTGGCGTCGAGAAGTCTGCTCGCACGAAGCCAACCGCCAACGAGCGGCTCAGCGTTGCCTCCAAACCGCAGACCGCCAAGGCGCGCACCGCGACCAGTCGGGGCAAGCTGAAACAGAAGACGCAGGCGCCCAAGGTGCGTGGCGGTGACGTTCGCGCAAAGCCCGCCAAAGCGGCCAAGGCAGTCGAGGCGCCGCCGAAGGGGCGCAGTCCAGCCGCTGCGCCACCGTCGAATGGTGAACCCGGCGTTGGCGACGCGTTGCCGCAGTTCTCCTTGGAGGACCAGCTGGGTGCAACGGTTCGCTCTGACGAACTACTCGGCAAGCCCTACGTCTTGTACTTCTACCCCAAGGACGATACCGCGGGGTGCACGAAAGAGGCTTGCGACTTCAACGACGATCTCGGGCAATTCACGTCGCTGGGCTTGAACGTGTACGGCGTGAGCCCCGATTCGAAGAGCAGCCACGAACGCTTCGTTGCCAAGTACGGACTTCGCTTCAGCTTGCTCTGCGACGTCGACAAGTCGCTGTCGACGGCCATGGGGGTCTATCGCATGAAGAAGAACTACGGGCGCGAGTACATGGGCATCGTGCGCAGCACGTTCCTGATCGACGCCCAGGGCAAGATCGCTCAGGCCTGGCGCGGCGTGCGAGTTGCCGGGCACGTTCCGAACGTACTCGAAGCCGCGCGGTCGCTGTGAATCGACAGGACGCCGACACCGCTGGTCGGCGTCCGCCTCGCGTCCTCCCAGTAGAACCGAGCAGTAGAACCGACCGGGAAGTGGCTCCCTCAGGGACGCCAGAATACTTCGGGTTCGGGGAAGGCCGGGCGAGCCAGCAAATAGCCCTGACCGAAGTGCGCTCCGGCGTCACGAGCGGCTAGGTATTCGTCGACCGTCTCGATCCCTTCGGCGACGACGCGTGCGCCGAGATCCTCGCACATGCGAACGATGGCCTTGAGCAGGCGCTGCTGACGGACGTTCGCGGCAAGCCCAGTGACGAGGTTGCGGTCGAGCTTCACCAGCTCGGGCTCGAGATCGGCGATGCGCTTGAGATTCGAAAAACCAGCGCCCAGATCGTCGACCACGAGGTGTATGTGCGGGTGGTCTTGAATCACCTGGAACAGGCCGTGGTCAGGACCGAAGTTGGATAGCGGCAGCGTCTCGGTGATTTCCAGGTACAGCTCTGCGGAATGACGGAAAATCGGGTCATCGGAGCGCAATAGCCAGTTCTCGTTCAGTTCGTCTGGGTGGACGTTGACGAACAGCGGCAGGTCGGGGGAGGAGGCGATCGCCAACTGGCGGATGGCCCTGCCGAGCGCCCCGCAACGGCGTCGCTCCGTGGCGGTCTTCAACAGCTCCATGGGGGTGGGATAACGGGGGTCAGCGCAGCGGACCAGCGCCTCGTAGCCGTACAGGCGACCCTCGTTCATTTCGACGATTGGTTGGAAAACAACGCGTAGTTGCTTGGAATTAACCAAGTCGAGCAGGGCGGCTTGAGCGGTGACCGAAACCTCGGTAACCGACGTCAGGTCCTGGTCCGATTCTTGTGGGAGCCGATAGTTCAAGTGAATCTTCTCCGCCCCAAACCGCGGGCGAGCCCAAAAACTACCATTGGGGTCCATGTCGGTAAACAGTTTCCAACAATCTATCCCCAGGGGCCAAAAGCCCTGCGATTTCAGGGGTCGCAGGTTTTGTCTGGCGCGTCGCGTCGACGCGGCTCGTTGCGCGCGCGCGTGCCCCTGGACGCAAGCGGGCAGAATCGTTAGCGTCGCGGCGCAAATCGTCCCAAGAAAGCCCGATCACATGACCCATTTCAAACGCCGGGCGTCCGCCCTCGTCGCTGCCGCCGTGTTGGCAAGTGCGACCCTCATTGGAGCGTCCGGATGCAAAACGGATCCAGCGGTGACCGAGCAACACGCGCTCGAACACGTGGGGTTCCTCTCCCAGGCCGTGGAAACGGACGTCCAAGAAGTGCGCGGAGCGCTCCCTCAGGGGGCGCCGCTGCTCACGGCGTTGTGGAAGGACGGCCAGGACCCCGCCAAGGACCCCGAGGCTGCCAAGGATGCCCTGAACCGTACTCGGAACAAGGTTCAAGATCTGCGCCTGGTCAAGTCGACGTTCTTTGCGTTGGCAAGTGCTGACGGCACCATCATTCGTAACGACCTCGAACAGGACATGATGGCGGGCCAGAACCTGTTCGAGTCGTATCCAGGGCTGCGAGCAGCTGCAGGAGGCAAGTACACGGAGGCAGTCGGCAGCATGCACGAGGCGCGGGGGGTCGAAGGCAAACCCGACGGGCAATGGGTTGCCGCCCAGCCTGTCGAAGTCGATGGCAAGGTCTCCGGGCTGTACGTGACCGGGTGGACTTGGGCGCAGTACGCCTACCGGCTCGAGACGGCGCTCAAGAGTCATCTTCAGGACTTGGACGCCAACGAGAAACCGCTGTTCTACGTGTTCGTCGTGGTGGGCAAGCAGGCCTACGGAACGCGCATCTCGCCCGTGGTTAACGCCGAAGCCATCGTTGCAGCGGATCCGTTGAGCAAGCTCGACGCGGGTGGCTCCTTCAAGACGACGGTCGAAATCACCGACCGCAGTTTCGGGTTGGCCGTCAAGGCGGTGCCGGCCCTGGGCGACCAGGTCGCCATCGCCGTGTTGCGCAGCGAGACCTGAGCCGACCGAGCGCGATTGTCCGTCGAGCTCGGGCTGCGCCTCGTCTGGCGGGTCTCGTCACCGGGTGCGTCCCGTCATCGAGCGCCGTCTGGCCCGGACCGGCCGAGGCGATGCAAGCCGAGCAGTGACACGCCGACGCCGACGATCAACGCCAGGCCGCCGAGTGTGGAGTCGATGACGATCGCCACCGCCACCGCGCAGCTCGTCATGGCCGCGCCCGAGAGGATGAGTTGTCGGATTCGTTCGGTGCTCATGGCCAGTTCTGACGCTTGGCTTCCGCCAGAAAGTCGCGGACGTCCCGTTGCAGCCGATGTTCGACCACGACGCTCGACACGTCGCGGTCGTCGCCGGCCTGTTCGTCGGTCATGTAGTTCGTGTCGTGCAGGACGAGGATCCGTGCCTGATGATTGGTCACGTCTCGAACGAGCTGCAGAGCGTTGCTCCCGACGTCGGGCGCCGGCACGCCGGTGCCGAGCCTCGGCCGCTCTTCTGCGGTGATGAAGGCGATTCCGTACATGTGCCCGGCGACGGTGACGTCGACTTGCAGCTCCCGCGCCTTGGGCAGTGCGATGCGCCGGCCAGCGGCGGGACTGTCGCCCTGCTCCTGGATGACCTGCGCGATGAGCGCCCGAGCTCGCGCTTCGCCGAGCGGTCGGGTCGGATGTGGCGCGCGCGCGGGCTGCTCGCCGCAGGCAAGCAGCAGCACGAGCGACGCGGCGAGGACGTACGAAGCCGCGGCCAGATGGCCCGGGCCAGTGCGCTGCTCGGCGTTCGGCATGATGACGAGGCTAGCCAAAGCCATTGGGTTTCGCTAGCTCTTGCCGTGGGTCCATGAAGACGTGGCAGGTGACAGCCTGGTGCTGGTTGATGGCGGGTTGCGCTGGGCAGCCTCTGCCGGATCCCGACGTGGCACTGAAAGAGTACCAACAGGCCGTGGCGCGGCGAGATGCCGCCGCGGTCCATGCGATGCTCGACGCGGACGCCAGAGCTGCGCTGAGCGTGCAAGACGTGAAACGCCTGCTCGAGGGGACGGGGCCTCAGCTCGACGAGCGGGCCAAGGCGCTCAGTGCCACTTCGGCCCGAGTGGACACGACCGCCGAGGTCACGTACTCGGACGGCGAAGTGTCGGTGCTCAACCTCGAGGACGGCCGTTTCCGAGTGACCGGTGCGGGTGGGTTACCCGGCTGGGGTGCTACACCCGCCCAGGCGCTCGGTGAACTGCGGCGTGCGCTGCAGCGGCGCAGTTACTCCGCCATGAGCGCAGTGCTCAGTTCGGACAGTCGGCGTGACTTGGAGCAAGAGCTGAAGGGCCTGATAGACGGCTTGTCGCGTCCCGAAGCCCTCGACATCGACGTCGATGGCGATCGTGCGGTCGTGACGACTCCCTCGGGACACGTGGTTCAGCTGCGCAGAGAGGATGGCGTTTGGAAAGTTCGCGATTTCGACTGACCCGGCGCGCTTGGCTTTCGGGCGCCGCGTGTGCGCTCAGCCAGACCCCGGCCCTGGGCTTCGGTCAGGATGGGGCGTTCTGCCCGCGCTGGCTGGTCACCGCCGATGCGCCGCCGCCCAACGCCGAGCGGGAAAGCGCCTTGAGCCGTTGGAGTTGGGAGCTGGTCCGTCGCACGAGCGCTCCGGCCAAACTGCTCGTCGAGAAGGTCAGCGCCGACAGTCCGAAACTCGTGGACGAACCGTTTTGCGTTTGGGCTGGTTCCCGCGCGGTCGCACCGTTGTTGCGCAGCGAGCGTCGGCAGTTGCGCCGCTTCTTCGAGATGGGTGGGCTGCTGTTCGTCGACGACAACGAGCCGGGCAGCGGCGAATTCGGGCGCAGCGTGCGGGAGCAATTGACCCAGGTCCTGCCCGAGTCGCCAATCGTGCCGCTGCCTGAACAGCACGTCGTGTTCAAGTCGTACTACCTGGTCGACAGGCCCGTGGGGCGAGTCCTGGGGCCGACGCACTTCGACGCGATGAGCCGTGGGCGGACCGTCCAGGTCCTGCTTTCGTCCCACGACCTGCTCGGGGCGCTCGCCCACCGCGGCGAGACGTGGAGCTTGCCGATGGACGGTGGCAACGATGCCCAGCAACGTCAGCAGGCGGTGCGGCTGGCGGTGAACATCGCGATGTACGTGTTGTGCTCGGACTACAAGGATGACCAGGTGCACGCCGAAGAATTGATGCGACGGCGTGGCAAGCGGGGCGGCCGATGAACGTCGAAACCCTGGCGCTGACCGAGGACCTGTCCGCGGGGCTCGGCTGGTTGGCGGCCGGCCTGGCGTTGCTGTCGGTCGTGCTGCTCGCCGGAGAATTGCGACGCAAGGGGCGCTCGTTCGGTCTGGCTTTTGCCACCGGGACGTTGGCAACGCTGGCGTTTCTGTGCGCTGTCTTCCGACCGGTTGCCGTCTCGGCGAAGTCGACCACGCTCGGGCCGCGCATCGTCGTGTTGATGGACGAATCGCGCCGCATGTTGATGCCGACCGAGGACGGCAAATCGCGGCGTGAGCTCGCAGCGAAAGTGGCGGCGCGCCTGCGCAAGCACTTCGCAGACTCGCGCCTGACGTTTCTCGGCTTTGGCGACGGCGAGCCCAAGTCTTATGCACCCGACGGAAAGACGTCCCAGTTGCACAGCGACTTGATGGCAGCGTTCAACGCGGTCGAACGTGCTCCCGGTGAACAGCCCCGCGCCATTGTCGTGGTCAGTGACGGGCGGCTCACGCGGCCGGGCGAGTTGACCGACGACGAAGGGCTCGAGGCGCTGGTCGCCGGGGTCGCCGTACCGGTGCACACGGTGGCGGTCGCGGAAAAGGAACCGACCGATGCCAGCATTCGAGCCGTCAAGGCCGCTGGTGCGGCGGTGGCCCACCAGCCGTTGTCCATCACCGTTCAGGTCGGCTGCAGCGGCGGCTTGGCCTGTTCGGCCGTGCCGGTGAAGTTGCGCGAGTTGTTGCTGGGTGAACAGCCGTTGGAGTTGGCGTCGGGGGTCGTCAATGCCGAGAGCGGGGTCGGCAGCATCGAGCTCGACATCGTGCTCGACCGCGCCGGGTCGCGCGTCGTCGAAGTCGTGATCGACGCACCGAAAGGCGATTCGATCGCCGAGAACGATTCGCGCATCCTCACCTTCTCGGTTGCCAAAGAGCGGGTGCGCCTGTTGCACCTCGCGGGGCGCCCGACCTACGACGTGCAAGCGCTGCGCACGTGGCTCAAGAGCGATCAGGCGGTCGACGTCGTCGCCTTCTTCATTCTGCGCGGCGAAACCGATGACCCCGAAGCGACGGAAAGCGAATTGGCGCTGATCCGCTTTCCCGTCGACGAACTGTTCATGGATCACCTGCCGAGTTTCGACGCAGTGATTCTGCAGGACATCGATGCGCGCAAGTACAAACTCGAGCGTCACTTGGTGCGCCTGCGCAACTACGTCCAGAAGGGCGGAGGGCTGATCATGGTCGGTGGCCCGTCGTCGTTTGCGGGTGGCAACTATGCCGGCACGCCCATCGACGCGGTGTTGCCCGTCGAGCAGCCGCGCGGCGGAAAGCCCTCCGATTCGTCTCAGTTCGTACCCGCGTTCACCGACGCGGGGCAGGCCGCTCCGGTGATGCGCGCGCTGCGCGGCTTGATGGGGGACGGGTTACCCCCCATGGCCGGCACCAACCTGCTGGGGCTGCCGCGGGGTGGTGCAATCGTTCTGCTGCAACATCCCGATCTGGAGGTGTCGTCAGCACCCATGCCGGTTTTGGCCCTGGGTGAAGCGGGCGACGGGCGCTCGATCGCCTTGGGGCTCGATTCGACCCATCGCTTGGCCTTTGGTGAAGCGGCAGCGGCAGTCGGAGGCAGGGCGTATGGCGCGCTGTGGGATGGGCTGCTGGGTTGGTTGATGCGCGATCCACGGTACGAAGCAGCGCGGGTGGAACTGTTGGGCGAGTGCATCGCGGGTGAACCCTTGCAGTTGGCCATTCACCGCCTGCCGGGCATGGTGGGTGACATCGATCTGTCGCTCGAGGCGCTGGGTCCCAAGCGAACCAAGACCTTGACGCGCACGATCGCCGACAATCACAGTGCGACGGTGCGTGTGACGCTGCCGGGGCAAGAGGCTGGGGGTTATGCGGTGCGCGTGAGTGTCGGCGCGGCGCCGGCGACGCGGCAGGACATCGGCTGTGAGCGCGGGGGCAGCGCCTGGTCCGACTCGCGCCCTGATCCCGCGCGGCTCAGTCGCATTTCCGATGCGTCCGGCGGCACGTTCGTCGGGCGCGACGCGGTCGAGCAGCTGCCTCGCGCCGAAGTGACCGAAGTGACGGCGGAGCGCCACGTCTCGCCATTGTTGCCGGCGTGGGTGTGGACACTGGCCTCGTCGTTGCTTCTCGGCGCCCATTGGATCGCGCGTCGGCGCGGGGGGCTGGCTTGAGAGACGACCCGTGAAGCGGTAGGGTCCGAGGCATGGCAAGTGCACCGTGTCGCCGGCGAATTCGCGTCGCTCTGGCGTGCGCCCTGTTGGGTTCGGTCACGTCCCTGTTCGAGGCAAGCGATGCATCGGCCTCCGGTGTGGTTTGGCCCAACATGGTCGAGCGCGTCGCCGAGGATCTCGGCAGCCGCGACGTGGAGCGCCGCAGAGCTGCGGCGTTGCAGCTCGTCAGGCTTCCGCGCTCACGTGTTCGGGCGCTGATCACCAAAGCCCTGCAAGATTCTGACGAGCGAGTGCGTGTCAGCGCAGCGCGCGCCGCGGTGGTCGCGTCCGACGAATCCTCGGTCGAAATCGTCAGCACTTGGCTTTCGGACAAGGACGTGAATCTGCGGCGCGCCGCCGTGGAAGTGCTCGAAGCCTTTCCGAAGTCCGAGCGTGCCGTCGAGCGCCTGGCGCGCGCCTTGGCGGATCCACAGGCACGTGTTCGGCTCAGCGCTGCGCGTGCTTTGGGTGCAACGGGTGATGCGTCGGCCACCAGCGCGCTGCTGTCGCGGATCGACGATCCGAACCCGAATGTCTCGGTCGCGATCGTCGACGCGCTGGAGGCGCTTTCCGACCCGCGCAGCGTTGTTCCGCTGATCGGTCGCCTGTCGGACAATCGCGTTGCGACCCGCCGGGCAGCGGCGCGGGCGTTGGGGACACTTGGGGGGCAAGCTGCGGTGTCGGCGCTGCTGCTCGCCCTGCGCGATACCGACGCCCAAGTGCGTTTGTCGGTCGTTGCGGCGTTGGGGGTAACCGGGGCCGACGATGCGACCGCTTCGCTCAGGACTGTGGTTACCGACGATGCTGACGTCGACGTCCGTGTTGCGGCGCTGCACGCACTGGCCTCCATCGGGTCGGAGGTCGCCACCGAGGCGCTCATCGACGCGTTGGGTTCGTCGCGTGACGAGGTGTCTTCGGAGGCGCGCGTGGCACTCGGTGAGCTTCCGATGGAACGCGCGGAGCTGCTTCGCCGCTGCTTGCAGGGCGCGCCAGCGAGCATCGCCAAGGCCGACGGCTGCGCCGAGGCGTTGGCGAGCCACCCGTCCGACGGCAACTTCGAAACGCTCGCGCGCGCCTGGCGCGACCGCACCATCAGCTCTGAAACGGCGCTGACCGCCCTGGGGACGGTCGGGGATCCGCGGGGCATCCCGACCGTCCTCGAACAGCTGTCAGCGGAGGAAGCACCCGTGCGTTTGGCTGCCGTTACGGCGGCGATGTCTCTGCTCGATCCTGCCAAACCCGATGGGCGTGCCGTCGAGCCCATCGTGCGCGCGCTCAACGCACCGCAACGTGCCACGGAAGAACGCATTGCGTTGCTGTTGTTGCTCGGGAGGACCGGCGCGCCGCGGGCGTCAGCGCACCTGGCGCCGTTCGTCGCTGAACACAACCCGCTGAGGGTTCGGCTCGCAGCGCTGCACGCGTTGAAAGACGTCGGGGTGGGTTCCGCCGCGCTCGATGTCGTGCTGGCCGCTGTGTCTGCACCGGAGTCGAGCTTGCGTCTGGAGGCGGCGCGTGCGCTTCGCGGGTGTCGCTGTGGCGAAGCATTGTCACCCCTTCTGTCCTTGCTCACCGCATCGGCGGGGCAGGACCGGCAAGCCGTGGCCAGCGCGTTGATCGGACCACTATCCACGTTCGGCAAAGCTGAGCACGTCGCGCAATTGCAGACGCTCGCACGGGGCGCGGAACGCGGAGTCGTCGCGGCGTTGATCGAGGCCCTGGCTGTGGTCGCGTCACCCGAGGCGACGTCGGCGTTGCTGTCCTTGACCACGGAGGGTCGCGAGCCGCGGGCCAAGGTTGCGGAGGTATTGGCCTTCCACGGCCAACGGCTCGCCGAGTCGCATCGGCGCACCGTCGTCGATGCGCTCGAAGGGATGGCGGCCGAGGCGGACCCGGTGGTCCGCGCCAACGCCGTCTGGGCCCTGGGCGAATTGGCGGATGCTCGCAGCGTCGCGCTGATTGGTGAGGCGATGGGGGATCCGGACACCGCCGTTGCCGCCAACGCCGTTGCCGCGTGGGGGAAGCTACCCAAGACCGACGCGTCGGCGGCGAGACTCTGTGAAGCGCTCTCGGACTCGCGCGCGTACGTTCGGTCGAATGCTCTCGTCGGATTGCGTGGTTGGGCAGAACGCTGCAAAGCGGGGCTCGAACTCGGCCTGCTGCAGTTCGACAATTCGGACGTCGTCCGAGTCGCCGCCGCTCACCTGGTTCGCGACGTTCCAGATACGCGTCGCAGCGCCGAAGAGGCGAAGGTCTTGCAGCACTGCGCGCGTTCCGAGCCGAGTGGGCGCGTTGCCGCGGCCTGCTCCACCCGCCCGGCAACGGTGACGGCTGAGGAATCGGCTCCGCCGCAGCGACCGCTGCCGGCGACGCTCTTCATCGTCCCCGCGGGGCAATCCAGCCCGAAGTCGGGTGCTCCCTATGCGTTGTCCCGCGGAGACGCGGCGCCGATTCGATTGGGGCTCGCCGACGGGCGGGGGGCCGTGATGCTGGGGGCACTGCCGGGTGACACGCTCAGCCTCGAAGCTCCTGCCGGCACGGACACTCCGTGATTTCGGACGCTTCCCAGCGCATTTTCCGGCATTGACAATCCCCTGCGACCGCGAACGAACGCAGGGGATTACTCGCCGTCCGTGTGGTGAGTGCTCACTTCGTCGAGCACTTCATTGCGCACATCAGGTCACCCTTCGGGCAATTGCACTTGCTCTTCTTGGGTTTGGGCGCTGCGGGTTCGCTCGACTTGGGCTTCTCCGCGGGCTTCGAAGCGGGCTTGGGTGACGGCTTCGGCGAGGATTTCGGAGCCGTGTACTTCTTCTTGGGGGCCGTCTGTTTGACCGCGTTCTTGTCCTCGGCCTCTTCCTTGGCATCGTCGTCCTTGGCTTCCTCGTCGGCGGTCGCTTCGGGAGCAGGCGCGGGGACGACCGTGGTGACGACGATCGTGGCTGTCGGAACGACCGCTGGTACAGGCGGGGGTTCCTCCTTGAGCAGGAACACCAACCCAGCTACCACCGCGGCAATGGCGATGCCGCCGCCGATGAACAACCCATTCTTGCTGCCGCTCGGCGGCGGTTGCCCCATGTCGCCCAAAGGTGACGTCGTGCCACCCGTCAACGGGGCTGCGCCGAGTGGGGAAACCAACGGTGCTGCCGCGAGCGGTGCGGCGCCCAAATCCACGGACTGGGCGGAGTCGCCGCGCTCCGCCGACGCGGTGAGGGCAGCCAGATCGATCAGGCCCGAGTCTTCGGAAGTCTTGGCACCACCACCGCCGCCGCCGGTCTCCGGCTTGGCATCGGATGCGGTCAGTGCACTGAGTGAAAACAACACGGAGGACTCGTTGCGAGCACCGGTCGTTGCCGTGGTGATCCCGGCGTCTGCGGCTTCGTCGCGCGAGCCCACGTCGTGTTCACTGCCCGCGCTGTCGATTCTGCCGAACAAGTCCGCGCTGGCCGCGGCTCGGGTTGCAGCTCGCGCGGGCTCAGCTGCCGCCGCACCGAACAAGGGGGCCGCCGCGGCCGATGCCGCCACCGCAGCGGGTTGCATCGCAGCGGGTTGCATCGCCGGCGGTTGCGAAGCCGCCGCAGCAGCGTGCAGCGCGTCGTTGATCTCGGGCACGTCGGCCAACGGCGCCCAGTCCGCCATTCCCTCTTGCCACACGTACGTGTCCGCCGAGATGGCGCCCGTGTTGTACGCATCGACGATTTCCGCGACGCTCATCTGTCGCTGATCGTTCTCTGCGACGTCGACGGTGTACGTGCCCACCCCCGGTCCGACCGATGCTGGGACGTGAGAAACCGCGGCGGCCTGAGGGTGAACACTCCCGCCTGCCGTTTGAATCGTAGGTGGATCGGCCTTGCCGTCGATGACGATGGTTGCGCCGCACTTGCGGCATCGAATCTTGGCGAGTTTGTTCTGAACCTTTTCGTCAGCGATGGAGTACTTGGCTGAACACGAAGGGCACGCGATCTTCACGGTTGGACCTTTGTTCGGTTCCGCGCACGGGGCGCATCAGTGGGGTTCTCGATGGATTGGAACAGAGTGGAATTAGGGGACGGTTGCAATGCTGGAATATTTAGCTTGGGAGGAAAGTTTGGCGCGAGGGGATGTCGCCAGGTCCATGCTAGTGCCAGAACACTATCGCCGCGGGCGTGACGGTTACCATAAGAGCGTCTTCCACGTTGAGCAGATTCGGAAGTACTACTCAGTAGATAGGCCTAGCAGAAATGTGGAAAGTCGTAGTGAGACTGGGAAGGCCCATCAATCATTGGTTAGAACGCGCTGGCGCGGGCAACCTTGACCGGCCGGTCGTGATTTCTTGCGCGAGATCTGCGAGCGCCGCGTCGTACCAGCGTCCCACGCTGGCTGGAAATGGCCACATCCAAGCGTAGTCCGGACCCGTGAAACGGCGAATGATTTGAGCACGAAGCTGGAGATCGCGGGCAGCAGGTAGGCCTCTGTACTCCGCGATGGCTCGAAGTGTTTCCGTGTAGGCTTCCCACTCGAGCCGCGCTCGGCCGTAGGCCAAACCGATGGGAAACCACGCGAGCAGGTACCACGCGGCCATCCCGACGAAGGTCAGCCGTCGGCGTTGGATGAGGTGGATGCGTTCGTGGCGCAGCAGAATCACCTTGTCGCACGCCGACATTCCAGCCCACGAGTCCGGGACGTACAGGGTGTTGCCGATGACCGTGTGGTAGCGGGTCATGTAGTGGCGCTGGCCGCCCAGAGTCAGCGCCCGTAACACGACGTCGATGAGTCGACTGAGGTGATCGCCGCGCTTGGGGACGATTCGAAATCCAGGAAACTCCCGCCGCAGATCTGCGATGAAGTCGTCCGGGTCGGGGCAGGGTCGGGTCATGGCAGACCACTTCACCGCGCCGTCAGCAACGCGCCCAACGGCAGCACGCGCCCGTTGACGAGGTCTCGCGCATCCAAAGCTCGCTTGCCTTCGAGCTGCGCTCGCTCGAGTGCCACGCCACCCGATTCGCCGCAGGCGACGACGATTCCGTTGCCATCGCTGCGCACGATCTGCCCCGGAGTCGCATCGTAATGGCCGGCGGCGGACGAGGCGGTCAAGAGCCGGAGGCGCTTGCCGTCCAGCCACGTGACGGCGGCGGGCTTGGGGCTCAATCCACGTATTTGGTTAACGATTGAAGCGGCGTCCCGAGTCCAATCGACGCCGCAGTGTTCGGCATGGATGGGGGGGGCGTAGGTCGCCAATTCCGAGTCTTGGGGCTGGGGGCGTGCGCCGTCCACGACTTGCCGCAAGTCCTCGCGGATCACCTCGGCAGCTAGCTCAGCCAAGGCATCCGTCAGCGCACCGGCGTCCATGGATGGAGTGATGTCGATGCTGCGGCGACAGTACACGGGACCCGTGTCGAGCCCTTCTTCCATTTGCATCAGCGAGATGCCCGTTCGGGTTTCGCCGTTGATGAGTGCCCACTGGATCGGCGCGGCGCCCCGGTATGCAGGTAGCAGCGAAGCGTGCAGATTGACACAGCCCCAGCGCGGTGCGCTGAGCACCGAAGGGGGCAGGATCCGACCGTAGGCCAGTACCACGGCCAGGTCGACGTCGCGCTCGCGCAGCCACTGATCGAGGTTGCCCTTGCGCACGGCGACGGGTTGATGGACCTCGGTGCTCAGCTCGATGGCCAGTTGCTTCACCGGACACGGACTGAGCTTCATACCCCTGCCGCGAGGGCGGTCGGGCTGACAGACGACCCCGACCAATTGCGTGGTTTGTGCCAGCGCTCGCAACGCCGGCAACGCGATGGCGGGCGTTCCCATGAACACGGTGCGCACGGTGGGTATATAGCGCTCCAATGTGTGCTTTGTCAGTCGACTTTGTCGTTACCTGAGGGAGGTTTGTCGGCTTTCGTACAGACGCGGCAAGCTCATCCTCGCTGAGCCACCGGCCTGGGGTCGACTGCTGGACCGAGCCGGCTGCGAGGCTTGGGACGACAACTGGCCTTCTGTGGATTTTGCGCTTAGCTTCCTCTGTGGCGTCGGTCCGATTGGGCCAGAGCCGTAGGAGTTGACATGAGCGACGACAAGAAATCCGTTCACCCCAGTGCGGCGCCTCCGTCCGAAGACGAGCTTCGATTTGGCGATGAGCTGCCAGTGCTCCCCATTCGCAATGCCGTTCTATTTCCCGGTGCCGTGCAGCCTTTCGACGTCGGCCGTGACAAATCCGTCGCGCTCGTCGAAGAGGTTCACGATCAGCCGTCGCCAGTGATCGCGGTGTTCGCTCAACGCGACCCGGCCACGGACGAGCCCGGTGCCGACGATCTGTACCCCGTCGGCTGCGCAGCGCGGGTGCTCAAGGCGCTCAAGCACAGCTCTGGTAACTACTCCCTGATACTGCAGGGGCTCACGCGTGTGCGCATGGTCGATTGTACTCAAGAGTCGCCGTACATGAAGGCGCGCATCGCCCGAGTCGAGCCGCCCGCGCTCGAGGACGTCGAGGCCGAAGCCCTGGCCATGAGCTTGCGTGACGTGGCCAAGCAAGTCATCCAGTTGATGCCGGAATTGCCGCGTGAGGCGGCGTCGCTGATTGATTCGATTCAGGCGCCCGGTGCGCTTGCCGACTTGGTCGCGGCCAACCTCGATGCGCCCGTCGAAGACAAAGCACAATTGATCGAAACGGTCGACATCAAGGAACGCATCCGCAAGGTGCTGCGCTTGCTGACGCGACAGCTCGAAATCCTCAAGATGCGTGAGCGAATCAACTCGCAAATCAAAGAGGAGATGGGCAAGAACCAGCGCGAGTACGTGCTGCGTCAACAGCTCAAGGCCATCAAAGAGGAGCTCGGAGAAGACGAGGGCGATCAGGGCGATCTGGACGGTCTCGAGGACCGCATCGCCAAGGCCGACCTGCCCACCGAGGCGATGGATGTCGCCAAGAAGCAGCTGAAGCGTCTGCGTTCGATGCAGGTGGGCAGCGCCGAGTACACGGTCGTGCGCACCTACCTCGACTGGATCATGGACTTGCCGTGGACCAAGACCACGGAAGACAACATGGACATCGCCGAGGTGCGCAAGGTCCTCGACGAAGACCACTACGGTCTCGAGAAGGTCAAGAAGCGCATCGTCGAGTACCTGGCGGTGCGCAAGTTGAAGAAGGACAAGCGCGGTCCGATCCTTTGCCTGCTCGGGCCACCCGGCGTCGGCAAGACGTCGTTGGGCAAGAGTATTGCGCGTGCCCTGGGGCGCAAGTTCGTGCGCGTCTCGCTCGGCGGCGTGCACGACGAGGCGGCGATCCGTGGCCATCGTCGAACCTACGTCGGCGCGCTTCCCGGCCAGATCATCCAAGGGATGAAGAAAGCCGGCACCGTCAATCCGGTTTTCATGATGGACGAGGTCGACAAGATCGGACACGACTTCCGCGGCGATCCCAGCGCCGCCTTGCTCGAGGTGCTCGATCCCGAGCAGAACAACTCGTTTGCCGATCACTACCTCGAGATCCCCTACGATTTGTCGAAGGTGATGTTCGTGGCGACGGCCAACGTCGCCGACCCCATTCCGCCGCCTTTGCGCGATCGCATGGAGATCCTCGACATCCCTGGCTACACGCGCCGCGAAAAGCTCGCGATCGCGCGCCAACACCTCATTCCGAAGCAACTCGAAGAGCACGGGCTTTCGGAGCAGCAGGTGGTGATCACGGACGAAGCCATCGAAGAGATCATCGAACACTACACGCGCGAAGCCGGTGTTCGCTCCCTGGAACGGCAGGTGGCGAGCGTGATCCGCGGCGTGGCCGTCAAAGTCGCCGAAGGCGACGATGCGCTGCGCATCGTCAAGACCGAGGACGACTTGCGCGAGTATCTCGGGCCAGTGAAGTACACGAGCGAAGTTGCCGAACGGACGGAAGAGACCGGCGTGGCGACGGGCTTGGCGTGGACGTCCGCCGGCGGCGAGATCCTGTTCATCGAGGCCACTCGCATGTTCGGTAGCGGCAAGTTGCAGCTCACCGGACAACTCGGTGACGTGATGAAGGAAAGCGCGCAGGCGGCGCTCAGCTACGTGCGCACGACTGCCGAAAAGTACGGCATTCCGAAGGACTTCCTCGACAAGAGTGACGTGCACATCCACATCCCGGCGGGAGCCATGCCCAAGGATGGTCCGAGCGCCGGCATCACGATGTTCACGGCGCTGGTCTCGCTGCTCAGCGGCATCCGCGTGCGTCACGACGTGGCCATGACCGGTGAAATCTCTCTGCGCGGCCGTGTTCTGCCGATCGGTGGCTTCAAAGAAAAAACCTTGGCCGCCCACCGTGCCGGCATCCGTCGCATCATCTTCCCCGAACGCAATCGCGCGGATCTCGAAGAGGTGCCGCGTGAGATCCGCGACGAGCTCGAGTTCGTGCCGGTCACGCACCTCGAAGAAGTCTTGCGCGCTGCGCTCGAATCCGAGCCCCAGCCGTCTCAGGAATACCTGGACCAAGTCGCGGCTCGCGAAGTCGCCCGTACCCAGACCAACTGACGTCGCGGTGACTTCGGTCGTCGTCTCGACGACGAGCCGGCAGCAAGCCGTCCGCGGATCCTCGAGTGGTTCGCGGGCGGATCGGCGCCAGGCCGTGTTTGCGTGATCGGGCGGCTGGCTGCGCCCGTGCTTGCCCCGTCTTCACCGGGCTCGGACGTCTTGGCCCGGTCACGGCCCCATGCTATGGGCGCCTGTCCCATGTCGACGAACAAGAAGAAACCGGTGCGAATTGCGCTGCTCGGTTGTGGCACGGTGGGGGGTGGCGTGTTGCGACTGCTGCGCGACAACCAAGCGCACCTCGCGGCGCAGGTGGGGGCGCCCCTCGAAGTAGCTCACGTGCTGGTCCGCAATCCCGATCGCGTTCGCGTGCCGGAGTGTGAACCTGGCTGGGTGACGACCGACGCCAGCAAAGTGCTCGACGATCCGACGGTCGATTTGGTCGCCGAGGTCATTGGCGGGGAACAGCCGGCGCTCTCGTACATCGAGCAGGCCGTCGACGCGGGCAAGAGTGTCGTGTCCGCCAACAAGATGCTGCTCGCTCGGCACGGAGCGTCGTTGCTCGCCCGGGCGTCGAAGGCCGGCGTCGACTTGGCGTTCGAGGCCTCGGTGGGAGGCGGGATCCCCGTCATTCGCACCTTGCGCGACTCGCTGACGAGCGACTGGGTCAGCAGCGTTCACGCGCTGCTCAACGGGACGTGCAACTACATCCTCACGCGCATGCGCAACGAAGGTAAGGTCTTCGACGAGATCCTCGCCGACGCGCAGCGCCTCGGGTACGCCGAGGCCGAGCCGAGCTTGGACGTCGATGGGCACGATGCAACCCAGAAGCTCGTGGTGTTGAGCATGTTGGCGTTCGGTGCCGAGGTCGATGATCGACAGGTGCACGTCGAAGGCATTCGCGCCATCGACGACGTCGACTTTCGATTCGCCGAACGGTTCGGTTTCGCCCTCAAGCACTTGGCCATCGGCGTCGAGCGCGATGCAGCGCTCGAACTGCGCGTTCATCCGGCACTGATACCTGGCAGCTCACCTCTGGCCGGCGTCAATGGCGTGCTCAATGGCGTGTTCGTTCACGGGCGCGCCCTGGGGCCGTGTTTGCTGGTCGGGCAGGGGGCGGGAGAGAAGCCCACTGCGGTCAGCGTCGTCTCCGACATCGTCGACGTCGCTCGCGCGCGCGTGGCCGGGGTCGGGGGTCTGTCGACGGGGGCCATTCGCACGACGCCCAAGGCGCTCGTGCCGATGGACGACGTCGAGTGCCGCTACTACCTGCGCTTCGACGTAGTCGACCAGCCCGGGGTGCTGGCGGCGATCGCCGGCGCGTTGGGGCGGCACGGCGTGAGCGTCGAACACATGGTGCAGGAGGCCCGCTCCGACAACGGGGGCTCGGCGAGCATCTTGATGATCACTCACACCAGTCGCGAAGGCGCCGTGCAGCGGGCGCTGCGCGAGGTGAGCGGTCACGAATTCATGAAAGCAGCCGCCCGCTTGATTCGCATCGAGGACACTTGAGTCAGACCGAGTTGGACAACCGTCGACCGATCGGGGTGTTCGACTCGGGGCTCGGCGGGCTGACCGTCGTTCGGGAGCTGCGCAAGCGTCTGCCTGACGAGGCCATTGTCTACTTGGGCGATACAGCGCGAGTTCCCTATGGCACGCGCTCCGCATCGACCGTCATCCGCTACGCCCGCGGCTGCGCTCAGTTGCTCGTCGATCGTGGTATCAAATGTCTGGTCATCGCTTGCAACACCGCCAGCGCCGTCGCTTTGGAAATCCTGCAGGCGGAGCTCGACGTCCCGGTCATCGGTGTGGTCGGCCCTGGCGCGCGTGCTGCGGTCGGAGCTGCAACCGACATGCAGAGTCAGTCGCCGAGGCCAGTGCGCATCGGCGTGCTCGGAACGATCAGCACGATCAGTTCGCAGGCGTATCCGCGCGCCGTTTCGTTGGTCTCGACGCGCCACGAGGTAACCGGTCAACCCGCACCGCTGCTCGTGCCCCTCGTCGAAGAGGGCTGGCTCGACGGTGACGTACCGCGACTTGCGGTGCGGGAGTACCTGCAGCGGCTGCTGGCCGAAGACGTGGGAGTGATCGTGCTCGGTTGCACGCACTACCCGTTGCTCAAGCAGCTGATCCGCGAGGAAGCCGAGCAACTGGCGGCTCACCCGGTGCAGATTGTCGACAGCGCGCAAGCGACGGCCATCGCCGTCGCCGAACTGCTCGCCGACAAGGGTCTGGGCGCGGCAAACGCCACTGCCACGCTCCAGCTGTTGGTGACCGATCTGCCGGGTAGCTTCGCCCAGTCCGCATCCCGCTTTTTGGGTGAACAGGTCGACGCCGCCGAGCAGGTGGACATCACGCCGAGCGAAGCGACCGTCAAAGTCTGAACGTCGGAGCCCTGGCGAGTATGGCCGGCGCCAGCTGGTTGCGATCAGCTGGGGTCGCTGTCGCTTTGGCCGAGGCGCGAGCACGCGTACAGTACGGCCATGCGCACCGCGACCCCCGCTTCGACCTGCTCGAGGGCGACGCACTGCGGGCTGTCGGCGATGTCGTTGCCAATTTCGACGCCGCGGTTCATCGGTCCGGGATGCATGACGATGGCGTCGGGTTTGGCCTGGGCCAGCCGCTGAGCGTTGAGGCCGAAGAAGCGCGAATACTCGCGCAGGCTCGGAAAGTACACGCCGCCGAGCCGTTCGAGTTGGATGCGCAGCATCATCACCACGTCGGCGTCTTGCAGCGCCGGCTCGAGCCGTTCGTGGGTGGCGCAGCCCAGGGCGCCCAGGTCGGCGGGCAGCAACGTCCGTGGCCCAGCCAAGTGAACGTCCGCGCCGAGCATGCTGAGCAGTAGTGCATTGGAACGCGCGACGCGGCTGTGGGCGATGTCGCCGCAGATGGCCACCTTGAGTCCGGTGAGCGACGGCTTGTGCTGCAGAATGGTGAATGCGTCGAGCAAGGCTTGAGTCGGGTGCTCGTGGGTGCCGTCACCGGCGTTGACGACGACGGCCTGGGTGTATTGGGAAACGAACTGCGCCGCGCCCGAGGCACTGTGTCGGACGATCAACACGTCCGGGTGCATTGCGTTGAGCGTCAGGATTGTGTCTTTCAGGCTCTCGCCCTTCTTCACGCTGGAAGCCGACGCACTGATGTTGACGACATCGGCACTCAGACGCTTGCCCGCGAGTTCGAAGGACGTGCGTGTGCGGGTCGAGTTTTCGAAGAACAGATTGAGCACGGTCTTTCCACGCAGCGTGGGTGCTTTGCGCACCGGGCGTCGACTCAGCTCGAGAAACGCGTTCGCCGACTGCAGGAGCGCCGTGGCTTGGTCTTTGGACAGGTCGTTGATGGACACCAAACGTTGCAGCGTCATGGATTCGTGTCGGGCAGGGTTGTCGGGAGTCGTGGAGGGCGTTGACGTCGGTGTCAGCAGTGGGGCGGGGGCAGGCTGGGTGCGGTCGCGGCTTGCACGGCAACCACGAGTTGCCCGTCTTTTTCGAAGACGTCGACCCGCTCGTCGGTGCCGACGTCTTCGAGGCGCTTGACCCGGTAGTCGGGCTGGATCGGTAGCTGTCGACCCGCGCGGTCGATCAGCGCGAACAACTCGATGTTCTGAGGGCGACCGTAGTCGAGTACGGCGTCGATCGCTGCGCGCACCGTGCGTCGGGTGTACAGCACGTCGTCGATCAGGATCACGTGCTTGCCGTCGAGCGAGCAGGGGATTTCACTGGGGCCGATCCTGGGGTTCGGCAGAGCCGTGGCTGCGTCGTCGCGGTACAGGGTGATGTCGACCGTACCGACGGGCACGGTCTTTCCTTCCAGCTCGGCGAGCCAGCGCGCCAGGCTGCGGCTCAGCGCGACCCCACCGCGGCGGATCCCGATCAATACGAGCTTTTCGAGGTTGGGGTGCCGCTCGGCGATCTCGCCGGCGATGCGACGGAGCCCGCGCGTGATCTCGTCTGCATCCAGGATGACCCGCATGGGGTCGCTAGGTATCACGCGAGCGAGCTGCTGCGCACGGGTTTTGCTCGACATGCGGGTGTGGGACTGGCGCCCGGAACGATTGGCGCCTATCACTTGCGAGGCATGCAACGATTCCGAGCATTTCCCGCGCGAAACGGCGAGGTGCTGCCGGGGAAGGCGGGAACTGGGTGGGGGTGACGGAACGACCCGTTTGGGGTGAAGCTCAGTTGGGCGATGGCGATCCAGGGCGTCATGTGCGGTTCGCCGTGCCCTCGCAGCGGCGTCGTTCTGCGTCGGTGTGGCGGGTGCTACGGTTGGCGTTGGGTGCAATGGCTGCTTCCGCGAACGCTGCCGCCGGGTCAGATGCCGCCGAACAGGCGCGGCCGGTCAGGGCAGGCGGCGCCGAACACGAACTGACGGCGCACTCAGCTCCGCGTCCCGCTCAGTCGGCACGTCCGCCCACCCTACGGCCAGTGCGGGATCCGTCGAGCGACGCTCGGACGAACGTCGCCAGTGACCCGAGGCGTTGCGACTGCCAACCGTGGCCCGTCGTTGCCGCCGTGATACCCGGCGTGTTGCTTCACGGCTCGGGCAGTTGGGCGTTGGGCGACCACCAAACCGCCAAGCGGTTGCTGGTGTACGAGGTCGTCGGATTTGGAACGCTGGGCGTCAGTCTCGGGGTAATCGCTGCGACGGGAGCGGCGCGCAGCCTGATCGGACCGCTCATCGCCACCAGCGTGATCGGCGCGGGCCTGTTTGGTGGAAGTCTCGCCGCCGACTGGTACAACGTGCTCGTTCCCCCCGAAGCGCGCGGTCGTCGCCTACCGATTCCGCGCTGGCAAAGCCAGCTGCTGGGCGGGTACGTCTACAACCCGCAGTTCGAGGTGGGCGGATTCGTCGGGCACGGCGTGCAAGTGGCTGGCGCTGGCTGGTCGGTGTCCTACGAAGGCCGCCACGCGCCGCTCGCGGGTTATGCGCAGTGGCGCAGTGCCGCGGAGGGATCACTGTGGGATTGGGGGCAGCCAGGGGATTGGGGACAGCCGAACGAAGGGGGCACGGCCGCCGAATCTCCCTCCAGCTACGTGCATCTGGTACCCGCATTCCAACAGCTCGAGTTGCTCGACGCGGGGCAACGCACCTGGACGGCTGAGCTGGCGTTGCAATCGCGTTTCGACGGCACGTTGGTATCACCGGGGCTGCGCGGCGCCTTCGTCGAATTCGGGGCCGGCTACGCCAGGCGCTACACGCGTTTGCTGAACGTCGATGCCGACATTTCCGACGATCTGCTCTTGGCGTCGTGCGCGTTTGGGGTTTACTTGCCGGGCAGTGCCGGTCGGGGCGGCGAGGCGAGGTTGTTCTACGACCACCGTCACGACGGGCTCGTCGGCGGGCTCCTGACGAAACGCATCGGCAGTGGGGCGACCGGGAGCATCGGGTTCGGCGGATCCTACGCCGTGTCCGAACGCTTCGGCTTGGCATTGACGAGCCAGCTGGGTGCGGGCTGGGTAAACACGGTGGCCTTGGTGTTTCGTCCCGATGGGGCGACGGCGACGAAAGGATCCCCATGACGAGTCGGCGAATCGAGTACGGCAGCAGGAGTTCAGGCGCGGGAGTATCGACGCGCTTCTGGCTCGGTGCGGCCTCCTTGCTGGCGCTCAGTGCGTGCTTGTCGCCAGCCGAGCAGCGCGCACGCGCCGACGAAATGGTGGGGCAGGCCGATGCCCCGTCGATGAACGTGCGAGTCGTCGAAGGACTGGCCGCGGTGCGACAGTTCGATGCCGAGCGACTGAGCTTGTGGCAGTCCGCGCCGTCGATCCAATTCGATTTGCAGTCGGAAGAATCCGGGGCCCTCGAGCTGGTGATCGACAATTGCATGGCCGGCAGTGTCGTCGAGCAGATTGAGGGCGAGCCAGCGGAGCTCGATGTCCTGCCGTCGGAGCGCGTGACGCAATTGCGCAGTCGGCTCGTCGCGAACACGTCGGGTCGACGGGTGTTCGAGGTGCGCCCTCCGCGGACGTCGGGGCCATTTCACATCGCGCTACTCAGTGACGTGCAGCGCGCCATCGATCGGTTCGGCGACATCGTCACCAAGCTCAACGAGCAGCCGGACCTCGACTTCTTGCTCGGAGCCGGGGATCTGACTCAAGGGGGGACACACGAGCAACTCCAGCGCTTCGTCGCGGAGCTTCAGCCGCTGAACGTTCCTTACTACACCACGCTCGGCAATCACGAGCTGGGGGTTTCGCCCTCGCTTTTTCAGACCTACTTCGGACGCGGCTCGCTCCACTTCGAGCACCGCGGTGTGCATTTCACCCTGCTCGACAGCGCCAGCGCCACGATCGACCCCATGGTCTACGAGTGGATTGACGATTGGGGACGTCGCGGACGCGACGCGCTGCACGTGGTTGCCATGCACATTCCGCCCATCGACCCCGTCGGCGTGCGCAATGGCTCGTTCGCCTCGCGCGAGGAGGCCGCGAAGTTGCTCGGTCGCCTCAAAGGCCACGACGTCGACCTCACTTTGTACGGCCACATTCACTCGTACTACCGTTTCGACAACGGCGGGATCCCGGCGCGGATTTCCGGCGGCGGTGGCGCCATCCCCGAGCGCTTCGACACGATCGGACGACATTTTCTGGTGATCGATTTGCAGCCGGACGAGCAGCGCTTCGAGACCCACGTGGTGCGCGTCGATCCAGGAGACTGAGCCGTCAAAAGCGGTTCGGGATCGAGCTAGTTCAGCAGATTGCCGTCGGGGCCCTTGTCCGAGGGATTACGGCCGCGTTTGCTGCGTCCACCCTCGATGACGTCGAACGGGGCGCGCGCAGCGCGCTGGGCGCGCGCTTGCTTTTCCCGCTGCACTTCGCGTTCGATCGATTGCAGCTTGAACTTGAGATACAACTTGCGTAGCGGCGACGGGGTACCGCCGCCGAGTAGCCAACCGGCGGCCATGCCACCGAAGGGCGAGAGCAGCCCTTCGGGCGCTTGGGCTACGGCGATCACCCGCAGCACGCTCAACACCACGACGAACAGCACCAACCCCGTAGAGCTCACCGGTAGCACGAACATCAGGCGCACCTGTTGGCCGCGGAAGCTCATCGCCCAGGCGATGGCGATCGCCTCGATGACCGGCATCGAACCGAACCAATACTCCGGGACGAGTTTCTGCTGGGCGCCAGCAGGCAGGAGCCACCCGACCAGCATTTGAAAGCCATAGGCCAACACGCTCGAACCGATCAGGAAGCGGATCAAGCGCGCGCCGCCCCACTGCTGCTCGAGCGAGGGCGTCAAAAAGTACAGGCTGAGCAGGACCATCAAGATCCCGATCACTTGCCCTTGCGGGTAGTGCATCAGCCCGGCGGTGAACAGCCGCCAGACTTCGCCGCTGAGGATGGCCTCGTCGTTGCCGCAGAACAGCAGGAACAGCTCGAGCGACGCGCCGCCCCAGTTGATGGCGACGGCGAACATCAGCCAGACGGCGAAGAGCGTCACCATCACGGCCGTCAGCGCGCGCCCGGGCTTGGGAAACACGAATTGCGGTTCTGAGCCCCAGCTCGACATCTGACTTGGTTCGTACTCGCGCGAGCGGCTGCCCGCAACCGTTCGCGCCCGACTTCTGCGCGCAGGTGGTGGCAGCGGAGTCTACTGAGCGTCCGACAGCTGCAGTGTGCAACCGCGGAACACGACGGCGTTGCCCTCGACCAGCTTGCGCGGCCCGAAGTATTCGTCTTCGTAGTCCGAGCTCTCGTCGTCGCCCATGTGGCGGCCGCAACTGCCGTTCCAGGCCGGCTCCACCTGCTCGCCGTCGAGCTCGACGACGGCTCCGCCGGCGGTTTTCGCCTTCAGCCCGGTCTGTTCGTAGCCGAACAGGTCGACGACGTACTCCTCGTAGAACTGCGGTGTGCTGTCGGTCTTACCCTTCTCGCCACTGCGGGCGAAGCGGACCGGCACGTTGCAGGCGGTGGGCGGTGAGCTCGTCACGGTGCTCTCGGTGGCTTTGCCCTGGTCGTTGGTGTCCAGTTTGATCAGCGTGGCCACGTAGGTGCGCAGCGCCGGGCCGGCGTCCGATTCGGCGCCGCATTCCACGTCGAACTCCGCCGGATCGACGACGAGGGTGCTGTCGGCGACGTAGCTGGGCAAGGTCCCGCCGCTGCTGCAGGCGAGGGTGCACACGAGGAGCGGAGCGAGGCGGAGCTGGGGCATCGGGAGCCGAGGGGCAAGAACGTCGGGGTCGGCGCCGAACCGCGGAATCGCGCGGCAGGGCGGCTTGGGGTGGAAAAGCGCCCTGCTCTTAGCGGAGTTCACGCCAAAGGGCCACCGTCAACCGGCGTCGCCGCTGCCCGCGTCGGGCTTCGGCTTGGGGCTCGGCGTATCGTCGTCTTCGTCCTCGTCGTCTTGCTCGGGGTCCGGAAGCAGAAACTCGCAGGCCGGCGCGCGCTCGGGCTCTTCGACGATGGAGCAGACGTTCGGCGCTTCGACGTCGGACAGCCTGTCGGATCCACAGTCTGACGGGTCGGTCTTGGGCCCCTCGCGGTCGGCGCAGCGTCCGGCGCTTTCGATGGTCTGCACACAGGCGCGCAGTTGGCTCTCTTTGGGGGCGCTCTCGGTGGCCACGCCGTGCAGGCAGTGGTCGCGGTAGTAGGAGCGGCAGGCCCCGACGTCGTCGATCATTCCGCACTGGGCGGCCGCCTCGCAGCGTGCCAGTTCGACCTCGCGGCACGCGCCGACCCCAACCGCGTCGGTTCCGCAGGCGCCGCACAGCAGGGACAGCGCAGCCCCCAGCCAAGCTCCCCGGATCCACGGCCTCTGGAACGACCGTCGCTGAGCGAGGCGTCGAAAAACGCCCACGCCCGCGCTGGGAAGCCGCGTCGGGGCAGTGGCACGGGCTGGCAGGCTGCTCGGTGCTCTCGGCATGCTCCGCCGCTAGCACAGCGGACGACATCGAAGCGAGTTTTCGCGACGCCCGCGCTTTGGAGCTTGCCGCTGGGAGCCGAGCCGCTCGGCTCGTCGTCGTTTGCGCTGCTGATCTGCGTGTGTGCTTGGCGAGCCGGGGACCGGGACACTACAACGCAGACCATGGCGACCGCCATGGTACTGGCAGCCGGACGTGGAACCCGACTGCGCCCGCTGAGCGACTTGCTCCCCAAACCGCTCGTTCCGGTCGGCGATCGGCCGTTGCTGGCGCACGTACTCGAGCATCTGGCGTCTCAGGGTCACACCAGCGTGGTGGCCAATGCGTACCACCTGGCTCGACGCGCGTGCAGTTGGGAGCCCCCCAAGTCGGTCGAGCTGCGCTGGAGCGTCGAGTCCGAATTGCTCGGCAGTGCCGGCGGCGTCGCTCAGGCGCGGCAGTGGCTGCTGGGTCCGGCGCTGATCTGGAATGGCGACATCTTCGCCGAGCCGAATCTCGAGTCGCTGATGCGGCCACTGGGCGGCAGCGTCGGTCGTTTGCTGGTCGCCGACGCCGACTCCGATTGCGGCACGGTCGGGCTCGATAGCGCTGGCAACGTGGTGCGCTTGCGTGGGGAACGGTTTGGGATCGAGGTCCGCTCCGCCGACTACGTGGGGATCCAGGTGCTGTCTGCGGAGGGGCTGGCGCGCTTGCCGGCTCGCGGCTGCCTGTTCGGTGACTTCGCGCTGCCGTTGTTGCGAGCCGGCGCGCGCTTCGAGACGGCTCGGCACGACGGACCGTGGATCGACGTGGGTTCACCCCGCGGCTACCTCGACGCCAATCTGCGCTGGCTCGACGGTTTCGCCCCGCCGGACGACGGAGGCGGACACGGCCTGGTACGCGGCGGGCGCAGCGATGGCGGGCGGGCCTGGGTCGGCGAGGGGGCGATCGTCGAGCCGGGGGTCACCCTCGAGCGCAGCGTGGTCGGGGCGGGGGCGACGATCGACGGCACCGGCGATCTCGTGCATTGCGTGGTTTGGCCCGGCGCGCAGGCTCGAGCGCCGCTGCGCGATGCGGTGGTATTGCCCGACGGCCAAGTCGTGAGCGTGTCGCGGTGACGGCTCGCCCCGCAGTCGCGTTGCAGACCAGCTTGGCCCCCGACGCCGTCGCGCTTGCGGCGAAGCTGTGGAGCCGGCCCGGCGCGGCTTTGCTGTGGAGCGCGGACGCCTCGGGGCCGAGTTTCGTTGCCTGTGATCCGGATGCCGTCAGCGCTGAACTCGACCCCGAGCCGGATCTCGGCTTCGACCGCGAGGCGAACGCGTGGGGCAGCGTGCCGCGTTGGGTGGGGGTGTTGCCTTACGAGGCCCAGCGCGCCCGCATGGAGCGACCGGCTTGGTGCGAGCCCGATCGGCGGCCGGGGCCCTTGCTCGAGCACAACCGTTGGTGGCGCTACCCGGCGGTGGCCGTGATCGACCGGCGCGTCACGCTCGTGGGCGACGATTGGCCTGCGGTCGAACACTTGAAGTCACTGTTAGAGTCACGTGTAAACCACGATTTAGGCTTCGCTATTTCGATGCTTCCTCAGCTCGATACCGATGCCGAGCACAGCGCGCGGATCCGCGCGGCACTGAGCGCGATCGGCCAGGGCGAGGTGTACGAGATCAATCTCGCCCGGCGCTTCGACCTCGAACTGTCCGGCAGCGCGCTGGGTTGCCTCGTCGGGCTCAGCCGCTGGGCTCCGGCGCCGTTCGCCGCGGCGCTGCGCTTGCCGGGCGAGCCGGCTCTGGACGTCGTCAGCACGTCACCGGAGCTGTTCGTCGACTGCAATCCCAGCGGGCGCGTCGTGACCCTGCCGATCAAGGGCACGCGGCCGCGAGGTATCGATGCGGTTACCGACGCGGCGCTGCGTGCGGAACTCGCGGCCGATCCCAAGGAACAGGCCGAACTGTCGATGGTGGTCGACATCGAGCGCAACGACTTGGGCCGTGTGGCGCGCATCGGCAGTGTCGTGGCAGAGCCGCCGTACGTCGCGGTTCACCGCACGGTCTTTCACCGCCAGGCGCAGGTCAGCGCGTGGTTGCGCGACGGCGTGGATCGCGCCGAGCTGCTGACGTCGGTGTTGCCGAGCGGGAGCATCACTGGCGCGCCGAAGATCCGCGCGATGGAGCTGATCGGGCAGTGGGAGCGACATCGGCGCGGTTTGTACACCGGCGCCCTGGGCTTCGTGACGCGCGCTGGGGGGCTACGCCTGGCAATGGCCATCCGTACCCTGTGTTCGCTCGACGGCCGGGCGCAGTATTTCGTCGGCGGCGGGATCGTCGCCGACAGCGTGCCCGAGCGCGAAGTGGAAGAAACGCGCTGGAAAGCCGCCCAACTGCTGCGTGCTGCGCGCGGTGGGTGACGCGGGCACGGCGCAGATTTTGGCCCAGCCGGCAACGCGGATCTACTGTGGGCCCCAGCGAGAAATCCCTCGAGGTGAGTGTGCGCGACTTGGAGCAGATACAAGAGGAGTCCGGACGCGGTGGCGTTCCCGTTGGAACGCTGTTTCTCTCGGCGCTTGCCGGTGGAGCGCTGGTCATCGCGCTGATGATCAGTCTCGAACGCGATGCGCCGCCCACCGTCTCCGAGTCCGATCCCCTCGCCGAGCTGCTTTCCAAAAATGCGCCACAGGGCACGGCCCCGCCGCTGGTGGTGGACAACGACAACGTCACCTTCCCGAAGCTGCTCAGCGACGAGGCGGCCAAGACGACTGCCCTTGCCGCCGTCAAAGACGAACGTGGTCGCCTGCTCGAGCAACCGGCGCTGCCGGGCCCCGAGGCCGCGGTGACGTTGCCCTCGACCGAGGGGTTCCCGAAGCAAGCGCGCCCTGCCGGAGACTTGCTCAGCTCGACGTCGGTGACCACCGAGCCCAAGGACGAACTGAGTCAGCTGGCCAGCGATCGCAGTGCCGAGTCCGCCGCGGAGATGGCGCCACCCGGGAGTCAGGGTGGCTACGAGATCCAGGTGGCCAGCTTTCAAGACCCGGCCGACGCCGACGCGTTCGTCGAAGAATTGCGTCGGCGCGGACACAGCGCCTACCGCCAGGCGGCCTACGTGCCGGAGCGCGGGCTGTGGCACCGCGTGCGGATCGGGCCGTTCAAGTACAAGTACAAGGCCAAGGCCTACAAAGAGAAGCTCGACCGCGAAGAGCGCATGTCGAGCTTCCTGGTCGACCCCGACAAGGTCAAGCGCCAAGAAGACATCCGTGAGGCCAAGCGCAAGGCACGCGAGAAGAAGCGCAAGAAGGCCGAGCGGTTGATCATTCGTCCCGCCGAGTGACGACGGCAGTTCGCGTCGTTCAGCGGCGTTTCTGCTGGCTCTTCTTGAGCAATTGCTGGCGGGCCATGGTTTGGATGTTGGCCGGCACGTTCTTGCTCTTGGAAATGGTGCGTAGATCTGCGTCGCGGATGTGTTGCAGCAGGTGCGAGGCGAACGTCAGGGGCGTCTTGGGGTTGGTTACCAGGTTGAGCTTCACCTGATAGCCGCGTGTCAGCGTACGATTCTTCGCGATGATGCGCAGCACGTCGTCGTGGACGTTCTTGTTGGCGGTCACGCGCGCCGCCTCGTTTTCGGTGAACTGTGGGCTCGAAACTGCGGCGGCTGCAACCAGACGATTCGTGTCGCGGACCAGTAGCATGCGCTCGGCGGCGGAGCCGAGGATCGCCGTGCGGATCTTCTGGCTGATCGTCATGTCTGCGAGTTTCTTGTGAAGGGGCTCGAACTTGCGCGCGACGGTTTCTTCGCCGTCGTCGCTGGCCTCGTACGGCTCGTCGTCGGGATCGACGGCGAGGGTTTCGCCGAGATGCTGCGTTTCGGCGAACAACTGGTCGTCGAAGTTCGGCTCTTGTGTCGGCTCGGGGATGAGCTCGTTCATGATCGCTTTGGCGGCCTGCTCGTAGGCTGGGATCTCGAGCTTCAGTTCGTTGCGCACGGCCAGTTCGAGAACGCGGTCGGCGGTCGACATGCGCACGCGCTTGTTCATGTACAGCTTCTCGATGGCGCGCGGGTAAGTGAGCAGCAACCGTTCGTTCGTCGCGACCAACTCGCCGATCTGCTCGGTGGCGCGCTCGGCCATGCGGCACAGCGCCTGTTCGCCGAGGCGGGGCATGCGCAGCAGTCGTTCGACGACGCTTGCGTCGCTGCCGAGCTGCTCGACCAGCACTTCAATCACGGGCGCTTGCAGGTCGGCAGAAAGCGCACCGTCGAGGAGCGCCGGTGGGAGCTTCTGTAGGCTCGTCGTCGCCGTCGCAGACAGCTCCGTCGCGTCCTGACTGAGCGCCGCCATGATCGTGACCACGTCGGCCGGCTTGGCGCCCATCACGACGCCCCGCGCTGCCATCGCAATCGCCTTCTCGGGCGCTTGACCGCTTGCGAGCTTCTGGGCCAGAGGACTCAGTTCGGTCAGGTCGAGCTCGAGCGGCATTGGGTGGGTTGTAGTGGGAGCCGGGCAGAGTGCAAGAGTGCGCCGGCTTCTGCTTGGGTACTCGCCGGCCCGCCGCGGGTAACGACCGTGGCCGTCGCGGGTCGGGTTGCCCCAGTCAGGGGTGCGGACTATGGTTCTGGCTCCCTGCGCCTCAGCGCAGTTTGGATCGTAGGAGGTTGTTGGCTGATGGGTATCTTCGATTTCGTCAAGAACGGTGTGCAGCGAATGATGATCGCGCGCCCCGACACGGCAAAAGAGGCGATCGTATACAAGCACCCCGACCAGAACTTCCCGTTCTGGAGCCAGCTCACCGTCGATTCCGATGAATTGGTGCTGTTCTTCAAGGACGGCGCGTACGTCGGCTACCTCGGGCCGGGCCGTCACACGCTCGACACGCAGAACATCCCGTTCCTCGGCGCGCTGGTCGACAAGATGACGGGCGGCAACGTCTTCATCTCCGAGCTGTACTTCGTCACCACCCGCCCGCTGTACAATCAGACCTTCGGCGGACCGATCGGTTCGATGCGCGACCCCGAGCTCGAGATCCGCGTCAATCCTCGCGCTTTTGGAACCTATTCGTTCCGCGTGGTCGACGCGATGAAGTTCGTGATGGAGTTCGTCGGGCAAACCGGTGCTGCCGATCCGGATCGCGCGATGCAATGGGTGCGCGACCAGCTGATGATGGGCGTCAAAGCCACGCTGACCGGGCTCATCAAGCAGGGTGAAATGACGATGATGGACTTCGGCACGGCGGGCCCAGAGGTGGCTCGGTCCATCGTCCAGAGCTGTCCGGACCTGACGCGCATCGGCGTTCAGGTGCTCGAGATCGCCAAGCTCAACCTGAATCTGTCCGACGAAGATCAGGCGCGTATCGACGAGTTCCAGGACCAGATCGTTCAAGCAAAGGTCAACGCGCGCAAGGCCAAGATCGGCATCTCACAGGCCGAGGCCGAAGCGGCAGCGCAGAAGTTCCACGATGATCGGATGTTCCAGAACCGCGCCCAGTACGTGAACAACCTGGACATGAACCGCTACCAGCAGTTTGCTGGCGCTGAAGCGATGATGGGCATGGGGCAGGGGATGGCCAAAGGTGGCGAGGGGGCGGGGGCCGCCATGGCCGGCGCCGGTTTGGCCGCAGGCATGGGCATGGGGATGGGCATGCAGTACGCCGCGCCTGGTGGCTACCCTCCCCAGCCAGGCTACCCACCCCCGGGGTACGGCCACGCTCATCCTCCTCCCGGCTACCCGCAGCAGGGCTATCCGCAGCAGGGCTATCCGCAGCAGGGCTATCCGCAGCAGCAAGGCTATCCGCCGCAGGGCTACCCCCAGCACGCGCCGCCGGGCTTTGGGCAGCACCCGGGGCAGCCGCATGCGCCGGGCCATGTTCCCCCCGGTGGGGCGCCGGGCCAGGCAGGACCGCCGCCCGGTGCGCCGGCTGCGGCCGCCGGAAGTGTGTGCGGAAAGTGCAGCGCCGCCAATCCTCCCGGTGCCCGTTTCTGTGCGGCTTGCGGCAACCAATTGGCTGCGTCAGGCTAGCCCGCCTCCTCCCCATTTCACGCTTGGCACGGTGTCGTGCCGAGCGGCGAACTCGCACCTACCCACTTGTCGCGACTCCGCGTTTGGTCTCATGAACGAACCCGACACAGCCGTGCCTGAATCGTCCAACGACGCGTTCGTACTGGTGTGTGCGCAGTGCGGTAAGGCGTTTCCCAGTGACGGCAAGTTCTGTCCTTTCGACGGGGCCCCGCTCAGGCGCAAGGTCGCTTCGGTGCGGGACCCGCTGCTCGGACACGTCATCGATTCGCGGTATCACGTGTTGTCCGTTCTCGGCCAAGGTGGAACCGGGACCGTATTTGCCGTGCGCCACACGCTGCTCGGCAAGCAGTTCGCCTTGAAGGTGTTGCGCCACGAGTTCGCCCGTGACGGTGAGGCGGCGGGGCGCTTCGTGCGAGAGGCCCAGGCGATAGCCCGAGTCAAACACCCCAGCGTCTGCGAGATCTCCGACTTCGGACAGTTGCCCGACGGGCGTCCCTACTTCGTGATGGAGTTGCTGCAGGGTCATTCGCTGGCCTGGTGGCTCGGTCACGGCGGCGCCCCACCGATCCAGGCCGCCGTGGCGATCGCCGACAAGGTTGCCGCAGCGTTGGCGGCGGCTCACCAAACCGGTGTGGTGCATCGCGATCTGAAGCCGGCCAACATCATCGTGGACGACGCGTTGAACCCCGGGCACGTCAAGGTCGTCGACTTCGGTTTGGCTCACGTCGCGGGCCAGGTGCGCATGACCCAGCCAGGCATGGCGTGCGGCACGCCGTACTACGTCAGTCCCGAACAAGCCGCTGGGCTCGAGGTCGATCAGCGCTCCGATTTGTACTCGCTGGGCGTCGTGCTCTACGAGCTGCTCACCGGCTGCGTCCCGTTCGAGGCGGACAGTTACGTCGGTGTGCTGACTCAGCACATGCACGTGGCTCCGCTGCCGCCCAGTCAAGTCGCGGGCGCTCCGGATCTCGGTGCGCTCGAGGAAGTAGTATTGCGCGCGTTGAGCAAGAGCCCCGAGCGTCGCCATCAATCCGCGGGAGCCTTCGCCGAAGCGCTGCGCGCTGCGCTGGGCGAAGACGCCCAGGGACGGCCATCGGTGATGCCGCGTCGAGTGACCGGGTTCCGCGCGCCGCCGCTGTGCGAGGTGTTGGAGCCCCCGCTGCGTCACGCAACGCCCGCGCCCGGCGAGTATCCGACGTTTCGGCGTGGTCCCGGAGCTTGGGGATGGATCGCCGCGGCCGCGGTAGTCGGCGTCGTCGGCGCACTGGTTTATCAGCAGGCGCAGTCGCCACCCGCGGCGGCGGCAACCCCCGACGCACGTCCCACGACATCGATGGACGTCCTCGCACCCGCGCCGTTGCAGGTGGCTGAAACGACCTCGGACGCACCCGCGCAGCGGGCGCCCGTGGGGATCACCGAAGCCTCCGTGGTCACCAAAGCTCCGGACATTCGGCCAGCTGCGCGCGCGCCCAAGCCATCGGTGAGAGTGCCGGCGGCGACTGCCCCGCCGCCCGTTCGCGCCACGTCGTCCGCACCCATCGCGCCGCGCGTCAAAGGCGCGCCGTCACCGAGCGCCGAGGCGCAGGCGCAGGAGGCGGCCAAACCGTTGCCCACGGTCTCCGGAGGTATCGTCGATCCGTGGGCGACCGAACGGGATTGATGGTCGGCAAACGCGCACCTTCGGCGACCGCGAATTCCGCGTGAACTGACCATGAGTTGTGGACGTTCACTTGGTCGTCTGGAGCGGCTCTGCTAAGCCGTAGGCAGCGGTTCAACCGTCTTCGAAGCCATGGCAAAAACTCAGCTACTTCTGGTCGATGCCGATCCGCGCAGTGTGCGCGTGCTGGAGGTGAGCCTGAAGAACGAGGGGTTCAGCGTAACGACGGCCAGTGACGGGGCCGATGCGCTCGAGAAGCTCGAGTTCGCGGTGCCCGACTTGATCCTCACCGATACGCGGCTGCCGAGGCTGGACGGGTTCCAACTGGTAGCGAAACTGAAGTCCAAGCCGGAGTTCAGCAGCATTCCGGTGGTGTTCCTCACGTCGGAGACGTCCATCGAAGACAAGGTGCGTGGTCTCGAGCTCGGCGTCGAAGATTACCTGACCAAACCGATCTTCGTACGCGAGTTGATTACGCGGGTAAACATCCTGCTGGCGCGCAAGACGCAACAGACCATCGCGACCGGAACGATGAGTTCCCGCACGCGCTTCAGCGGCACGCTCGACGACATGGGCGTCGTGGATTTGCTCCAAACGCTCGAGGTCAGCCGCAAGAGCGGCATCGCGCGCATTTCCAGCGGGCAACGCGAAGTGATCGTCTATTTCCGCGACGGCCGTGTGATCGACGCCGAGCACGGTCGGCTGCGCGGTGAAGAGGCGGTGTACCGGGCGCTGCTGTGGACGCACGGCGACTTCGAAGTCCAGTTCCGCTCGGTCGACAACGACGTGGTGATGACGACTTCCACGCAGGGCCTGCTCATGGAGGGCATGCGCCGGGTCGATGAATGGGGGCGCTTGGCGGAGCAGTTGCCGTCGAGCACCGCGGTGTTCGACGTCAAGTCCGACCTGCTGCTGGAGCGGCTGCCCGAGATCCCCGACGAGCTCAACGGTATCATTCGCTTGCTGGACGGCACTCGTTCACTGATGGCGGTAATCGACGAGTCGCCATTCGAAGATCTGTCGACGTTGGAGGTGATCTCCAAGCTCTACTTCGAGGGGTTGCTCGTCCAAGCCGCTGATGCCGTGGACGCCGCGGGCAGTGTCGTGCCGGGTGCCACTCCAGACGCGCAAGCCCAGGGTTCGTCGCTACCGGTTGCGCCGCAGACGTCGTTCCGCCCATCCGCGCCGCCGATTGGGCGTGCGAGCGAAAGCACCCGCATGCGGATCAGTGAGCCGCCGTCCTCGGAGCTGCACGAGGTGGCGCGACCGCTGCCGGACGTGATCGCGCCGCGGCCGCCGGTTGCCACCCCGCCGCCAGAGGACGACACCTACGAACTGCCCGGCCCCGACGACATCGAGAGTGCTCTGGCCGCAGCCAGTTTGCCGGGCTTTGACGATGCGTTGCCGTCTTCCAAGGGCACGGTCGAATCGTCATCCAAGCCCGAGTTGCCGACCGACGCGGGCGCCCCCGGTGCAGCGGAGCGAGGCGCTGGCGAGGCGGACGCCGATCGTGCCGAGGAGGCAGAGGAGGCCGAGGAGGAGCGGCTGAGCGACGAGCAACGCGCGATGCAAGAGCAGACGGGTCCGGTTCCGCCGGAGCGGGTATTGCTCGTCTCTCCGTCCCCTCCTCTGGCCGAGGTTCGCGGCGTGGGGTCTTCGGACGTGGAAGCGACGGGGCGCGAGGAGCCGAAGTCCGAGGCAGCGCCCAGTTCGGAGGCAGCGCCCAGTTCGGAGGCAGCGCCCAGTTCGGAGGCAGCGCCCAGTTCGAAAGCCGCGCCTGCGAGCGCCAAGGGGCGTGGTGAGGGCGTTGCACAGCGGATGCCGCTGCATACGCTCCGGGTTCCGCCTCAGAGCAGTTCGGAGCCACCGGTGTCGAGCGATGCCCAATATCCGCGGCACACCGAACCAGCACCGCGCCCCAGCGCGCTCGCCGAGCCGCCTGCGGGGTTGGTTGCCCACTCTCGGCCAGCGGTCGCGCCTGGCGAAAGCATCGCACCCTCCTCATCCGGTCCGTCGATCCCCGGGCGTGCAGCGAACGCCTCAGCGGGGGGCACAGCGTCGAGTCCCGCCACGTCCTCGAGAGGACCCAGTGCCGGACCGTCCGCTGCAGCGACGTCGAGCGCGCCGCCCGCGTCGAGGCAATTCGGAAGCAGCACCATTCTCGGCTTGGGCGCCGCGTCTGGTGCTGCGCAGGAACACAAGGTCATTCGCTTTCGCAAGCCGAGCGAAGAGACGGACTCCACGAGCCGAGCGCCCGGCGCAGCAGAAGGCGATTCCAGCGCGCCCGCGGTGAGCGAGCAACTCGATCGGCCGACGCTCAGCCCGGGGATCGTGCTGCGCGTCGGCGGGGCCTCGACCAAACCGAAGCCGACCGAATCGACGAAGCCCGCGTCGGCATCGATGACGGCAACGCGCCCAGGCTTGTCCGATCCGCCACCGCCGCCGGTCGTGCCGGCGCCCCCTGGGGTCGCCGCAGCGCCGCCACCGAGCGCGACCAGCGCGTCGGCACCGGTGTCCAAGGCGGAGCATTCACTGGCGGAGCGCGCGCCACCGCGCCGCGCCGCGAGTCGCGGTCCGGGTGACGCCCCGCCGCCGAGCACCACGGTGCCGGACGGGACACCAGCGGCTGCAGCGGCCAAGACGACCGACTCGATCCCGAGCGAGTCGCCCCGCTCGGGGACTGGGACGTCCGCTGACAGCACGCCCGCATCGGTGTCGAGCGCTCCGTCGCCGCGAAGCGCTTCCGCGCGACCTTCCTCCCGCCGGGCGTCGAGTTCCTCCGCTTCGAGCCCACCCGACAGTTCGGGTTTTGCACAGACTCCCGCTCGCGTCGACTCGTTGCCGCCGTCGTCACGGGCGGCCGCTCGCGCCAGGTCATCACAGCCGTCCGATCGGGTGAAGGCTCGGCGCGAGCGCAACATGCGCTGGGTCGTGCGGATCGTCGGCGGCGCGCTCGGATTGGTCGTGTTTGGGATCTTCGTTCAACTCAAGAAGGACGACCCACCGCCGGACGTTCCCGTCGTGGTTCCGACCGTGACTGGTTGGGCGCCATCCACGGTTGCAGTGCCGACGCCGGTCCCCCCAGCTCCGACTGCCACGTCTGCTGAAGATGCCGTCGAGCCCGAGCCGAGCACCGCGCCGACCATCCTCGAATTGCCCGACGACGTGCCGCCCCCCGCGGTCGAGCCGAAACCTGCGCCCAAACAGGAGGCGGCCAAGCCGCCGCCCGCGCCCAAGGCGCCCAGGTCGGCGGCGCCTCCCGCTGCGCCGCCGAGCAAGCCCGTTGCGCCGAAGCGGGAGACTGCGCGCCCAGCAGCGCCCGTTGCTCCCCCCAAGCCCCCGGCAACGCCGCCGCCGGCTGGGGGCGGCACGAAGAAGCCGCCGACAGCACGTTTTCCAGGGTTCTGAGTGCGTTCGCTTTGCCGCCGGACGTCGTGCCCGGTCGCCCCAATCAGTGCGGCAACGCGGTCCTCGCCGTTTGCTCACTCGGCGCAGAAGCGCAGCAGGGTTTGCCCCAGCGTTTCCGGATCCTCTTCGAGCGGCGTGTGCCCGGTGTCGAGCAAGCGGAAACCGGCGCCGCGCACCTCTTTGGCCAAACGCTGACCGAATGCCGCGGGGTACATCGCGTCGTGCCGACCCCAGATCACCAGCGTGGGCAAGGTCAGCTGTCCTAGCTTGACCTCGACGGTTCTCGGATCCGCCGTCGCCTGGAGCGTTGCCAGCGCGCTGTTGCGGCTCGAAGGGCTGTTGAATTGCAGGTAGTAGTGATCGACGCGCTCGGCGGGCAAGCGGCGGTGGGGCGCGACGAACGTGCCGCGCAGGTAGTTGCCGAACAGCGACCTGCCCACGAGTTGCTTGAACATCACTCCGCCAACCAACGGCGTGTCGGCCAGTCGTCGCAACCAGTCGGGTCGGGTCGAGTAGCACAGGGCGTCGATCACCACGAGACGCGAGACGAGCTCCGGGTTCTTCTGCCCCAGTGACAACGCGATGCCACCCCCGAGGCCGTGGCCGACGATGACCGCTTGGCCCAGATTGAGGCCAGCAAACAGATCCGTCACGACGTGAACGAAGTCACTGACGGCGTAGGCGAAGCGTGCGCGTCCGGGCTTCTCACTCTCTCCGAAGCCGGGCAGATCCGGAGCGATGATTCGGAAGTGTTCGGCCAGCGTGGGGATGACCGCATTCCAGCTCGTCCGGTCGAGCAGGGCAGTGTGCAGGAGTAACAGCGGGGGACCGCTTCCCACCTCAGTCACGCGCAGGCGAATGCCACTGGCCTTCACGTCGCGGTAGGGGAGCTCCACTGGCGCAGCCTATCACTTCGACGCGGTGGCGTATCCCCTCGAAGTGTCACGTCGGTCCCCGACGTAGGCTCAGACCGGTCACTGGCGCCTCATGACCGATGGATGTCTAAAAAGCTCCATGGACAAAACATTAGACTAGGACGTTTTTTGTCCGACCTAGTGCACAAAACGCAGTGAATGGACTTTGTTTGAGTTTCCCGCAAATATTAGCGAACGACGCGCTTGCGTTGCGATCCACTGAGTAGAATACACTGAACTCACTTCGAGGCGGTGATGGTGAACGAAGCGAGTTTGGCCCGTGTGGAGAAAGACTATTCCGAAGGGCTGACCTCCGCCCAGTTATTGGACGTTTTCGCGAGGTGGGGAGTGCCGCTCAGTGAGGCGACCCTGCGCAAGTACGTCCAACTGGGGCTCCTGCCTCGCAGCGTCCGGGTTGGCCAGAAGGGCAAGCACAGCGGCTCGCGGGGCATCTACCCGGTCGGGGTCGTCCGTCAGATCGTCCGCATCAAGGAGATGATGTCGGAGAACTACACGATCGAACAGATCCAGAAGGAGTTCCTGTTCGTTCGCAGCGACCTGCAGCAGCTCGAACAATCGTTGCAGGGCATCTTCACGACGCTCGGTACGGTCGTGCGGGAGCGCCGACACACTGGCTACGCGCAGGACGTCGCGCGCGACCTGGAGGGGGCGAAGGGGGTTGGCAGTGACTTGCTTGCGCGGCTGTACGCGATCGAGGCGAGGCTGACCACGCGCGCGCGGTTGCAGCGCGTTTCGGCATCTTGAGATTGGCTTAAGGGACACGTCGAACAGGGGCAGAGAGGCACAGGCATGGGCAACAAGAACAGCACGGCGGAGCGGCAAGAAGAGGAAGAGATCATGGGCGCAAAGTCCCTCGTTCGACCGACGCGAGTCGATGGCGACGAGTCGATCACCAGGGAGCAGCGTCGTTCTCGTCGCAAGCGTCCGGTGCGCGCGCGGACCATCAGTGTCAAGCGCATGACCAAACGCGAGCTCGAACTCGGCCGCATGATGTTTCCCGAGACGGACTACTGGAAGCCGCGACGCCGTTCGGAGTGCGCCGAGGGGCCGCGACCCTGCCCCTACGTGTCGTGCCAGCACCACCTGTTCGTCGACGTTTCGGCCCGCACCGGCGCAATCAAGCTCAACTTCCCGGATCTCGAGGTCTGGCAGATGGGAGAGTCCTGCGCGCTGGACGTCGCCGACCGCGGTGGCACGACACTCGAAGACGTCGGTGCAATCATGAACCTGACGCGGGAACGCATCCGACAGGTGGAGGTGCGCGCCCTGGCCAAGCTCCAAGCGGTGCGCGGGATGGACGTGTTGCGTGAGTTCGTCGATGAGGGGCCAGAAGGGCGTCGGCGTCTTCCCCCCCTGACGCCGGAAGAACGCAACGAACTCGGGGCTCCGAACGGCGAGGCTTCGGCCGAGGCCGCAGAGGACGATGACGAGTGGGATCGAGAACCCGAGACCGTTTCCCTCGAGGACATCGACGGATACGGCTACGCCTGAACACCCCGGGGCGTCGACCGACGCCCCAAGCGCCGCGTTGCTCGGGTAGTGCACCGGTCGTGGGAGGCCGGAAGCTAGCCCCGAAGATCGCTCAGGCTGCGAAGGAAGTTACGTCCCAGGACGTTTTCGATGCGCTGAGTGGGCCAACGTCGGTTGAGCATCTCTTGGACGAGCCGGGGCAGCTCGAGACAAGTCGGCATGTCGCGTGGTGTGACGATCGCACCGTCCCAGTCGCTGCCGAGCGCTACCCCGTGTTCGCCCCCGACCGCTACCGCGTGCTCGATGTGATCGACGACGTCGCTGACACATCCGCGCCGCCAACCACGATGCAAGTAGGGGGTATGATACATGATGCCGACGACGCCGCCTCGGTCGGTGACCGCCCGGATTTGCTCGTCGGTCAGGTTGCGCCAGTGGTCGTGCGCGCCGCATACACCGGTGTGACTCACCAGTGGAGGCAAGCTCTTGTCGTGGCACTCGAGGGCGGCGAAGAATCCCTCGCGGCTGATGTGCGACAAGTCCACGAAAATGCGGGCCGCGTTGAGACGGGCGATGGCGTCTCGACCGAACCGCGTCAGCGACTTCGAGTGCAGGTTCGACATCGGCATGCTGGAGCGGCCCCACGCCGACGAGTAGAGGTGGAGTAGGGTCACCCGGACGACGCGTTGGGGAACCAGCACGTCGAGGGCATCGAGGCTCTCGTCGAGGGCGTTCCCCCCCTGGATACCGACAAACGCCGCGTGACGGCCACTGGCGCGCGCTGCGGTGTACTCCGCGCTGGTACGTACCAGCGCGACGTCCGACGGGTGTGCTTCGAGCAGGGACGTCAGACGCGAGAGATTCTGGGTGAACGCGCGTCGCCTGCCGCTCGCGCTCCGCAGCGGGTTGGTGGTGATTACCCACACCGCGCCATCGATCCCGACCTGCCTCAGTCGCGGCAGGTCCACTTGGCTGTAGAAGCGACCCCCCAGCAATCCTGAGCCGTGCCGCCGATCCAGCCGGTACCCGATGATTCGGTTCCAGATGAACGAATCGACGTGCAGGTCGATGACGTCACTCGCCTGAAAGAGCTCGGCAGCCGCGTGTGAAATCCCCAGTCGCGTCGCGCACTCGATTGGCGTTTCCGTCGCCCAAATTGGCGAGCTCATCGTGGAGGTGCGGGGAGCGACGTCGAGTGTTCGCGAGCCTGGAACTCACCGCGACGCCACTCCCCCCCTACGTGTACGCTCGTGGTGTTCATCTGTCGCGCTACTTCGCGTGAAATTCGCATCGTGACGGGGCGCTCGAAGCGCAAGGCACCCGCGGCAGTTCGAGTCGGCTTTCTGGTCCGAACGCTGGCCTCACAGGCCCTTGGGCACGCGGTCCAGATCGACCTCGCCCAGAGCGTAGCGGATCAACGCGCTGCGATTGGCCTTGGTCAACCCACGCCCCTTGAGCTCTTCGACCATTCTGTCGAGGCGCTGTAGGTCGTTGGTGTACATCGAGATGCAAATCACCTTGTAGTGAGCTGGCTTGGCATCACGCTTCTCCGTCGTTTCCTTCGGGGCGGTCTGGGCCACGCCCTGAGGGCTGTAGAAGCTGCCCGACAGCACTCCCTCTACCTCGTCGCGGTCCAGCACCCGCGCAGTGGCTTGCCTAAGTTCTCCTCGTTCAGTCACGGCTCCTCCTGTCTCACGCTGTCGCCAATACCGGCTCCAAGTTCGTTCTGGTTTGAATGACCCGGTCGACGACGCGACCGTAATCCTGGGCAACGCTGGAATCGTTGTCGTATTCGAACAGCGTGCGTCCTTGTGATGGGGCTTCCTTCACGCGGATCGCGGACCGAATCGGCGATAGGCAGCGCTCGGCGAAGTGCTCCCGAAGGGTTTCCAACGCTTCGTTGCAGATGCGCGCACGACGGTCGTACATCGTCGGTAGAACACCCCACAATTGCACCGGGTGATTGAGCAAGCGGTTGACGTTCTTGATCGTCTTGACCACTTGGCGCACGCCAACCAGCGACAGGTAGTCGCAGGCAACCGGGCACAGCACGGCATCGCTGAACACCAGCGCATTTTGATTGAGCAACGACAGACTCGGCGAACAGTCCACGACGACGTAGTCGTAGTCGGCACGCGCCGGCTGCAGGCGCGTCGCGAGCACCCGGTCGCGGTTACGGCGTCCTGCCAGGTACAGCTCGGCGGCCGCCAGCGTCTCGTTCGCGACGAGCACGTCGAGGTTGGTTCGCGCCGATACCGCGGCGTCCTGCACGGGCGCGCCCATGACCAGCACGTGATACAGAGACAGTTTGGGATCCTTGATTCCCAACGACACTCCCACGTTGCCTTGGGCATCGGTATCAGCGAGCAACGTGCGGTAGCCGCGCTCCGCCAAACCCGCGGCCAGAGTGACCGAAGTCGTCGTCTTGCCCGTGCCGCCCTTGTGATTGAACACGGCGATCACCCGGGGACCGGTCGCTTCCGCCCGCGGCGCGAGTGCTGGAACCCCGTCGCCTAGCCGGGCACCGTTACTTTCTGCCAGCAACTGCTCTCGGCAACCGCTGCTACACGCGTAGTGTCTTCGGCCTCGCAGGTAGCAGACCGAGGATGCGTGAGTGACTCGGAAAGCGCTGCCACAAGCGTTGCAGGTTACCGTGTCCGTGGCGGTGTGGCTCGCTCCGAGGCAGGCCTGAGAGCAATAGAAACGAAACTCGGTACCCTGATTCTCGTCCAGGGAGTGCTCCTCCATCTGGTAGCTGAACTGGACGTGAAACGTCTTGTTGCAAACGCAGCAGTTTTGAAGCAGTTCAGGCATCGGCACCCATTATCCGCACAAAGAATCGTTTATCGAAAAGCACCGACCGCGGGATGGCATCTCGGGCACGAAAAGGCCAAATAATTGCCGCGTTATGAATCAGCGCTTCTTCCGTCGCCTGGCCGGTGGGTCGCTTTGCGCCTCAGGGACGACACGTACTTACATCGTCGTGTTTCGCCGAGAGCGACGCTGCGCTGCGGCATGACGAGCGAGGGGTGGAGGGGCGTCACGATTCGTCACACTGTGTTAACTTGGCGGACGAGCGGCTGTGCAGGTGCGCAGCTTTCGCAGTCGCACGCGGCGCCGTTCCCTGAACATACTGTCCCTGTCACAGCGCTGTCACATTCTCTCGCTAGCGTTCTGCGCCCATGGCGACGCTCCTGCATCCGTCTGCTGCGGCGATGAGGGGAATTCGCCCCAAGCGCAAGCCCTGGCTGGATCTGTTGCTCGTCGGGTTGCTGCTGTTTGCCTTCCTGGTGGGGATCCGCGGGGTGAGCGAGGCCTTGCGTGGCCTCGGCCACGAATACGTTCAGGGTTTCTTCGGAGTGATCCGCAACCCGTTCGCCGGTCTCGCCGTCGGCGTGTTGGCGACGAGTGTGATGCAGAGTTCGTCCGCTTCGACGTCGATGGTCGTGGCCATGGTATCGGCGCCGGGTAACCCGTTGCCGATTGATTCGGCGATACCGATGGTGCTCGGCGCGAACATCGGCACCACCGTGACCAGCACGCTGGTTGCACTCGGTTACGCCCGGCGTAAGAACGAATTCGGTCGGGCCTTTTCCGCCGCGGTCAGTCACGACTTGTTCAACCTGCTGGCGGTCGGCATCCTGCTACCGCTGGAGCTGGCAACGGGATTGCTGGAGAAGACCAGCGGGTTGGTGGCTCAGGCCGTCGGTGGGGTCGCCACCCAAAGCCGCTTGCCGAATCCGGTCGGTGCCTTGCTCGAAGTTTGTGTGGAGTCGCTCGACGGTCTGGTCGGCGCGCTGGTGCGGGGGTCGACGCTTCGCCATTGGTTGCTGGCCGCGCTGTGCACTGTCGTGGTGCTCGGCTGTCTGGGGCTGTTGGTGCGTGTCCTGAGGCGCGTGACCGGGGGCCAACTCCAGGTGTATTTGACGCGCTCTCTCGACTCCCACCCCTTGGTCACGCTGCTGGTCGGGGTGATCGTCACGGTGATGGTCCAGTCGAGCTCGATCACGACGTCGGTGCTGGTTCCGCTGGCCGCGGCCGGCATGATCTCCCTCAAACAGGTGCTTCCGATCACCTTGGGCGCCAACCTCGGCACGACGGTCACGGCGATGATCGCCGCGGTGGCGGCGCCCGCACAAACCGCGACCTTCGCGATACAGATTGCAGCGGTACACGTGCTGTTCAACATGGCGGGCATCGTGCTGGTGTATCCTACGCCACTGCGCGGCCTGTTGCTCCGAATGACACGGGCCCTGACCGCCCCGGCGTCGCGTTTGCGCAAGGTTGCCTTCCTGTACGTAGCTTTGGTGTTCTATGTGCTTCCCGCCGCTGTGATCCTGGTGTATCGCTCATGGTGATCGACTCGTTGGGTGAGTGATGCTCGACCAGCTGCTGAGGATATTCTCCGGTACCCACCACCTGACTTCGACAGGTGAAGCCTTCTCCGAGATGTGGCGGCTGGTGGATGGCATGATCCAAACCGCGAGTGCCGCCTACTGGGGCAGCCACCTCACTCCCGAGGAACGCAAAGCGCTCCAGGAGACGGACAACGCGGTCAACGAGCTGCAGCGTCGCATCCGCAAAGAGGTGATCACGCACCTTTCGGCGGCGCAAGCGGGTGACGCTCCCTACGGCCTGCTGCTCATGAGTCTGGTCAAGGATGCGGAGCGTTTGGGTGACTATGCGAAGAACCTCGCCGAGGTTCACGGCATGTGTGACCGAGGTGCTGGAGATTTGCCTCACGGTGAGTTCCGTGACGAACTGCGAAGGATATCGGACTTCGTGGAACGCTTGTCTCGCGAGTCTCCACAGGCCTACGCCACGGCCGACGCGGCTACGGCCCGTCGCCTGTCACAAGAGGGCAAGCAAATGTCACGCGATTGTGACGCACTGATCCGAAGGGTTGCTGCATCCGACTGTGGAGCAGCATTGGCCGTGGACATGGTTCTGGCGACTCGCTACTACAAGCGCATCGTGGGTCACTTGCTGAACCTGTTGTCCAGCGTGCTGATGCCTCTTCACAAGCTGGACTACATCGATCGTGATCCCAGTTCGCGCTGACGTCAGCCACCACCGAATTGACACTTCTTCGAGAACGCACTGCGGACCGTCGTCAGATCGTGTTTGCAGGGGCCGGCTCGGTCGGGCGGCATCATGAAAGGTGTGCTGGCCATGCTGTCTGGCCTCGGGGTACGCGCTCGGATTTTCGCGGTGACCCTGGGCTTGCTGTGGGCCAGTTTGCTGGCGGGTTATCAGTACTTGCACCATCAGGTTTCCTCCGAGATCGAACAGACGATTCGCGATGATCTGCAAATTCGCGTGCGCTTGGTGGCAGAGCGCCTCGCTGCTGCGCAGCCGTGGCCCGACAGCGCGCAGTTTGGGGCGCTCTGTGAGCGACTGGCTGTGGAGGCCGGTGCTCGAATCACGATCTTCGCCGAGGGCGGTGGGGTTCGTGCGGACTTCGGGGAGTCGTTGGCTGGCGGGCACTCATCGGAGCAAGCCGCTGGCGAAGTGAGTTCGGCATTGGCCAGGGGGATTGCGGTCGTCGAAACGACTTCGGCTGACGGTGGGCGCTTGCTCTTCGCGGCCGTACCTCTGCTCGTTCGTGGGCGCGTCGATGGCGTGATTCGGTTGGGGATTGCGATGACGTCGGTCGATCTGGCGACTTCCGGATTGGACCGTTGGGTGACAGCTG
>QJWJ01000197.1 GCA_003235365.1 Deltaproteobacteria bacterium
GGCCCACCCAGCCAGGACCGACAGTCCCAAGAACGGCCTCGATTGGCCGTAACCCCGAATCAATGATGTTACACCCGGGGATTTCGGAGGTGTAGTGAACGGTGCTCGACTTGTAGTGAGTGGAGCTCTTCTGGATCAGAAGTTGGGTCTGACGTGGTTGGGCACTCGCGCAACTCGCGCACGGCTGGTTGCGGGCAATGGCGTACACGTCGTGAGCGAACTGCACGACCCGAAATGGTCTGCGCAACGAAACGCGATGATACGCCTCCAAACCGTCCACCGGCAGCGCCTCGAGCCGGCTCTCAGGCTCGCTCTCGAAGGGTTCGGCAGCGACCTTGACGACGTGATAGTCGAAGCGAGCCAAATCGATCAAGTATGCCGGAAGGGATGACCTCGACACGTAGCGTATCGCGAATGCCAAGAACCGCTCCATTTCGACGGGGCGTGTCAGCTCACCGGTCGTGTGTTGACAGATGAAATGCCCAAAGAAGGAATCTACGTCCGTGTACAGGGGCAGGTGAGCGAAGAATCGCTGAAACTCGGATTCGCGCTTGCCGCGTCGCTCGTCGTCGATCCCCGTCGCTGCCCGTTCCAGGTACCGCAGATCGATGGCGCGGACCTGTGACAACTCCTCGTCCGTCAGCTCGAAGCGGGACTCCACCTCAGTTCGTCGTCGAGGATCGCGGCACGCATTGCGCATCGCCGGATCGCGCATGTATCGCGTCAGATATCTCTGCAACCCCTCGAGGCTCATGTGGCCCCCTTCTCGGTTCGAGTCTTGTCACTGGCGTTCTGACTGGTCCCCTCGTTGACTCCCGCTACCTGACCCTTCGGAAAGAAGAGGTCACGTGCCGCCTGCATGTAGTCACGCAACCGTTCGGGTTCAGGAAGCGAAGGCGTCCCCGTCTCGAGCTCGAAGATGACGGATGAGAGCTTCACGTCGTCGCGAGCGGCCAGCGTTTCCATCATTTCCATCTCCCACTTCTGTTCGACGGCCTGTGCCCGGAGAGACGGATGGCATTCCTCCGCGTAGTTGCCACAAAACACGTGCAGTTGACGGACACGTTCGAGCGGAATCGACGAGAAGAACTCATCCCGATCCTGCGGGTGGTAGGGTTCGCTGAAAGAGATGTTCGAAAGGCTGAGCAAAATGCCCACGTCGGCCTCTTCAGTCACCCGACGCATCTGCTGGCCGATGCTCAACGGACCTACTTGATTGTAGAACTGGACGGGGTTCTCGAGCAGGATCGGGCAAGGCGCTTCGGTCTTGAGGGCTTTGGTGTTCTTGACCAACACGTGTGTCTGCTCCTCGGTGCCGGGGGGGGTGAAGAAAGTTCCGGTGTAATCTTCTTCAGTGCCCATCAAGGCGATGTGTTCGCCGATGTAGACGCACCCGGAATTCTTGGCGTGCGCCAACACCTTGCTTCGTTGGTTCTTCGGAGGTGGTTTGGCATTGCCGAGGTAGTACTCAAAGGAGTGCAGCGTCACCGGCCGCTCGAGAGACCTGACGAATGGTCCGATTGCGTTGGGCTCCGAATGAAAGTGAGCGGCCAAGACCTCGTAGAAATCGACACGACCGCCCACCTCTTGGAGCCTTCGAGCGAAGTCCTGATACAGCCAATGGTAGTGATATAGATATCCAACTCCATACGTCTCGTTAGGAATCGCGGGAGCAGACTTGCTGGTAGCCATGGGGGGGTTGTTCCTCAGTAGATTTCAGATCAGTTCATTCAGAGTCTGACGAAGTCTGAGCGATCTGCGCCGCGACGCGCTCTTTCACGATTTCGTTCGTCGGCCCCATCAACAGTGTGGCTTGGGAGTCCCGCCAGTGGCGCTCGAAGGGGCAATCACGTCGAAAGCCACGCGCGCCTGCGAGGCGCATGGCGGCGGAGGTAACCGAAAGCCCCGTCGTGCTGGCGTGCAACTTCACCTTCACGCAATCGACACCAGCCCCGTTGGGGTCTCGGTGCGCGTATTCGATGGCTTGAGCGGCGTAGGCGTATGCCGATCCCAGCTGGACCTCGATCTCGGCCAAAGTGAACCGCGTGTTCTGATACTCGGTAGTCTGGCGGACTTGCGGCCAATCGCCACGAGTCCAAGGCGCCAGCTTCTCGTACGCGCTTCGCGCAATGCCCAGCGCAATCATCCCAGGGTGAATGCAACACGTGTGGTTCGCGGACATCAGCTTGTTGCCCCAGCCGACTTCGCCGACCACGTCGGTCGGTTCGACGGCAACGCCGTCGAGAGTGATCGACCCGGTCGAGGAACCTCGCAGCCCCACCAAGTCGTAGATCTCTTCGATCGAGAGACCCGCGGTGTCCATTTCCACGCTCAAGAAGGTCGGCACGAGTTCGCCGGCAGGCCCCGGGGCTCGCAGCAATACGTGGACCAACTCGGCCGCCTCCAGCCCGGTAATGAACTGCTTGGATCCCTGGACTTTCCAAGAGCTTCCGTCGGTGACGACTTGAGTGGCCATCATACGCTTGTCGGCCCCCGCATCGGTCTCGCTCCAGGCGCTTGCCCCCATCCGCTGACCCAGGGCGAGCTGCTCGAGCTGTTCCCGTTGGCGCCGTGTGTTTCCGAACATTGCCAGCCGTCGCACCACTTGGCTGTGAAACATGAGAATGGCGCCGGTCGACGGACACGCGCACGACACTTCTTCAACCGCCAGCGCGCCCACGCCGTCACCGTATCCCAGGCCCCCGCATTGACGAGGTGCGACAACCCCGAATGCTCCAATTTCGCGCAACGCAGCAATCGAGGTCCGGGGATACCCCCGACTACGATCAATGTGCTCAGCGCCAGGCTCGATGACTTCACGACACAGGCGCCGCAATTCGCGATACCAGTTCCTCGCGTCGCCAGGCGCGGCGCCCAACACGCGATCCACGAACCCGGCGCGGTAGGCAGGATATTCTCGTTCCAACGTCAAGTTCTCCAAGCTGTGGCCACCAGTGCTTGACCGATCATCAGGAGCCGGGTCGGTGTCTGAAACCCCGCCCAGTCCACGCAATAGTCTGCCCCACTGCGAGACCAACCCGCAGTCACCTCCGTGCGCCCTTGTCGATGAGCGATGGAGTATGTGAGCTCACCCCGTTCTCCCGGCGGCTGTTCCGCGTCGAGGTGTTCAGCTGCGAGCAGCGCAGTCAAATTCATCATCGCCGATCCCGGTAATGAATTGTGAACTTCTCCCGCCGAGTAGCACACCGCATCAATCTGTGCGGTGCTGTTTCCGCGTTCGCGAGGCCAATAGCAGACGAGCTTGGGGATCCCCCCCACCCCACCCGCCACCGCCCAGCCAGCCTCGGTCAACTGATCCACGGACCGCGCGTCCAACTCGTCGGGCCGAATCATTGCAAACACGAAGGTGTTGCCTCGAATTACCACCCAGAAGGGCGTCGAGCCCGAACCACTTTCCGCGAAGCGTGGCTCCGGACCCGAGAACAACAGGTGCGACTGCTCGAAGTTGAAGCGTACGCCAACTGGAGCCCCCCCCCATGAAGCCTCCCGAAGGCCAGACAGCTCGACCTTCTGGCCCGTACCGCGATTGAATGCCCACAGCAAACCAGATCGAGTTGGCCACGCTATGTCGTTGCTGACGGCGACCAGGCCAGCGCCAGCGGCAGCGTTGGCGCACTCGAGACCACGATGAAGCGTCTGGCGGTCCTTATCAAGCTGATAAAACTCGAAAGCAAACTGATTGGGGCGGTCCGCATCGATGACCACCAACTTGTTGAGCTGGTAGTGTCCGCCCCCCAAGCTGTCGGCAGGATTCTCTCCCACCAAGATGGAGGTGATGACGTGTTCGCGGGTAGAACCGCGGGGCAACTCAGCACCCGACAGTACGATGATCCGACTGGTACCGCTACGAACGAGGGAACAGCTCACCCCCTGGAACCGCAGATGTTCCGCATTGTTTTCGGCCTGCAACAGCACCCACGTCCTCCCTTCTGCCTGAGCCCAATGAAGCGGGGTGTGCGACCCCCGCTTCGTCGACCCGTCACCCCGATATGCGCGCACGCTGCCACTGAGGGTGTTCCATGTCAATGGCCAACTCGGCGTTGTCACGTATTTCTTGGTATCAGACTCGTGTCAATTACCACCGAGCAGTTCCAACGTGTGTCCTTCACTATGTTCAGCCGACACGACCATCGCCTAATCCGAACACCTGGCGGGCACGAATGCGCGGCGGCAGATGGCCGCAAACGGCGATCTTGCGCTGCGTCACCTAGCAAGCCCCTGGGCCATTCGCCGCACGGAGAATCGAGTTGTAGAAAGTGACCAACAACTCGTTCCCTGGAACACAGGGCTGATCCAGAACGAGCAACAAGCTCTGCCGCCCAAGTTGCGCAAAGAGTCACAGGTCCGGGATACTAGTCAACCGGGAGAATACTCATCGCGGGTGGCAACGAATGCGGGTCGTCGCACACTGTGAGCTTCATCGGACCGAGAAACGCGGCTGTATCAGGTCGCGATGAAGTTCAGCGAACCTGCTTGAACTTGCGCAGCGCGTTGTCTTTGCTCGAGGTCAGGAGGCGAAGTCGGTCTCGTTCTGGGGCGACATGGCATATAGATCGACCCCCGTGTTCTGCTTCACCTTCGCGGGGAAGGCGGCGATGGTATCCGCCCACGTATCGTAGTATTCCGGTAGCAAGTGGCCGGCGCCGGTGATGCTGTTGTTGCTCTTCATGTTGGCGGGCGGACTCCACAACGTGTCGATGACGTACTCGGCGCCACGCTCGGTCGCCTTTTTCGATGTCGCTCCAGCAGTCAGCGCCGTTGTAACGGTTCGCGCTGCGGGTTCATGCCGATGCGCAGGATGGTCAAGCCGATCTGACCCGGCCCCGTGCCGAAAAGCGTGTCGGCTTGCTCGTCCGTCCACGCGGGCTGCCAGTTGCTGTTGATGCCGAACCCAGCCATCTCTTGTCGAGTCCGCGAAAGCGCTACGGTCACGGTGCCTTCGTCGCTCAGCGGCTCGTCGATCGGGGTGACAGGCCCGGCGTCTGAGGGCTCGACTGGCCCAGCGCCGCCCACGTCCTGCTGCCCCCCGGCGCCCATGTTCGTGTTCGCTCCACCTGCGCTCGTACCCGGGCTGGTGTTGGCGCTCGGCGTCACTCTGCGGTAGGGGTGACCTCGGCGCTGGGTGTTGCCGTCGCGCTCGGAACTCCCGAATTCGTCGCTGCCACACTGGACGTCATCGACGCGGTCGGCGCGCCGAGCGGGTTGCTCCCAGCGGGATCAGCGCTGCCAGGGCTCACGGTCGGAAACGCGCTGGTGCTGGGTCCGGTGGCAACGGCATCACCGTCGTTGGAAGTGCCGCCCGAATTCGTGCAACTGGCGATACCGCCAGTAATCAATGCTGAAATCAACGCCCACGTGTCGGCCCGCAGACCCCTCCTGGCGTCAATCATCGACTCTTCATGGGTTCAGCGCGAAGATCCTGGACGCAAAAGAACAAAGTTCGCATCGTTTGTCGGCGGAGGGTGACGGAGTCTGCCAGCCTTCACCCGCCCAACGGTGAAACACACTCGTTGCGCGCACACCGCCAGTGGACCTCCCCATGGCAAAGAAGCGCTGCGCCCGCTTGGAGGCGAGCGACAAGCCCCCTCGTCCAACAGGGCACAACCCGAGTGACATCGACAGTGTTCGTCGCTGGCGGCAACACGTTGCCCATCGTGCGAGGCGACAGAGTCGTTATCAATCTCGAGCCCCTGCGACCCCATGATGAACTTTGGTTCATCTTTGGGTGAGCCGGACCCCCGTGATAGGGCTCGGACGTCATATGAAACGGGTAACGCGTCTGTGGGTGGTGGGACCGTGGTTGCTCGCGTCCAGTTGCGGGGCACGAGCGGAGGGAACGGACAGCTCGACGCAGTTCTGGCAAACGTGTACGGAGGACGCCGACTGCGGCTCGCTGCAGTGTCTGTGCGGACGCTGCACCGTCGACTGTTCGACGGATACTCAGTGCTCGGTCTACCGCGGGGGAGCAGTTTGCGCGGAAACCGACGCGAGCCGGTGCGGAGCAACCATGTTCGCCTGTCGCTCACAAAGCCTGGAAGCATCGGGTCCGTCCGCGGACAGTACAACGACCACTTCCGGCGTCACGGCGGGAGCGGGCGCGCAAGGATCTGCGGGCTCGAGTGGTAGCGGCCCCGGCGGACTCGGCCCCACAGGCCCGGTCGGTTCACAGAACGCCCCCTTCGGCATCCCCATCCCCAACACAGGACCAACGGGACCAGTTGGGCCAACCGGAACACTGGGGCCAATGGGACCAGTCGGGCCAACCGGACCGGGACCAGTCGGGCCAAACGGAACACCGGTACCGGTGGGGCCGACGGCACCATTCGGGGCGACGGGACCAACTGGCGGCCCCGGCGACATCGCGGTCGGCTGTGGCGTCGAAGTGCCCGTGACCTCCGTTCCCAGGTATGCACTCCCCCAGGACACCGTCGCCGTCGCCGTCGCCGACTTCGATTCCGATGGCAATCCGGACGTCGCCACGGCCAACGCCAGCGCCAATTCAGTGAGCGTGCTGCTCGGCGATGGAAACGGCAGGTTCAGCCAACACGTCGACTACCCGACGGGGGCTGGGCCCAACTCCCTCGCCGTCGGCGACTTGAACTTCGACTCGGCTCCCGATCTCGCGACCGCAAATGGCAGCGCGAACACGGTCAGCGTTCTGCTCGGTAACGGGGACGGCACCTTCGCCGAGCGCGTCGATTTCCCCGCAGGGACCGCCCCCCTTTCGATCGTGATGGGCGACTTCAGCGGCGACGCTCAGCAGGACGTGGCCGTCGTGCACCAGGCAACCCCCGGCGTGAGCGTCTTGCCCGGCGACGGCGGGGGGACACTGCTTGCGCCCGTAGACTACCTGACCTCGGAGGAGAACGCCTTCGCAGTCCTGCGCACGAGTGATATGAACGGCGACGCGGCCCTCGACCTGATCACCGCGAATGACGACTACGTTCGCGTCCTGCTCGCAACAGACGGAGGGAACTTCTCTGCCATTGAGCCGTTCGGCGCCATCGAGGCTCACCTCGGAGACTTCGTCGTCGCCGACTTCGACGGCAATGGCCAGCCAGATCTGGGCGTTTCGGATCTGGGCGACCGAGGCCCCAACCCGTTTGTCCGGGTCACCCCGGGCCGCGGTGACGGAAGCTTCGACGGCTCGAGTTCCGAGGACATCGATGGAGCGGGCTACATCACCGACTTGTTCGCCGCGGATTTGAATCACGATGGTTTCAGCGATCTGGCGACCTGTAGTCGGCTGTTCTTGGGCCGGCAAGACGGCACGCTCGCCACCTCTTGCGGCTTCGCGTTGACGTGCAGTACGCTCGCCTTCGGTGACCTGAACAACGACGGCAACGTCGATCTGGTCATCGCTAGCGGAGGTTCATCCGAGTCGACTGCCTCGATGTTGTTCGGCAACGGCGACGGCACGTTCACCCTCGGCCTCGGCGACACGCCAACCGGCAGATGAACTCGGGTCGGCTTCAGTCACGACCATCATGATCTCTCGTCGCGCAGTCAGCATGGAGCGCCTCTTCCGCGCCCCGCTCACGCATCGGCGTTTTTGCGTCGCACTCGCCCTGCTCGGCTCGCTCGCTCTGGGCCTGCGCCTCACGCATCTCTGGCTCGTGCTGCGCGCGCTGGGCGAGGCGCAAATCCACGACGCGGCGTACTACCACGACGTCGCAATGGCGCTGCTGGGTGAGCGCGACGCCGCAGGGCCGTCCACCGACGTCGCCTTCGCCAACGTTGGCTACCCGCACCTGCTCCGATGGCTCTACGTCTGGTACCCCACGCCCACCAGCGCACTGATCATGCAGTGCTTCCTCGGCGCAGCGACGACGGGTCTCGCCGGCCTCGTCGCGCGCGATTGCTTCGGCAGTCGCCGCGTGGGTCTTGGGGCAGCTGGCCTCACCGCGATCTATGCGCCCGGCCTCTTCTATGACGGGCTGCTTCTGATCCCGAGCGTCAGCGCGTTCCTGTTCGCGTTGCTGTGCTGGTCCGTCCTGCGCGCTGTCGAACGCGCATCGTGGGGGTGGGCAGCAGCCGCTGGACTGGCGATCGGGGCTAGCGCCTTGCTGCGCTCGTCTCAGCTGCTGCTGGTACTGCCAGCTCTCTTTGCCGTATTGCCGCTGCGCTTTGCCGTATCGCGGGTGCGCTTGCGCTGGAGACGGGCCAAGTCCCCGACGCGCGCAGGCTCGATGTGCACTCGACTCGGCATGGCTGCCGCGCTGTGCTTGGCAACTGCGGCATGTGTGTCTCCGCTTCTGGTTCAGCAGTGGCAGGCGGGCGCGGCACTCCCGCTGACTGCCAACGGTGGCATGAACTTCTGGATCGGCAACCAGCCCGGAGCAGATGGCCGCCATGCCCGGGCGCCCTTCCTCGACGTGTCGAAAGGCGGTGACTTTCGACACACAATCCTGGTGGAACGCGACGGCTTCCTCGCCGAAGCGCGCAAGCGAAGTGCAAACGAGAACTTGACCCTGGCCGCGGCCGACGCCTTTTGGTGGCGAGAGACCCTGCGAGAGATCGCGGCAGCACCGGCAACCTGGCTGGGGGTCGTGGGCAAGAAGCTGCTCGCGACCGTCAATGGCTACGAGCCCCGCACGAACGCGAGTTTCGACCTGCACCAGGAGCTGTCGCCCCTACTGCGCCACAACCCGCTGCGGTTTGGACTGCTGTGGGTACTGGCGGTCGTCGGAGCGGTGCAACTGCGGTCGAAGCGTGATCGGCGTGCCGCGCGGCGGCTCGGATCCCTGGCGTTCGTGCCCTTGTTCACTTGTGTCGCCTTCTTCGTCAGCGGTGAGTATCGCCATGCGGCCTTCCCGGCGCTCGTCCCGTTTGCGGCATTGGGGCTGCATCGTCTCGAGCTGCGCGCCAGTCTGGTCGCACGACAGCGAGCCCTCGTCCGTACGCGCACGGCTGCCGTCAAACGCCTAGCACGGTGGTGGCCGGCGGCCGGCGCCGTGTTGACCGCAGCGGCACTTGCGTTCGCTCCCACCGCGCGGCTCGGACCAACGCGTGACCGCAAGGCCTACGCCGAAGCGCTCGCATCCCCGACCGCACCGAACGTGCTTCCGACTGTCCATCGCTATCAGTTGGCAGAGGCGCTGCTCGTCCGCCACGGCTCGACGTTCGAAGATCGAGTGTTGTCGGCGGAGGCGCGCTTGCTCGTGCAGTCGAACTGGGCAATCCAATTTCAGGACTTGGCCGCGGCAAGACAACTGATCGAGACAGCCGAGGCACTGTGGCAGGTCGAACTAGTGCCGGGGGAGCAATTCGACGTTGCGACCATCGAGCGAATCCGGAGCAATCTCGTTCGACGCGTCGCTCAACTGGCGCGACAACCCTTCGTGCGGCAGTGGCCGGAGGTCGACTCCGAACTGACACGGCTGGGTGGACACGGGTGGCGAGAGGCGGTGCGTTTGCTGCAGCAGGGTGAGCTGGAGCGCGCGGGAGCGTTCTTGGATGGCGCCCTGGCCGTAGCCCCGAGCTCATCGCTGCTTTTGGCCTATCGTGGCCAACTTGCAGCGTTGCGGGGCAACGACCCCACGCCGTGGTTGACTCGCAGCCTCGAAGCTTACCCGCGCATCGCGCTGCCCGTTTCCTTGCTTGCCCAGCACGCACTGCGCAACCGCGACCATCGAGGCGCGTTGGCGGTGTTGATTTCAGCCGTGCGCGAACGCCCGTACAGTGAGTCGCTGCACTATGCCCTCGGGAATCTGATGCTCGAGCACGGCCCTGCCGAGGACGTCATCGGCTTCTTTACCGACGAAGCGCTCCGCGACGAGAAGCCTCAGACGAGCCACTACTTCATCGCCTTGGGCCTCGAGAAACTCGGCCGTCATTCAGAAGCCATCGCACAACTGAAGACGGCGCTCGCCATCGATCCCGCGCACGAGATGAGTCAACGAGCATGGGGTCTGATCCTACAGCGCCAAGGTGACCTCGTTGCGGCCCTCGAACATCTCGTCGAGGCCACGCGCATTCACCCCGAGTTCCGCCCCGCGCTCGAAGACGTGGCGCGACTTGCCGAGCGCCTCGGCCACCCGCGCGAAGCCGCAGACTGGCGAGCACGCGCAGCCGTCGCCAACCCCCGCACCGAGCGGCGCTTCGTCTACTGGGCAAAGTACCTGCACGAGCACGGCCGACACTCGGCGGCGTTGACTGAACTCGCTCGGCGCCTCACTGCCGCGCCGGGAGACGTGGAAGCACTGGTCCTACGCCGAGCGATCCAAAACGCCGAGGGCCATGCAGATGATGCCGACACGCTCGCGACGTCCTCTTTCGCTGGCACGTGGGAGCGCGAACCCGATCTGGGCCTCGCCGCATCGCTTCTCCCGAACCCCTGAGAACTGTCATGTACTTGAAACTCCTCATCGACGGTGTCGCGCGACAGACCACGGTTCTGCTGGCGCAGTTGGCTACCAACTCGGGAGCACGCGCGCCCATGGCGCAACTGGCCGATCACGTGTTCCTCAATCTGACGCGGGAGATCGAAGCCCAGGGCATCAGCAAAGCCGTCGTAGCAGACATGTTCGGCCTCGCACTTCGCTCGTACCAGAAGAAGACGCGCCGTCTCGAACAGTCCGCGACGGAAGCGACGCGCACCCTTTGGGAAGCGGTGTACGACTACGTCCGCGAGGAAGATCGCGAGCGTCAACGCATCATCGAGCGCTTCCGCTGGGATGGAGAGCGCGAGGTGGGCGCAGTCCTGTCAGATCTGGTGGCCAGTGGCCTCATCTACGCGACGGGCAACGCCCCGCACACGGTGTACGGCGCGACCAGCGCCAAGACGCGGCGCCACGTGCAACAGAGCAGCGACAACGAGGCTCTGGCCAACGTGATTTGGCTCAAGGTCTTTCACGAGGAGGCAACGACGGCCGAAGACCTCGAGCGGCAGTTGGGGGTGGACGGCACGCGTATTGCCGAAGCGTTGGCAGAGCTTTCGAGCTCCGACCGCGTTGTCCGGGAGAACGGCCAACTCAAAGCCAACAACGTGGTGATCCCCGTGGGCTCTGACGGCAAAGAAGCCGCGATGCTCGACCACTTTGCGGCCGTGGCCAAGGTGATCGCCAAGCGCGCCTCAGCGACGACCGTCGATCCGGGCGAGGGCGGGGCGACCTTCATGTTCTCCATCCATCGCGGTCACCCCTTCGAGAAAGACGTGCTGGCGCTGTTCCGCGAGCACCGCGCCGCGGTCGCCGCTCTGTGGGACAAGGTTTCCGCACACAACAAGTCCGTCGGACTCGAGCGGTCCGACGCTGACCAGGTGACGTTCTACTTGGGGCAATTTACCCAACCCGCAGAACGCGAAACAGACACCGGGGCGGCGTCAGAGTCGTAGACAGCGAGGCGCAAGCAGGTTCAGCGCCCCGCGCAGTCCCGCTTTGCAGAAATACCGGACGCGGCAGCGTACCAGCACACTCGCGCGCGGATTCACAGGTCGTCGCCGGCAGCAAACGTGCGCACGGCGAGATCGAGGGTCGCGAAAGAAGTTCGCAGACTGTCATTGCGCGTCGTCTCCCAGGCACTCGAACTGGAGCTACCTGCAGGAGGTTTGCAGCGGACTGTGACCGCGGCGGTGCGATGACAGCATCGACGCAACCGTTGCGTGGTTCATGGGCTTCTGAACAGCCCGTCCGGATAGCGCGCGGGTGACTATCCTGATCGCGCTTGATAGCGCCCGCGGCGCTCGGAGCGCCAGGCACCGACTGCCTGTTCACAGAGCGTTAGCCTGCGCTACCCCGGTTAACGTTGACTCGGCGATTCTCCGAACATTGCTTGAAGCGTCTCGTTCGCGGCTGATATGTCTCTCGGCATCATCGAGAGGCTATGAACCCAAACAAACGATCGGGAGCACGGATCTGGTCGTACGTAGGGTTGGCGTTCTCACGAGAAGGCGCTCGCTGTGCTGACCTGGACGTTCGAAACCGTCGGCGGTTTCGTTGCGTTCACGTTGAGAAGAGCAAAACGCCAACGAAAGGAGACTAGAATGAAAACAAAAGGCAAGAACCACAGGACTGAGCGAGTTCGAACGCTGTTCGGCGCACTCGGTGTCGTTGCTGGCGTGGCGGTTCCATCGCTTGCACTGGCCTCATCGACGAACGGAGAGAACGAGCTCAAGGTTTACAGCTTGGAGAACTACGGCTACGTTTGGGACGCTCAGGCGCAAACGAACAAGCGCTGGAAGCCGAGCGTGCCCGTATCCGGAACTCGCGATGCTTACGACACGTTCTATCCAGAAATGTACAATTGCACGTCGAACAACTGCGCGTATTCCACCTCGACGCGGTACAAGGACTCGGGCGTATACGTCAGCCGCATGCATTCGGAAATGAACGCCGCGGACATGGTCTTCTTCTACGGCCATAACATCTCCATGCGCGAATGGAACGATGACGGCGAAAACTTCACCGTTTGGGTTCCCTTCAACACCAGCACCGGCAATGCTCAAAAGGGATACACCGGGAGCTGGACTGACATCAGTCTGTGCGAGACCTGCACCTACGACATCTTCGATTGGGGCACGTCGGTGATCCCCTACTATTATCACGAAATCGGTACGGCGTCGGGCGAGTCCGGATTGCAGAACGCCCCTTGGACGTCACCCGCCTACAGCGTGTTCTATGGCTACAATCCGCTGACCTCGGTACTCGTGGGCCAAGACTACAAGACGGGTACCTGGTACACAGAGAATACCGTCGGGCAATCGACGCCGACGGCGCGCAGCGGGCAGCTGGGCTCCTCGGACCTGGAGTTCTTCGTGGCCAATGGTTGCGAGGCGGTACCGGTCGCTCACTACTCAAACCACTATCCGGGGAGCTCCGTGGTGCTCAGCGACCAGGCCCGCCAAGCGTGGCAGCCATCGTGGCGCAAGCTGCACATGGCCCTGGGACACTACTACTTGACCACGACTGGATGTGTTCCCAATCTGAAGGACTTCGCCGACGATCTCAAGGCTGGAGACGGGGTTGCTCGCGCCTACTTCGACGCGCATTCATGCACGGCGCCCTCGGGGGATCCGGCAATGTATCAGCCAGGCATGCTCTCGCCCCGCAATGGGATCTTCGATTCCGACAAGTGGACCACCCGTTTGGCAGACCCTACGACCACAGACGAATCGACCACCTGGTATGTCTGGTACGAAGTCGGCAACTGAGAGAAAGGAATAGACGTGAAAACTAACCATATCGTTCTTTGTGCTTTATTCACGGCTACGGCTTGCTCCGTTGCCGAGCCCCCGGACGCTAACGACGCTCCCTTTCCGGAAGCGGCAGCCGAGAAGGCCGAACTCATCGAAAAAGGTCTCAGCGACACTCCAGCGCAGGTCGCTGCACCGACCCCTCCACCCCGCGCAACGGAGTTCCGAGTGGGCGCAGCTGCCAGGAAGCTCGTTCCGAGCGGCGTGATCAATCGCCGTCCGGAGCACTTCGACCTGGGCAACAAGCCGCTGCCGCGCCTGCAGTTCGCGACGGTGGACACACCTGCTGAAACGGCGAAGTTGCGAAAGAGGGTGAACGGGTTCATGTCGGGGACGACCTGGGCAGGCGCTCAGATCGAGGAGGCCGCGTTGGACGTCAGTCAAGGTCTGTTGCAGATCCGCATTCCGGAGAAGGCCGGCTTCGCGTTCGCCAATCCGGAGTCCGGTGCCTTCACCATCAAGCGTCCCATCGGCGAGGAACGCAGGTCGAGTATCCGCGACGCGGCGGAAGCCGTGGCGGTATCCCTCGACGCGGTGGCAAATGCCGGCTTGCTCGAGCTGGCGCCGAAGGAGAGTCTGGAGGTACTCGGTGTGACCGCACGGATGCATGGTGGCTCGTCCGAGAGTGCCAAGCAGGAAGGCGAAGCCGTTGCGTACCGTGTGCTTCTCGGGCGCGCCTACGGCGGTGTGCCGGTGATTGGACCTCCGACCATGGTTACGCTGGACTCCGCGGGACAACTGTCCGCTTTCCGAAAAGGTTGGCGTGACATCGTCGGTGAGTCGGGCAGGGTCGCGGTGGTGGGCCAATCCGTCGCGGATAGTCGTCGCGATCAGCTCATGTCGAGCCGTCTAGCGCTCAAGCACAATCGCTGCGGATACATCGAAGATCCCGACGCAGGTGCACTGCAGGGCTCTCCGGGCGTGGGTTGTGTGTACACCTACCTCAATCCGGCGGCTAGCGATCCGCTGCAGCGTGAGGTCGAGGACTGGGTGAACCTCGCCGACGACGCAGCTGCACTGCCGTTGCGTGGGTCGAAAGCACTCTGAAGAGACAGCGGGCTCGCGTTTGGACTTGTGTCGCCAAACGCGCGCCCGACCTGCCCAAGTGCTGGTTGCTCGCACGTCGGCTACCGCTGGATGTAAACGATTGAGTTAACGGTCTCTCTTCACGCCATTGCGCACGGTGCGAAGGCCATCAGACGTGCTACGCTTCGAATTCGCGTGTGCGAAATGTTTGCGGTCGTGGTGCGCAGGTGTGGCCGAAACGGCTGTCTCGTCGAGCCAATGAAATCTCGCTGGATTCAATTGCGCCGTGGGCGTTGCTGTGCCAATGACGGCAAGTGCCCTCTGGGTGTTCAGATGCGAGCCGGTCTGGCGCAACTGAACCTGTTGTGCATCACTTGCAGTGAAGAAGGAACGGTATGAGTGCGTTGAAGAGATATCTGGGGCCGCTGTTCGTGATGGGACTAGCCGTCGCCTGCGCATCGGAGTCGGACAAGACTGCCGACGACCTCGGGCGAACCAAGCCAGCGGACGATGGTAAGAACGACGACGATGCAAAGGGCGAGCACGATGCCGGAGAACCCGATCAACCGGTCTCCGATGATCAGGGCGAACCGAGCGAGGACCAGCCTGACGGCGCTTCGGGGCCGGTGAGCAATGGCGTAGAGCCGGCAACCTCCACGAAGCCGGAGCCTTCCTCCACGGATGTCGTCGACACGAGTTCACCGGTTGATACTTCAGCGAGTCCGAATCCAACCGGCGTTCCCGGTTCAGGCACCGACGCAGGGACCGTGTCGCCGGGCGATATCATCATCACGGATCCGCAGCCTGTTGGTGAACCTGCGGAGCTGTGCTCTCTCCCGCTGGCAGTGGGGGATTGCGACGACTCGGTTCGCCGGTACTACTACGACTCCCGTGCGCGGCGCTGTCAGCGTTTTTTCTATACCGGTTGCGGCGGCAACGAGAACAACTTCGAAGAAGGAGTCGACTGCGCGACGGCGTGCGGGCAAGCAGCCCCGTGCGGCTGCGTGACGGACGACGAGCAATGCCAACCTGACAGTTGTGACTTGTGCCCCGCAGAGCTCTCAACAGCTACCGGTAGTGAGTGTACGATGGTCGGGTTGGAGTGTCGGGCGGACGGTAGCACGTGTGTTTGTGAGGAAGGCGAGGCTGGCCTCGCCTGGAGATGCGACACTCGGCTCTGAGAGTTGGTGGTTTCAATTGGGCGCTCGATGCGCGGCGCGAAGCGAGGTTGTGAAATGAGACAGGGCGACAGGATTACTCCAAAGCACACCGGGGCGGCTCCCCAGCGTCGGCGGTCGTACGTCTGGGCGCTGGCTGTCTGTACTGTGGCAGGGGTTGGCTATGGGTTGTGGCCGGCCAAGTCGCACACTCCGGCGCCAAACGAGCAGACACAAAAGCCTGTCCGGTCAGTCGTGGAGGCGGAACGGCCGTCGGGGCCCCGCATCTCGTCCCGGTCGGTTCTGGCTGCCGTCGAACGTGCGCAGGCGAAGCAGGACGAGGCCGGGCCATCGAACGCGGCAGCGCAGGAACGGTCTGAAGTCACCAAGTACGCCGGTTTGAGCTTCGCGGACGCGGTTGAGGCGCGTCGATGGGATCGGCTGTCGGACCACTGGGAGCGTTCCGGCAGCTACAGCGATGGAGAGGCCGAGCTGCTCGAGACGCTCACGCAAGGTTTCGAGGCTCGTTCCGTGCCGGGTGAGGTGGTTGGGGTGGAATGCAGGGAGACACTCTGCAAGGGCACATTCCAGCTGGAGAGGGGTGAGTTGCTCCCATTGCTGGAAGCAGTGATCAGCGAGACGGGGCTCGAGAACGCGGCGGTGTCGGAGGTGAACGAGCGAGGCGTCCAGTTCACCTACTTCTTAGCGCGACCCGGCTTTGCCTTGAAGACAGTCACGGAAAAACCAATTCGTTGAAGAACCGTACAATGCCGCGTCGGATCGGTTGAGTGAGAACGAGTCGGTGTGCCGAAGGCAACCACTGACCTCGGTTTATCGGCCGACGAAGGTAGTGACGCTCGTTGCCGCAAGCGAAGCCGCGAAGGTTCCATCAGTCACCATGACCGCCGCTTTCTCTGCGAGGTCGTCAGTCGCCGACGTCACGTTCGGGGTCATCGAGGCTGGCACCGTTCCCCCGCCGATGGTGATTGGCAGCTCGACCGCCGCGGCGTTGTGATTGATGGCCACGACGACGACCGTACCGTCTGGGCCCACGAAGGCGGTAGGCTCGACGCCCTCGGGAACGGCTCCGGAGATGTCGACACGCGTGTAGCCGGGGCGAATGAACTTACTGTAGTTGCCCAATGTCCATTGGCGTTTGGCGATGGTTCCATCGGCCAGCAACAGGCCTTCGTTGGTGTCACCGAGCGCCTTGTACCACCACCACAACCATGCACTGGCTTCACCAACCGTGAGCGCGTTGTGGATCCACCCGGCGACCGCTACGGCGTTGTCGATGTCGGTACTCGGCCCCGCTTCGGGCCACCATTTCACGCCAGACATCTCCGTCTGCCAGACGGGCTTCTTGTCGGGTACGTCATCGGGCCACGGCTCGGCCACCTGCGTGTCGTACTGGTGAGTCCCCAGAATGTCCACGTACTGCCACGCTGTCGGGTGATTGTACAAAGCGTAACCGTACATGTAGCCATCGTTGTAGTCGGTGCAGTTGTCCGGCGGAAAGCCGCAGCCCAACGGATCGGAACTGCCTAGGTTTCCAGGTATGGAACAGCAGCCAGATTCGTTGGACCAAACGTGGATCCACTCCGAAGCTTCTGGCGACATCAGCTTGACCGGTGGGTTCAGAGCGTGCAGCTTCGGGCCGACGACGGCAGCGAACTCCGCATACTCGGCGCCCGTGAAGATCGTCGTATCGTAGTTTCCGTTACACGGTTCTTGCGTACCGCATGAGGCGAAATCGGTCTCGTTCTGCGGCGACATGGCGTACAGATCGACGCCCGTGTTCTGCTTCACCTTCGCCGGGAACGCCGCAATGGTATCAGCCCACGCCTCGTAGTGCTCGGGAAGCAGGTGGCCGCCGCCGGTGATGCTGTTGTTGCTCTTCATATCGGCGGGCGGGCTCCAAAGAGTACCGATGACGTACTCGGCGCCGCGCTCGGTCGCTTTCTCGATGTCGCTCCAGCAGTCATCACCGTTGTAGGGTTCGCCCCGTGGGTTCATCCCGATACGCAGAATGGTCAGGCCGATCTGACCGGGGCCAGTGCCGAAGAGCGTGTCGGCCTGCTCATCCGTCCAGGCTGGCTGCCAGTTGTTGTTGATACCGAACCCCGCCATTTCCTGTCGAGTCCGACCCAGCTCGATGGTGACCGGACCTTCTTGACTCAGCGGCCCGTCATCGACCGGTGGGACGACGCCCGCATCGACTGGTCCCGTGCCACCCGCGCCCGCGGGGTTGTTCTGGCCGCCAGCGCCCATGTCGGTCGTCGCGCCCCCCGCGGCCGTATCCGGCGCCACAGTGGCGCTCGGCGTTGGTCCGACGGTCGGCACGACTGCCCCTGGCGTGCTTGCTGAACTCGGAGCTCCCGAATTCGGTCCGGCGCTTGGCCCAGACGTCGCTGCCGCGGTCGGTACGGTTGTCGTATTGCCCCCGCTGGGGTCAGGACTACCCAGACTCGGGGTTGGCGTGGTCACGGTTCCTGGCGCAGTCGTAACGGCGCCGGAGCCGTCGGAAGCCTCACCAGAACTCGTGCAACTGCTCATGCCCCCAGCGATCAGGGCCGGAACCATGGCCCACATGTTCGCCGAAAAGCCCCTCTTGGCGTTCATCATCGTACCTATATGCTCCGAGCGCCGCGATCTTGAGCATCAAAACCGATGACCGCGGAATCAATCGGCTGATAGGGACTACGAATTGAACAGAATCCGGAACGCACAACGCTGCCCGTCGCGCGAAGACGTCCGGTGCTGGGCTGCCCCCCCAGCCAACACCAGTCTCGATTCCGGCGACGATGTTGGCGACGCGATAGGCGGAACGAAACGCGGTCGTTCCGACTTGGCTGCACCAACGCTTCGAAGCACACCGCACGACGCAATGCGTCGCGCAACGTCCGCAGTGGTCGGGCGTTGAACCTTGAGCGATCCGCGTCACCTGGCGACAATGGCGTCGCTTCGTCGCGCCCCCGGAGCGATAGAGTCGCCGTTGTCCCAGCGAACCGCCTTGCGCCGCCGTCACCTGCTCGCGCTGGCAATCATCACGGTTGCCTGCGGTGCAGAAGACCACGACAAGCGCCCGATTGGTGCGCAATGCCGCTTCGACGCCGAGTGCCGCGACCCACTTGTCTGCCACCTCGGCCAGTGTCGCGTCGAGTGCCGCAACGACCGCGATTGTCCGCAGGGAACCCGATGTGAACTC
>QJWJ01000341.1 GCA_003235365.1 Deltaproteobacteria bacterium
CCGGAGTGAGCTTTTCGAGGCGCTTGAGCTGGTTCATGCCGGCGCTGGTTTGGCACAGCCAGCTGACATGTAAAGGCCTATGACCGACTCGTGTCCCGCGGTCCGATTGGGCCGACCGCGCCGCGAAATGCTGGGCACACCGCGCTCGTCTCGAGCTGTGACGAACCGTTCGGCGTCGATGGGTGCGTAACGACCGCGTTAACCGGGGCCATGGCGAGCGCACTCCTGAGTCTCTGGCGCCCCGCTCGACTTGCGGACTTCGGAACTACCCCGAAACGGGGAGGGTGCATCCACAGAGAACTGGACCGCCAGCCGCCTTCCGGATTCAGCCGGAGTGCGAAATCCCCAGTGTGTCGCAGTTGCGCAACACGCTCGTTCGTGCCCCGCTGCAAACCGACAACCAACACGCAACACGAACCCTGTTAGCAACACGATTGGGGCGGGACCATTCCGGAGCCCTTTCGGGGCATTGGTCAGCGCCGGTGATCGCGCTAGACCTGGGGCCGAGCGAGGAGTCGGGCGGAGGGAAGCATGGCGCAGACGGCGAGTGCAACGGAGGAAATCGGGGAGACCGACGATTGGGGTGAGTTGGAGCAGCTGCGCGTCGAGCTGTTGCAGTTGCCGGAGGCGACGGTGTGTGAACCCACCGGTCGCCTGGCGACGTTCGTTGGCGACGCCGCGAGGCTGTACTCGACGCTGCAGCGGGCGTCGCTGCGAGCGAAACTCACCGCGGTTGGACTCGACGCGCGGCGGGTCGAAGCGCTCGGCGCCGCGATCGAAGCCGTCCGGCTCAGTCAGTCACGTCTGCTGTGGGCGCGCAGTCCCGATGCGGAGTTCGCGGAGGCTTTGGAAAGCGCTTTGGAGCTGCGCGAGGAGTTGAACGCTGCTTGCCACTGGAACCTGCGGGCGCGCGACGTCGGCGCGGCACTGGTGAGGATCAGCGACAGCAGCGATTGCGTCGAGCTCGCCATCGACCTGCGAGAATTGGCGCAGCTGGTGACGGACCACGCTTCCGACTTCGACGTCGACGAGTCCTTCGATGCGGCGGGGAGCGTTCGTCAAGCGCTGGCGTTGGCGGACGAACTGAACGCGATCGCGGACCGGGTGGCGCCGGTGGCGGTGGTCGAAATGCGCGACCGAGCGTTCACCCACTTGGCGGATCTCGTCGACGAAATCCGCCATGCTGGCAGCTACGCGTTTCGGCGCGATCCCGAAGGCTGCGCGGTGTTCGTCGTCGACGGGCAATGCCGCCGCCGCCGCTCCCGCTTGCGCAGCATGGTCGATTCCGTCGGCGCGTAACGACGCAGATCCGCCTCCAGTTTGAGCGACCGGCCTGTGCGATCGTTCAGCTGTGCTGAAGGTGTGCGGCACAGGTGTGTCGATGCGCGCATCGAGTGCAGTTCTCCGCAGCAAATACGAGGCGGTGCGCCGGAGCGATGCGGCGGGCCGCGATCGGCAGCTGCGGCTGGACGCTCCGCGGCAATTGGGACTTGGTGGGCGCCCTTTACGGGCTAGACTCCCCACCAGCGATGTCGGCCGCCTCCAGTCGGAAAGTGCCTCAGTTGCGCGCGGGGCGCGTCGCGGCGCTGTGGGGGATGGCGGCGTTGGCGGCAGGGTGCGCCTCGGACGTTCCGACTGAGACGCAGCCGGTCGTGGAGAGCCCTGCGCCGACGGGTCCCGAACCGGTCGAGCCGGACTTCGGTATCTCCTGCGCCCCAGTGAATCCGGTCCCCAACGAAGGCCGCTTGCTCACGCGGTTGCAGTACGACAACACCGTGCGCGACCTGTTTCGGGGCTTGGTCACCCAATCCTTCGGCGCCACATTTCCCCCCGAAAATCGCGTCTTGGGTTTCGAAACCAACGCCGAACTGCATCGCGCGACGGCTTGGCTCGCCGAGGCTCACGTCAAGGCATCGGAGGCGATAGCCGGGCAGCTCGTGGGTCAATTGACCCAGCTGTTACCCTGTGCCGACGAGGTGGCGCAGGCGGCAACGCAGGACGCGGCGGCAGCGCGGCAGTGCGCCTCGACGTTCATCGGCGAGTACGGACCGCGCGCGTTTCGCCGCCCCTTGCTCGACGCTGAGGTCGAACCCTTCGTCGCCTTGTACGACCAAGCGGCGGCCGAACGGGGCTTTGCTCACGGCATCCAGCTGGTGATCGAGGCGTTGCTCCAGTCGCCTCAGTTCTTGTACCGCTTCGAACTCGACGCGTCGCGACCGGTCGAGCCGAGCTCGCTCGTCGTCGAGGGCGCCGAAGTCACGGGGCCCGAGCCGTCGTACGCCCTCGACGGCTACGAAATGGCCAGCCGCTTGAGCTACTTCTTGTGGAACTCGATGCCCGACGACGAACTGTTCGCGGCGGCGGCGAACGACGAGCTGGTCACGGCCGAACAAGTCGAAGCGCAGGCTAGGCGCATGGTCGACGACTCGAAGATGGCTGCGACGCTCGGCGACTTTCACCGCCAGTGGCTCGAACTCGACCGGTTGCCGTCGATGGTGCGTGAGCTACCCGGCGTCGGCGAGATGAGCTATGGCCCCGATTGGGCGATTTCCGTCGATCTGTTCATGCACGACGTCTTCAGTCGCGGCACGAACGTCGAGTCGATGATGGAATCGCCCTACGTGTTCATGAATCCGCGTTTGGCGGGCCTGTACGGCGTCGCTTTGCCCGAAGGGACACCGGACAACGAATTCGTACCCATCGCCTTCGAAGAGGACAAGCGAGCGGGATTGATCACCCAGCCCGGCCTGTTGGCAATGCTGGCACATTCGAACCAGAGCGCCCCGATTCAGCGTGGGGTGTTCATCCGTACGAGTTTGTTGTGTCAGCCGCCGCCGCCGCCGCCGCCGAGTGTCGACCCGACGCCGCCGGATCCGGATCCGAACGCCACGACGCGCGAGCGGTTCGCACAGCACACCGCTGACACGTCGTGTGCCGGTTGCCATGCGTTGATTGATCCGATCGGCTTGGGTCTGGAGAACTTCGATCAGTTGGGCCGCTATCGAGCGGACGAGAACGGGCTGCCCGTCGATCCGTCCGGAGCGATCTTGGCGACGCGAGAGGAGGCGCTGGCCGGTGAGTTCTACGGCGGTCAAGACCTCGCTCAGCGGTTGGAGGAGAGTCAACAATTCAAGGACTGCCTCGTCACCCAGTGGTACCGCTACGCGTCGGGTCGCGTCGAGCAGACCGTCGATCTGTGCAGCATGGCTCAGGCCCGAGCGGCCTTCGAGAAGTCCGAAGGGAACCTGCGCGAGATGGTGATCGCCATGGCGATCAGCGACGGCTTTCGCTACCGAACCGAGTCGGCGCCCGTAGACGTCAGCAGTGCGGACGGAGCCAGCGAGGTGCAACCGTGACGCTCTCACGACGACGATTGCTGAAACTGGGCGCGGCTTCCGCAGGCCTGATTGGTTGGCCGTTGCTCAACTCGATTCAGGCAAATGCCGCGGACGACTACCCCAAGCGTCTGCTGCTGGTGTTCTTCCCCAACGGCACGATCGCCGAGGAGTTCTGGCCGAACGTCGGCGCTTCGGCGAACGATCTGACCCTCGGGCAAATCACCGCACCGCTTCAGTCGTTCTTGTCCCGGACGCTCTTCCTCAAAGGGCTCGACATCGCCGTGCGCGACATCGGGCCGGGTGGGCCTCATCAAAAAGGTGTCGGGGGCTTGTTCACCAACAACCAGCTGCAAGAAGGCACCTTCGTCGACGGCGATGGGTCGCGCTCTGGCTACGCCGACGGCATCAGCGTCGATCAAGAAGTGGCCAAGCACATCGGACAGCAGAGCTTCTTGCCCAGCCTGGAGCTCGGGGTGCGAGCCATTCAAGCCGACGTGCGCGCGCGGATTAGCTACGCCGGGCCCGGCAATCCGATGCCGCCCGTCAACTCACCGCTGTTGGCGTACGAGCGCTTGTTCGCAGGTTTCTCGGACATCGACGAGGCTCTCAAGGGGCAGCGACGCAGCGTATTGGATACGGTCCAGCAGCAGTACGGCACTCTGACCCCGCGCTTGTCGGTGGTCGATCAGCGCAAACTGGAGCAGCACCTGGAATTGGTGCGAGGAATCGAGCGACGGCTGGACATCGCCGTCAACGCTCGAGGCTGCGCTGAAGTCGAGGTGCCACCCGACCTCGAGCAGGATAGCGAAGAGACCATGCCGCAGATCGCCGATCTGCAGGGTCAGTTGCTCACGGCAGCGTTCGCTTGCGACCTGACGCGGGTGGCCAGTCTTCAGTTCTCTTCTGCCATCAACGACATTCGCTTTCCGTGGTTGGAAAGTCTGGGCTCCGGACACACGCTTTCCCACGCCGGGCCGAGTGACGCGTCGTCCGCAGCTGAGCGGGTGCGTCGGCAGAGCTGGATGATGACGGAGGTCGCCAAGATCATGGCGGGCCTCGACGCGATCCCCGAGGGTGACGGTACGGTGCTGGATCACACGTTGATCCTGATCGGCAACGAGTTGGGGTTGGGCAACATCCACAGTCACACGGACATCCCGTTCGTCCTCGCCGGTGGCGTTGGTGGCTTCTCGATGGGGCGCTTGATCGACTTCGGTGGCGTCGGTCATGGCGCGTTGCTGGTGACGGTACTCAACGCGATGGGCATCGACGTCGGCGGCTTCGGCCATCCCGAGTATCACCAGGCTGCGCTGACCGGTATGTCTTGAGTACGGCGTTCGCCCGACGCACGCGGGAATTCGCTACAGACTCGACCCGGGTGCCGGCATGGCGGGCATCGCCTCGAAAATCGGCTCTTCGCCGTTCGGGCGCGGCTCGGGGGGCAGTTGTGGCTCGAGCGGTGCGGGCACCCAATCCTCTGAGTCCCCGGAGGGATTCTCTGAGCCCGCGGAGGGTGCGGGGGAGGGGGCGCCACTCGCGCTGGTGGGCGACGTCGGCGTGCTTCCGCGCTGAGGGGACCGCGGTGTGGGGGGCGCGCCCGCGTCGCTGTCGGTGCCAACGAAGCTCACGCGTTTTGGCCGTGTGTGCGGGCCTGCATCGCCAGGGTTGATCGCGGGGGCAGGCGTGTGTCGGGTAACACCCGCGTCGGTGAAGCTGATCACTCGCGGCTTGCTCTTGACCTTGATCGGCGGCCGTACGACGGGTCCGGGGGAGGCACCTGGCAGGGCTGTGAGTTCGACCGCCAATCGCTGTTCACTTCCGTCGACCTCGATGCGCCGCGTCGAGAAGCCGGGACGTTTGACCGCCAGACTGATCCGTTGACCGCGACGTAGTCGCACGCTGATCGGCATCGGGCCCAGATCCGTCGCGCCGCGATAGACGCGGGCGTCGATGGGTGACAGGACCAGAGCGACCTCGACCGTCTCCGACGGCGGCCCTTGCTCTGCTGGCACCGTGACCGTCTCAGTCGCGCTCGGGGTGGCAGTTGGCTCGGCGAGCAATCGTGCGGCCTGTTCTCGTAGCTGAGTACCTACGGGCGTCGCCACGATCGCGGCAGTAGCGGCCACAGCGCCCAGGAGCAGCAGCCAGACCAGCCAGCGTCCGGTGCGTGCGCCAGACGAACCTCTTGCATTGAGCAGTCGTCGATTGAGGCTCGATGGTGACCCACCGAGTCGTTTGAGCTCCTCGACGGCTGACGGCTGTTCTCCGCGCTGAAGCCGCGCGAGGTCTTCGTCGAGTTCCGCCATCGAGCCATAGCGTTTCCAGGGCTCCTTCAGCAGGCACTTGGTGACGATCGCCTCGAGGCCGACGCTCACCCGGTCCATCGAGCACAACTCGTTGAGCGGAACCGGATCGGTGTACATGTGCTGGGTCAAGATCCCGAGCGGGTTCTCGCCGTCGAAGGGCACGCGCCCAGCGAGTAGTTCGTAGAGGATGACTCCCATCGAGTAGATGTCGGAGCGATTGTCGAGTTCCTCGCCGCGCGCCTGCTCGGGAGACATGTAGTGGGGCGTTCCGAAGATGCGGCCTGCGCGCGTCACCTGGTTCTGACTGCTGGCGACTTTGGCGATGCCGAAGTCCAGCACCTTGACGAACACTCCGTCCTTGCCGCGTTGGGTGAGGAAGATGTTGTCGGGTTTCAGATCGCGGTGAACGATGCCGGCGTCGTGTGCACCTTGCAAGCCTTCGGCGGTTTGCCGCGCAATGGCCACGATCTCGTCGGGTGTCAGTCGGTTGGTCTCCGCGACGCGTTGGCTGAGCGCCTCGCCTTCGAGAAACTCCATCACGATGTACGTCGCGCCGTCGGGCAGTTCACCGAAGTCGGTGATGTCGACGATGTGTGGGTTGCCGATTGACGAAGCCGCCTGCGCTTCGGTCAAGAACCGTTGGGTGATCTCACGGTTGTCTGCCAATTCCGGACGGAGGATCTTGATCGCGACCGGCTTGTCGATCACCCGGTGCCGAGCGCGGTAGACGACGCCCATGCCGCCTTGGGCCAGCACCGCTTGTATGTGATAGCGACCGTCGACGATGAAGCCGACGTAGCTTTCCGCCCGGCGCAGCGACGCTTTGGGTCCGCTGTCCCCGTCTTGCGTGCCATCGGCGCCTTCGGCAGAGACGAGGGTGACTTTGCGCAGGGCCATCGTCCCATCGTCGGAGCCGGCTTTGGCGCCCACGGGGGCCGGCGTGTCCAAAGACAACTCGGTGGGGGCTTCACTGACGACGGGTTCGGGCGTGAACACCTCACCGGTGCGCGTTGGCGCGTCGCGGAACACCTCAGACGGCGTGAGCGTGTCAGCTCCCACCGCGGCTGCCTCGTCCTTGTTGTCCTGGTCGGGACTCGGGGGAGGGCTGGAGGGGCGTTCGGACATACTGGATGGTTTGAAGCTGGAGGCGCCCTTCCAGATTAGGTCAGCTGACGCGTTGAGGCGACTTCGCTGGCGTCTCGTGCGCCAGAACGTTGTCGGATGGACGGTTGGTCGAGCCGGCATGACGTCGATGGACGGAAAATGCCCGCACGTGGCGCGGCGCGCCGTGCGTCGGCCTCGGGGATGTGAACACAAGCAAGTCGTGGGCGAAGGGGCGCATGGCGCCAGCGAAGCAACGAACGTTCGAGTCGTTCGTGGTATTCCCGACTTGTGCGCTGGCGGCGCGTTTGCGACAAGCGACGACAGTGCGAGTGCGGCGCAATCACGAGGGTCGAGTAGTTGGAGGTTTGGCGTCTGACACGGATCAGCCACTGGCGAGTGCAGCCATCATGCTGGTCACCGTCGGCACCCTGCTCGCGTGTACCAGCACGCGTCGCGAGCCCCAACCGGACACGTCGTTGAGCAAGCCGGAGCCCGTCGTCGTCGCTCCGCTCGCGCTGGATGCACCGGCGGCTCTACCGACGGAGCTTGCGGACGTACCGAGTTGGCAATTGGCGCAGTCGCAGGATCCGATGGATCTGGCGCAGTTGGCCGAGCAACTCGGCGGCGCGCGCTTGGTCGGGGTGGTCGCCGAAGGAGGCAAGGCGGGTCTCATCGCGTTGCGAGCCTTCGAGCACGCGCCGGACGCTCACGCCGAGCGTGGCGCGTTGTGCGTTCTGCTCCCACGTTTACTTCCCCCGCACCGTCGCATCGGGCTTGCGGTGGTGGAACGGGTTCTTCAGGGGCCGCGCTTCGACGAACAGATCCACCCCGAAGGGGACGGCCAGTGCCGCGATGCCCTCGCTTCGATCGCGCGACAGCCGCTCGACCCCGAAGAGCGCGATTTGCTCACGGTCAGTCAATTGCACATCGCCCAGCGCTCGGATGTCGGGTACGATCGACAAGAGTGAGTAGTCCCAAGTCCGTAGCGACTCCGTACGCTTCTGAGCAGTTCTTGCAGCAGTTGCTGAGCAAGGCGATCGCCGGCAGTGCTCGCGATGTTCACCTCAAAGTGGGACAGCCCCCCGGCGCTCGCGTTCGCGGCGAGCTCATCTACTTTCGACTGGACAAGATCCGCGCCGAGGACACCGAAGCCATCGCTCGCTTGCTGATCAAGGACCCTGCGGTGCGTGAGCAGCTGCACAACTTGCAGGAGTACGATACGTCGTACGCGGCCGAAGGTGTGGGACGCTTTCGAGTGAACGTCTACCGTCAACGCGGGACGTTGGCGGTCGTGATGCGCGTCATTCCGATCGACATCCCCAGCTTCGACCAGCTCGGTGCCCCGGCGGCGTGCCGTGTCTTGGCCGAGAAGGAACGCGGGCTGGTTCTGTGCGTCGGGGCAGCCGGCAATGGCAAGAGCAGCACGTTGGCCGCGATGATCGGTCACATGAACGACGGCATGTCACGTCACGTGGTCACCATCGAGGACCCGATCGAGTTCTTGCATCTCGACAATACGTGCCACATCAGCCAGCGCGAGATTGGGATCGACACGCCGAACTTCGCCTCCGCGCTGCGCGCGGCGTTGCGCCAAGATCCGGACGTGATCCAGGTCGGTGAGATCCGTGATGCCGAAACGATGGATATCGCGCTGAAAGCGGCCGAAACCGGGCATCTGGTGCTGTCGACGCTGCACACGCCGGACGTGCAGCGCACGATGAATCGGATCCTGGCGCTCAGCGAAGATCCGGGCGACGAGATGCGTGAGCGAGTGGCCGACGCGCTGCAGGGGATCGTCGCCCAGCGCCTGTTGCCCCGCGCCGACGACCAGGGGATGGTGCTGGCTGCCGAAGTGTTGGTGGCTACTGGCTCCGTGCGGGAGACGCTCAAGCGCCCGGTGGGCAATCCACCGTTGAAGGAGCTGATGGAAGGGGGCGAACACCCCTACGGCATGCAGACGTTCGAGAAGCACATTCGACAACTGATGCGCGACGGCTTGGTCGCTCGCGAGACCGCGAAGGTCGCGCTCGGGTTCTGAGTGCCCGGCCAGGTCCTGGTTCGCGGAGACCTCCGCGCCGAGCCCGATTGCTCGGCGCGGGGTGGGGAGCTTGCCCGCGTTCGGCCCAAATGCGGACGATGATGGCCGGTGGGCCAGTCGTCGTCCTGCGGCGAGACTCCTCGCCTGCCGGGCCGCGTGGTAATTGACCCGCGACATGGACCTGCCGAACAGCCCTCCCCGAGGTGATTGGACTTTGGAGCAAGCGCTTGCTCTGCACGAGTTGCCTCTGTTTCAGCTCGTCGATCGAGCGCGTGAGGTTCACAGGGCACACCACGCGGAGGGCGAGGTTCAGCTGTGCACCCTGCTGAGCGTCAAGACCGGCGGCTGCCCCGAGGACTGCGCCTACTGTCCCCAGTCGGCTCATCACGACACCGCGGTCGGGCGCGAACCGATGCTGGGCGTCGATGCCGTCAGGGACGCGGCGCAGCGGGCCAAGGCGCGTGGGGCGACGCGCTTTTGCATGGGCGCGGCTTGGCGAGAGGTCAAAGATGGTCCGCAGTTCGACTCGGTGTTGTCGATGGTCAAGGAGGTCAAAGCGCTGGGGCTCGAGGCGTGCTGCACGTTGGGCATGCTCGAACCACACCAAGCCGCGCGGCTGAAAGAAGCGGGGCTCGATGCGTACAACCACAACATCGATACGTCGCGGGCGCACTACAAGTCGATCATCTCGACGCGCGACCAACAGCAGCGGATGCAGACCCTCGCCCACGTTCGCAACGCCGGGATCACCGTCTGCAGCGGCGGCATCATCGGCATGGGGGAGAGTGTCGAAGACCGCTGCGCCATGTTGGTGCAGTTGGCGAACCTGACGCCGCAACCAGAGAGCGTGCCAATCAACGCGCTCGTGCGGGTCAAAGGCACACCGTTGGAATCGATGCCACCCATCGAGCCGAGTGAGTTCGTCAAGATGATCGCGCTGGCCCGAATCATGATGCCCAAGTCGCGCGTTCGCCTCAGCGCGGGCAGAAAGGAGCTGAGTAAGGAAGCTCAGCTCCTGTGTTTGTACGCGGGCGCCAACAGCGTGTTCTACGGCGATACGCTGCTCACGACGCCCAACCCCGATACCAGCGAAGACGACGACTTGATTCAGTCGGCGGGGCTGTCGGTGCAGGCACCCGCCGTCTGAGTCGGACGAACGCGGCGTCAGCCCACGCGTGTCTTACGGCGGCGGCGGACGAGTGCGGCCAAGCCCGCTGCGCCGACACCGAGCCATGCCCAGGGCGCCGCGTCGTCGTCTTCGGCGAGCGAGTTGGGCTTCATCGAACACAGCACTCCCGCGTCTGCGACGTCGGGGCTGCCACAGTGGCGCGAGAAACCATAGCGCGGCTCTTCACCGGTGCAGTCCTCGATGGGTTCCGACGTACCGGGATAGATCTCGCAGATCCCTCGGGTGTCGTCCTTGGACAGCGACCGGAAGCTCAGATCGCCGCGGTCGTAGTCCGGGTTCATCGACGCGTTGGGTACCGTGGTGTGGGCCAGGCCGAAGAAGTGTCCGATCTCGTGGGTGAGGATCGATTGCAGATCGCTCGTGACGAGGGTGTCGCTGGTGGACAGCTCGATGTTCGCCGAGTTCACTTCGATGTCCGCGTCGAGGATCTCGCCGGTCTTCGTGGCGAAGGTTATCGTCGTCAACGCGATTGTCTTGGTTTCGTCGTTGTACGGCCATTTGTCGTCGCGAAAGACGATCAGGTTGGCGTTGGGGCCTTCGGCGTTGCCGCTCTCGGCGCCGTCGTGGTTGAACTCGAGCTTGTCGCAGTAAATCTTGCCGTACGGCACGACGCCAATCGACGGCGTGGTTCCGTTGCCGCAGTCGGCGCTGATCCACTCGCGGAACGCCGCTCGCGCGACGTCTTCGGCGCGTTTGTAGGGGATGGCGCGCAGCTTCGAGCCATCTTCGTGCACGCCAAAAGTGACGCACAGATCTGGCCAGTACAGTGGAGCGCCTTTGACGACACACTTTTCGGCGGTGCGACCACAGTCGCCGTCCGGTTCGAAATCAGGGTTGCAGGTGGTCGTACGGCAGAAGGCGTGCGCCGACGTGACGGCGAAAAACACGGCTGCGGTGACGACTGGCGTAGTCAGATTGAGTCGCTGCTTGAACATCGTGCCCCGGGTCCTGTTGCTCATCGACGTGTTCATCGGCCCCGATCCAGAGCTTCGAGAACGAGCCGCTCACAGTCCGCAACCGTTCTGCCTCGCAGGCGGCTGACTGCAGAGAGGGCACTACGCTGAAAGAAATCGCCCAGCCTGGGGCTCACGGACAATCGGAACGTGCCCTGGGAGTCCGCCGCCAACGGATAATGACCCTGCGCCATGGCGGTGATGCCGAAGACGCCGTCCATTGGTTCGTGCAAGAAGAACACGGCTGGCTTGTTCTTCTCGAGCTCCGCTTCACCGTGGACGATCTGTCCGATGTCACCGACCCTGCCGCCCAACGTTCGGACGAACAATTGGGAATCGGGGGGCGCGCGTTCATCGAGCGGTTGCTGGACTTCGAGCCGCGTCGTAGTGACGATGCGCTTGCCCGCCGAATCGCGTTCCCACGCCGAGTTGGCTTCTCTCGCCGTCGCGACCACCGCAAAGCGACTGAGGTGGACCAGTTCCGGGAGAGAGATCGGAATTGCAGCGCCTGCGAACGCTGGACTCCCCCCCAACACCGTGGCACAACTGGCCCCTAGGCCAACGAGCCACTGCCTCCGTTGTATTACCGCTGACATTGCACCGAGACTAACACACTCGTCACAGGCGAAGGCTATGGAGAAGCGCGGTTCGATGGCGAGAAGTCAACCTTGCAGGCGGTGGAACGGCCCTACAGCGGACCACCGCAACAGTGTATAACGCGCCGCCCGAAACCGAGCCCCTCGTCGAACGTTCCATGGATCGAGCTGAAGCAACCCACCAAACAGGATCGCCGCAACTGCTGGAGTCCCTCTCCGCGACCCTGCTACCCGAGCTCAAGCGCTACTTGGCGCACCACCGCACCGGGGTGGAAAAGATGATTGCGCCCGGCGGTGAAGAGAGCGGGGCGCCCGCCTCGAAGCGTTACGCGAAGGTGATGGACGGGCTGATTAGCTCACTGTTTCATGCCGCGCGCGGGGTCATGCTGGGCGAGGGCCAGTGGCGCCCGGTGGCACTGGGGGCGGTCGGCAGTTACGGAAGAACATCGTTGTCCATCTACAGCGACTTGGACGTACGCCTGCTGTGCGACTCGGACGCAGCGGGGGTGCAGCACGTCGCCGAGGCCTTGCTGTACCCGCTGTGGGACGCGGGGTTGAACATCGGACACCAGGTCGTCACTTTCGACGAAGGGCTCGAGTTGGCCAAGACGGATCTGCCGACGGCGACGTCCCTGCTCGATTGGCGCCACCTCGATGGTGAAAGCGAATTTACGGAACGCTTCCAACAGCGCGCGTTCGACGAGGTGTTCTGTCTGGAGCGCATCGGGGATTTCCTGGGGCGCCTCTCGAAGATCGCTCACGAGCGCAAGGAGCGTTTTGGGGGTAGCGTCTTCTTGCTCGAACCGGAGATCAAGAGCGGTGCGGGCGGGCTGCGCGACGTGGACCTGATGCACTGGGCGGCGCGGGCGCGCTGGCGAGTGCGCGGCCTGTCGGACCTGGTGCGGCTCGGGGTGCTCCTGCCCGACGAGTGGAGCGAGCTCGAGCAAGCGATTCACTTCCTGCTCAAGGTGCGCAACAACCTTCACCACCGCACCCGCAAGCGCATCGATCGGCTGGGGTTCATCGAACAGGAGCAATTGGCCGCGCACCTCGGATTCGGCAAGGGCGGGGCCGGGGCCGAACTGTTCATGAGTGAGTACTACCGGCACGCTCGCCAGATCGAACGGACCAGCGAGATGGTGTTGCGCCGCGCCGCGCCGCCGCCGAAGCACAAGCCACAAGAGACGCCGATCGGCTCGGGGCTGAAGTTGGTGGGCGAGAGTGTGGCGCTGGAAGATCACGACGCCATCTACAGCGAGCCGGCGCTGGTGTTTCGCTTGTACGAAGAGGCCATCCACCGCTCCTCGGGGGTTGCCGATCGCAGTCGTCGCGCGGTCATGCGCGCGGTGGGTGGACAGGAATTCTGCGAGCAGTTGCGCAGCGACCCGGAAGCCGCTGCGGTGTTTCGCCGCCTGGTGTCGACCGCCATCGAAACGCAGTTCAAGTACGGCTCGGTGCTCACGGAGCTGCACGAAGTGGGATTGCTCGTGGCGATGATCCCGGAGTTTCTACCGGTCGTCGGGCGCGTGCATCACGACGTATATCACGTCTACACCGTCGACGTTCACTCGATCGCCGCAGTGGACAAGCTGCGCGCGATCTTCCGCGGGGCGCTCGTCGACACCCAGGGCTTGGCGACTCGAGTTGCCGAAGACATCCGCCACCCCGAAGTGCTGTTCTTCGCCACGCTGCTGCACGACGTGGGCAAGGACAAGGGGGGCAAGGACCACGCCGAGCGCGGTGCGGTGCTCGCCGAGCGGATCCTGGGCCGGTTGCTCTTTCCCGCCGACGCGATCGCCCGAGTTCAGCACCTCATCCGCAAGCACTTGCGGATGTACTTGATAGCCACGCGCCGCGATCTGGACGATCCGCGCACCATCGAGGCATTTTCCGAGGAAGTGCGGGAAACCGAAGGGCTCCGCGAGCTGTACCTGCTGACGATCTCCGACGTCTCGACGACCAGCCCGACGGCGCTGACGAATTGGAAGCAGCGCATGCTCGACGAGCTGTTCTATGCGACCGACCGCTGGATCACCCTCGGTGAGACGCGGCGGGCGGCCATCGACGCCGTCGAGTCTGGGGTCCGTGAGCTTCTGGCGGACGAAGTATCCACCGAGTTTGCCGATGCGTTTCTGTCGTCGATGCCGCCGCGCTACTTGGGGGCCAACAACTCCGAATGGATCATCCGCCACATGCAACTGGCGGATCAGGCGCGCCACCTGCCCGCGCAGATCACCTTCGTGCGCCGCAGCGATCCACACGTGGAAGTGGCGGTCATCACCGACGACCGACCCGGCGCGCTAGCGCGCATCTGCGCGACGTTTTCACGCCACAAATTGAAGGTCGTCAGCGCGCAAATTTACGCGTGGACGGACCCCGACGGCCGGCGGCGCGTGCTCGACTTGTTTTGGGTGCGCTCCGGCCAAGATCCCGAGCTGGTCATCGAACTGCTGCCGCGTTTGAACGAAACGCTCACTTCCCTCGTGAAGGGGGAAAAGAACGAAATGGAGCTGGTCAGCGGCAAGCGCCACGACGCGCGCTGGAGCATGCGTCCGTCGCCAGCCGTTCCGATCCAGGTGCGAATCGACAACAATGGCGCAACGCGGCATACGATCTTGGAGGTGATCACCAAGGATCGGGCCGACCTGTTGTTTTGGATATCCGAGTCGATTTATCGAGCTGGGTTATCCATCGATCTGGCTAAGATTCACACCGAAGGCGTGCGCGTCACCGATGTGTTCTACGTCTGTACCGACAGTGGTACGAAGGTCGACGACGAGCAGTTGTTGGACGGGTTGAAACAGGCGATCACTCAACGCTTGCAGGATTTGGAAGAAGGCAGCGAACAATGAAGTTCAAGGGCAGATTCGGACACGGGTTGACGCGCTTCGGCGAGTCGGGGTCGAAGGCGCTGTTGGCTGGCCTGGCGCTGGCGCTCGTCACGGGTTGCGGCGGTTCGACCCCGGAGCCCGCCACGCCGGCGGACGATTCGCCCGAACACCTGCTCTCCGACGAGCCCGAGGGCGCGGCGCCAGCGTCGAGCGCCGACGTGCAAAAGGGCATCGATGCCATCGCTGCGGAGGACTTCGCCGGGGCCAAAGAGATCTTGCTCGGGGCCGTCGCCGCCAACCCCAAAGATCCCCAGGCGATGTTCTATCTCGGGGTCGCGGAAAGCGGCCTGGGGGAGACCGACGCCGCAATCGGACACCTCAGAACGGCGGTGCAGCTCGACCCGAAGTTGGCCGAGGCCTCGCTCAATCTGTCGGCGCTGTTGCTCGACCAAGAGAAATACGACGAGGCGCTCGATGCCTCCGAACAGGGGCTCGCGGCTGCGCCGAACGACACCGGTCTGTTGCAGAACAAGGCAATGGCCTTGCTCATGACCGGCAAGGAAGCGGATTCGGCGCCGCTGTTCGGCAAGGTCGTCGAAAAGAAGCCCGACGACGAAGGCTTGCGTTTCATGTACGCCCAGGCCCTGTTGGCCGCAGGCAGTGAAGACGAAGCGAAGGGGCAGCTCGATACCCTGGCTTCGTCCAAGGACGTGGCAGTGCTGGCATCGGTGGCGGATCTGTTCGGACGACTGAAGTCGTGGGACGGCTGCGTCAAGGCTCTCGACGGTGCCATTGCCCAAAAATCCGCCGGCGAACTGTTCGTCAAGCGCGGCTTGTGCAAGCACGGCAAGAAGGACGAGGACGGCGCCAAGGCCGATTTCGAAAAGGCGATCGAACTCGAGCCGACCTCGGCTCAGGGGCACTTCTACTTGGGTCACAACAAGAGGGCCCGGGGCGACAAGAAGGGCGCCAAGGCCGCCTTCAGCAAGGCCGCTGAACTCGACCCGGACGGCAAGATGGGCAAGGCCGCCAAGGCCGCCGCCGCTCAGCTCTGAGCGGAGAGAGTCCGAGCGCAGTAACTCCAGCGCACACGTCGCGCTGCGTTCAGCGCATCGCGGACGTGAGTGAGGCTTGCGGCGTTTGGTGCGCCGCGACGCGAGTCATCCGGCGCGACGGAGCTTGCCGCGCAGGGTGACGGGTGACTGATGGCTCGGCGCGCCGCTTACCCCCAACAAACAAATCAGCCGCGATTCGCGAACGCGCACTCGACGACACCGAAAATGGGCGTCGGGAAAGCGACTGCAACGGGGCGGGTTTCGGGCCCTCACCAGAGAGAGACTCGACGATCGTGCGCGCCCATTTCAGCGCCGGTACGGAGCCCGGTGGACGCTCACAACAGAATGTCGAGCAAGCGATCCAGCTCGTCGAGATCGGCGTAGCGGATCACCAGTTCACCCTTACCGTCCTTGTCGCGCAGTTCGCAGCGCGTCCCGAGCTTGCGTGACAGCCGCTGCTCCAGGTCCTTGGTGCTGGTGCTTTTCTTGGGCTTGTTCTTGTCGCCGCCGCGGCGGGCGCGCACCTCGGCTTCGACTTGACGCACGCTGAGCTTCTTGCGCACGGCGAGTTCGGCGAGTTGGATGATGGTGCGCTCGTCCGAAGCGCCGAGCAGCGCGCGAGCGTGCCCTTCGCTGAGGCTGCCGCCGATGACGAGGTTGCGCACGTGTTCGGGCAAGCGCAGCAAACGCAGCGCGTTGGCGATGGTGGTGCGCTCTTTGCCGACCACCGTCACCAGCGACTCTTGAGTGTGGCCGTAGTCGTCGACCAATCGACGCAGCGCTTCGGCGAACTCGATGGGGTTCAGATCTTCGCGTTGGACGTTCTCGATCAGCGCGATTTCGAACGCGTGCTTGTCGTCCCAGTCTTTGACGATGACCGGCACTTCGCGCAGGCCCGCACGTTGAGCAGCGCGCCACCGCCGTTCACCGGCGACGATTTCGTACTTGTCCTCGCCGCCGACGCGCCGCACCACGAGCGGCTCGATCAAGCCGTGCTCCTTGATCGATTGGGTCAGCTCTTCCAGCGCGGTGGCGTCGAAGTGCTGGCGAGGCTGCGCGCGATTGGGAACGATGCGTTCGAGCGCACACTCGAAGTGGCGCAAGTCCGTGGTGGGTGCGGCGCTCTGCGACGGTGGCGGACGCGTGCGGCCCGCGGGCAACAGGACGTCGAGCCCTCTGCCGAGACCCCGCGGTTTGTTCATGCCTCGGCCTCTCGGGTCACCGTGCCGGATTCGGCGTCGATGATTTCGCGCGCCAGACCCATGTAGGCCTGGGCGCCGCGGCATTGAACGTCGTACAGCAGGGCGGGGACGCCGTGGGAGGGAGCCTCGCTCAGACGCACGTTGCGCGGTACGACACTGTGAAAGACGTGAAAGTGTTTGCGGACCTCGTCAGCGACCTGATGCGCCAATCGATTGCGCGGATCCCACATCGTCAGTACCAAACCCTGGATCACCAAATCCGGATTGAGGGACTCCTTGACTCGGTCGATGGTCTCCACGAGGTACGTGATACCCTCTAGCGCGTAGTACTCCGGTTGCAAAGGCACGATGACTCGATCGGCGGCGCCTAGGACATTCAACGTCAGCACGCCCAGTGACGGCGGCGAATCGATGACGACGTACTCGTACTCGTCCGAGATCTGCCCGCGCAGCAGCTGGCGCAGATGCGAGCCGCGTTGCTCACCCTCGAACAGCTCGTATTCGACTGCGGTCAAGTGCTGGCTCGCCGGTGCGATGTACAGGTTGTCCATCGTCGTCGGCTGCACGACTTGCTCGAGGGGCAACTCGCCGATCAACGCGTCGTAGATGGTGCGTTCGACCGAGTGCGGCGCGATGCCGACGCCGCTCGAGGCGTTGGCCTGGGGATCGAGATCGACCAGCAGTGTCTTGCGTTCGGCGGCGGCGAGGCTGGCGGAGAGATTGACGGCGGTGGTCGTCTTACCGACGCCGCCCTTCTGATTGGCGATGGCGATGATGTTCGCGCGAGCAGCCATGACTTGCAGAGTTCCTTATCGAAATCGCCGATTTGAGCCTGAATTTTTGGACGTTGCGGGGCCCTGGCGTAGGGTGTGCCCAGATGTAGGTGCAGGTGGTTCCAGGTGAGTAGACGGCAACGAAAGCAGAATTCGGACCGGCGTTTGGGGCTCGCGACAGTACTCGCGTTTGGGGGCAATTGCGACGCCCGAGGCGAGCGCGTGTTGCGGGACGGGTTCTGGGTTCGGAACGAGATTGCTTCGTCGTCGGTCGTCGTCACTTTGCGATCTGCCAGCCCAGCGTCAGGCCCCGAGCAGGAGAAACGATGAGCATGCCCAAGTATCCGACGATCGAAGATTTCACGCGCGAACACATCCGTCCCGGGCTGCGAGCCGGGTGGACGCTGGACAACATCGAGGATCCCATCCCGGAAGAGCACGACTTCGACGTCGATCCGTTCGAGGCAGCGCTGCGCGCCGCCGAGTACGAGGAGGACGACCTCGACGACGAGTGAGAGACTTGGTGGCTCGCCCGGCGCGACGTGCCGACGAGTCCTGGGAGGGCCCCGCTCGGGAGGCGGGGAGCAAGCGTGATGGGGATTGGTTTCTTAGCTTAGAGAGCGAGCGCGTTTCCTCCGCTTTCGCTCGAGAGCCCCGGCGGTTGCCTCCCGCCGGGGTTCGTCTTTTTTTGTAGCGAAGGGGCTTCGGGTTTTGGCGTTGGCGGCTCGCGGCTCGCGACCCCTGGGAGCCTGCCCGGCCGCTGCAGCGTGCCGTGTGCTCGCGGCGCTCGACGCCGCTTGACCTGCGTCCAGCCGCGTGGCACGGAAGCGCCCTCCCATGCAGGTTGCCGTAGAAAAACTCAGTCCCGTGCTACTCGAGCTAGCCGTCGAAATCGACGCGGCGCGGGTGAATGAAGAACTCGCAAAGGCCTATCGTCGGATCGGCAAGACCGCTCGTATTCGCGGTTTCCGTCCGGGCAAGGCGCCGCGCAAGGTGCTCGCACATCTGTATGGTCCGCGCGTCCAACAAGACGTCGTTCAAGCTCTGGTCGACGAGACCTACCCCAAGGCGCTCGAAGGTCAGAACGTGCAGGCTGTGAGTCAGCCCGCGATCGAACCC
>QJWJ01000076.1 GCA_003235365.1 Deltaproteobacteria bacterium
ACCGCTTCGCGACCAGTCAGTTCCGCCAAAGAGCTCGGCGCCCGCAACGGGATAGGCGAGATCCACGAACTTGCTCCCATCTCGAATGTTGTGACAGAGCAAATCGTCCGCGCCGTCTCCGTTCACATCTCCGATTAACAGGCGTCCAATGTTGCTTCTACACCAGTTCGAGGTACGGGACCAATCCGATCCGTTGAACTTGTAGAAACTGTTGGCATAGTCCACCGACATCGACCCAGTGTTCGCGTCGTGGCAAAGCAGATCGTCGGTGCCATTGCCGTCAAAGTCACCGATGTAGAGCTGTTCACCTGGTTGAGAGCACCAGTTGATGGAGGTGGCGTAATCCGTTCCGCCAAAATGGCCATGACTATCGGCGTAGTCGATGTACTTGTTTCCGTTTAGGTAGTCTTGACACAACAAGTCGTCCTGACCGTCGCCGTTGAAGTCCCCCACGAACACTCGATGGTAGTACAGGTTGCACCAGCCCACCGCGTAGGACCAATCGGTGTTCATGAACACGCCCGTCCCCCAGGCGTAGTCGATCCATTGGTAGCCCGTGTCGGTGTCGAAACACATGATGTCGTCTTTGTCGTCGCCATTGAAATCGCCGATGAGCAGTCGACCGGAATCGTGGCTGCACCAGTTGGTCGTTCGACTCCAGTTCGTTCCCGTAAAGCCATACGCACCGGGCGCGCCCACGCTCTCGGAGTAGTCGATCCATTTGTTTCCGGTCGCCAGGTCGTGGCACAAGATGTCGGTGCGGCCATCTCCGTTGAAGTCACCCTTGTAGAGCTTGGCAGCGTCGTGTCCGCACCAGTTTTGGGTCGTACTGAAATTGGTGCCGTTGAATTGACCCGAGCCTTCGGCGAAGTCGACCCACTTGTAGCCCCGCGCGGCGTCGTGGCAGAGCAGATCGCCTTTTCCATCTCCGTTGAAGTCACCGAGGCGGCTGAAGTCACCCTCGCGTGCCCCATAGAAGTGATCGGTACCTTGCTGATCGAGAACGGAAAGATCTTGGCCTTGGCTGCAGGTGCCACCATCGTAGGCCATGATGGAACCGCTGTCGAACGGTCCCCAGGGTATGTCCCCCGCGTTGTTCAAGTCTTGGGAAGCGGTGCAAGTACTCGGCTTGTCCGACCGGTTCTGCTCGTGACTCATTCCTATCGCGTGACCAAACTCGTGGAGGGTCAGGTGTTTGAAGCACTGCTCGCGATTGGTGCAGTCCACCCTGGTACCAACACCGAGAAACATCGCGGTTTTGCCGCCATCGCGAGGCCAGGTCCAGCCGCCAGTCTCCGTGTGAAAGTTCACCCGAATGCCGTTTTCATTCGTCCCGCAGCTGCGAAAGCCTACGAAGTTGACTCGTCCTGAGTTTTCCCAGGATCGCTGTCCCTTGAGGACGTTTCGAACCCAAGTTCGCTCCGTCGAGTATCCGCTGGTTTCGAAGCATACGTTGATGATCTTCTTGTCCCAAATTTCCCACGACTCGTAGAAGACTGCTTGCTCAGTCGTGTTCACCTCTTCGCCATAGTCACCATATTCGGCACCGCATCCCGTAAGCCACACTCCCGAGACGAACAAGCACTTCAACGCGCCCCCGACGTTCCAGTTGCACCCTTTCATGATCCGTTCCCTTTCCGCTGCAAAAGACCTTCCTGCGTTCGATCTGTTCGAAAGGTCGGTGGAAATGACTCCTGTCGCGTTCGGTAACGCAAACGACATGCCAATCGATCGCCGACAATTCGGGAATGGATCCGTGGCCCTGCTGTCCGGATCTGTCTGGATCCGTCCGATGTTGATCGAGATTGGCGGTCCTCCGACGGTGGTCGGTGCTAGCTCGAACTCACTGAGGCGGCACCATCGGTGCAGCGTTGCCGACGCGGAAGCGAGACAGAATCGCCCGGCGTGAATAGCGCAACGTCCCCGCCAGCGCCGTCACCCCCCGATCGATGCACTCCGCGCTGCAACCGCCCGACTCACCCGCCGTCGTTTGCCCGTACCACGCGACCTCGATACGCCAGAGGCGTCACCCCCAAGACTCGACGAAATTCGCGAGTCAAGTGCGCCTGATCTGCAAAGCCACAAGCCTGGGCGGTGCTAGCCAAATCGGCTCCGGCCTTCAGTTGCGCCCGCGCGCGATTGACGCGCTCGAGCCGGAAGAACACCTTGGGCGTCAAACCGACGTACTCGACGAAGAGTCGTTCGAACTGGCGGCGGCCGCAGCCGAAGCGCCGAGCCCATCGTTCCGAGTCGACGCGTTCATCGGTAGCACACATCTCGTCCAGGATGCTGCGCAGCTTCAACCACCGGGGATCCGGGCCGCGTGCACCGCGGAGTAAGGCGGTCGCGACGACATCCTCAACCTGTCCAAAGCCGCAGGCCTCTCGGCTGAGCTCGCGCAAGGCGCCCTGCAGCACGCCTTCGAGATCGGTGAGTCGGCGCGTCCTCTCACCGCGAACGAACGCGCGAAAGGACAACCCGAACAGCGAATGGAATGCCCCCGGCTCGAAGCGCAATCCAATCAGCGAAACCTGCGGCGCCAACCCCAGGTGGACGGCGTCGAAATCGTCGGAGTCGGGCTTCAGGGACCCTACCCCTGCTGCGGATCCGAAGCCTTCGGTAGACACCATCACTCCCACGCGGCCATCTGCCTGCATGATCCCAGAGCGGGGTTCGTCGGCCGGGGCGACGAACCAGCTTGCGTTCAGCACCTCCGACAAGGGCGCCGCCGAGGGTCTCGCGATAATCGGTTCCAAATGTCGCATTCGTTCAAGAGCTCCTGCGCCGCGAGCCCTACGCTGCTCGCACCACCCGCCGCTGGCGCATTGGAGAAGGCCGGTACGACTTTGACACGATTGACGCAACACCTGGAGCGGATTTCGCTCCCGCCCCGACTCACCACACTCGCGGCTCGGTTGGCATTGGCGGCGAGCTTCTTGTCCGCCGTCGCCGACCGGCTGGGCCTTTGGGGCGCTCCGGGAAGCCCGGGCGTGGTCTGGGGCGATTACGAATCGTTCCTCGACTACTCCCAAACACTGATGCCAGTCCTTCCGACGTCAGTTGCAGACGCCCTGGCCACGTTGGCGACCGTGCTCGAAGTGCTGTTCGCTGCGCTGCTGTTGGCGGGGATCCGACTGCGTTGGGTCGCCTTGGGCAGTGCCTTGCTGCTTGGCCTCTTCGCTCTGAGCATGTCCCTGACGGGCGGCCCCAAACCGGCCTTGGACTATTCGGTGTGGAGCGCGGGCGCAGGCGCCCTTCTGCTGGCGGGGGCTGCACGAGGAGCGAGCGACGAGCATCCCTCCACCATTGGCTCGAGTCAGTAGCGTCCGACGAACCGGAAACGAGTATCGCGACCCTGAGTGGCGTACTCCAGCAGCAGCATCGGTTGTCGGGGCTGCTTCGAGTGAACGGACCTTGTCGTTGCCTTGAATTGTTGGGGCTTGCAGTCGAGGGGCGTCATCAGTCGGACATCACGAGGGGCGACTGATGACGACCCGTGTCGCACCGCCAAACCAGAAAACGTTCGAGGTTCCTGCGGTGTGCACCTTTCGCCTCCGGGCTGAACACGCGATGAGGTGCTCAGGGTGCGGTGGCGTCTTCTCAGCCGCGATGCAGAGGTTCCGGCGCTCCGGCAAAATGCCGAAAACGGCCAGTCAGCGTTCCGAGCAGACGTAGCACGGGGAAAACCAGCTTCTTGACCGGCGTGGGGATTTCGCGAACGTCGTACTCACCGCCGTACCGACCCAAGAGAAACGCCATGTCCCAGTCACTGGGTCGGCCGCCAGCGTCGTTCTTACGCGCTGACGCGTACACCTGACTCAGGAAGTACGCGTTGTTGTCGGGAGGAGAAACCCAACCTTCGCACTCGAGCTGCCCTTCACCAAAGGCCTTGAACGTGTGCGGCTCGCCAGGGGCAAATGTAACCGACTCTCCCGGCCCGATCACGCACGCGTCTTGACCCTCGATCTGGTACCAAAGCTGGCCCTGCTTCACCGCCAGATGCTCGGTCTGATGGAAATGCACGTGCATCGGTGGGCCCGACCCCGGTGCGACGACGCCGCGCAGCTTGAGCCGCGCCTGTCCATCACAGCTTTCAATACCGCAGAAGGTGAGCGTTTCGCCGTGTCCGCTGTCAATGGTCTGTGGGTAGTTCATCCAATTACCTCCGGAACGCCGTACCGATTAGTACGATGTACTAGGTTGATAACAGGCTCTAGTACGTTGTACAAGTGGGTATGGCTTCCACTCGCGAAAAGATCCTCGTCACGGCTCTGCGGCGGTTCAACGAGGAAGGGCTCAACGCCGTCGGGATGCGGGAAATCGCCGAGACCCTGAACCTCAGTCCAGGCAACGTGACCTACCATTTCCCCAAGAAGGAAGACTTGGTGCGGGCGTTGGCCGAGCAGCTTTCAGAGCGGAACGACGCCACCCTGGACATCTTGGTGAACGAAGGCACACTCGCGGAGCTTTTGGCGTCGATCGAGAAAGGACTCGACAACAACTACGAGTACCGTTTCCTCGCCGCGGCGCGCACGCAAATACTCACCGAGTACGCGACCTGCTCGGAAGGCTACGCAGCGGTAGAGACGCGCCGACGGAACCAAATGGGACAAGCCCTGACGCGCCTCCGTGACCGCGGTGAGTTGAGAAAGAACCTCAGTGACGCAGAGCTCTCCGCTCTGCGCGACGTGATCATCCTCCTGGTTCGTTCCGTATCCCCTGACCGCATCGTTCGGGAGTTTTCTGGCACACGCGGCCTGTCGAGTCGTTCCTACGTCTGGACGATTGCTCAGGTGCTGAGTTTGGCCGCCACGGAAAAGGGGCGGAGCCGAATCGAAGACTGGAAGACGCCACCCCAGCACCGCTCCTCCGGTTCCGCCGAGCAAGGGTCCCGCCTCGCACGACAACGACGCCAAGAGGTGAGCGACAAGAGGTGAACGACGAGGCGGGATGACGTCGGGTGGGCAACCAAACGGCAATCCCGCGCTATTCGGGGGCGAAGATGATAGCCCCCGCCGTGTCGACTTCGTTGAGCACGGCCGGCTCGGTCAGCCCCTGGCCGTTTCCGCTGCCGTCGAGGGCCCTATCCGAGTGAAACATCCCCATCGACTCGACGCGCCGTCAACGCCGTCAGTGAGTTGGAGAGTTCGGCGCAATCAGCCACTACGAGCGTCTCATTCGACGTGATTAGACCGACCTGCAAAGCAGCAATACTCTTTTCCGCGGCATCCACGCGCTCATTCACCACCTCGACTGCCTGTTCCAGCAAATCGAAATTTCCATTGATCCCCGCCGCCGTGATCGGGTCGCCAGGCGAGAAGCTCTCGATGCCGCTGATCGCGCCGACTGCCAGTGCGGGTACCAGCAGTGCAACACCGATCGACAGCGGGCTGAATTTCCTCATGATGCTGACGCTATCAACCCGGCGTAGGCGGTTCAAGGTTCGTCAACTGAGTTGAGTGGACTTCGGAGTTCGCGATTCACGGACTCCCATCGAGGTTCTTGTGGTTCCGGCGGCTGAGTCGCATAGGATGCTGCCATGCCCGCGCACCTCAGCACCCGGCACCTCGCGCTCTGGTTGCTCGGTTTCTGTGGTTGCACCCCGAATCCGCAACGACTTGGGCTCGACGGGGGAAACGGCGACGTGAAGAGCGGCGAAGCGGGCGACGAAACCGCTGACGCTGACGAATGGGGCGAAGCACGGTCACCCGATACGTGGAGCTCGACGCGCCAACGCCACCGCGCGTCGAGGTGTTTGGAGATCGGTTCGCGCTGGTGGCAAGCGACTCCGTGATCCAGGATCGAGTCGCGGACGTCGCGGTCGCGTCCTGGCAGGGCGTAGACGTCACGGAACACTTCGTGCTCAGCGGGCTGTGCCCT
>QJWJ01000103.1 GCA_003235365.1 Deltaproteobacteria bacterium
GTGCGGCCCTATCGGGTCCACGCCGGTGACCGCCGCCTTGTCCTTGTACTTGAACCGCGATGCCGAGCGCACGATGAAGGAGTTCGGCGGGAGCATCGCCTGATAGATCACGCCATTGGCGTTGCTGAGCTGGATCGTCACCCCCTCGCTTTGGGGGTCGATCGTGGACACGTCCCCCGGAATCCGTCCATGGATGCGGAAGAAGTTCGGAGTCTTGCTCAGCAAGACGATCGCCGGGTCTTCCTCTATGCATGTGCAAGGCGGCGCCAACCTGCAGTCCGCCGTGCAGTTCTCGACCTCACAGTCCGGATCCGCACAGTCGTACAGCCCGTCCTCGTCATCGTCGAGCAGATTGCCGCAGATTTCCTTGTACTCGCACTCTTCGCCCGGCGTGACGACACCGTTGCCGCACCGTGTGTATTTGCAGTTCGAATCACAACCGTCGGCGTCCTCGAGGTTCCCGTCGTCGCACTCCTCCCCGACGTCGATCGCACCGTTCCCGCAGCAGATGTCTTCCGTCACACAGATGTCCAGTGCCTCGTAACACGAGTTGACCGTACATGCGTTCTCGTCGTTGCAGTCGACCGGCGCTCCGGCCTCACAGCCGCGCAACGGGTCGCAGACCTCGGCACCGTCACAGTAGAGCCCGTTCGCGCACGATGCGTGATTGGGCACATGATCGCAGCCGTCGGCAAACTCGTTACAGGAATCGTTGGTGCACGCGACACCGTCGTCGCACACGACCGGCGGTGACGAGACGCAGCGGTTGACCGGGTCGCACACCTCGGCACCGTTGCAGAACAGACCATCGCTGCACAAGGCATGGTTCGGCAAGTGCTCGCATTGGTCCAACGTCTCGTTGCAAGAGTCGAATGTGCAGGAGACGCCATCGCTGCAGGTGAGCGCGGTCCCGGGCCTGCAACCGAGCGTCAGGCTGCACACCTCGACACCGTTGCAGAACAGACCGTCGCTGCAGAGCGTGTTGTCCGGAACGTAGTTACAACGGTCCTGCTCCTCGTTGCACGAATCCACCGTGCAAGCGACCGTATCCACACAGACGACCGGCGTTCCTGCCTCGCAACCGCTGGCCGGGTTGCAGGTCTCGTCGCCGTCGCAAAACAGGCCGTTGGTGCAGACCGCATTGTTGGGCGTGTAGACGCACGCATTGATGGCCGCGTTGCAGGTATCCGTCGTGCAGGCAATGCCATCGTTGCAGACGACAGGCGTCCCTGGAACACACTCGCCGGTCGTGTCGTCGCAGGTCTCGATCCCGTCGCAGAACTGGCCGTTGTCGCACTGGGCATCTACCAAGCAGGCGACGCATTGGTCCAACACCTCACTGCATGACCCCGGCGCGCACGGGTCGGTTCCCGGTTGGCAGTCGTTCACCGGGTCGCAGGTCTCGCTGCCGTCGCAGAACTGGCCGTTCATGCACACGGCGTCGTCCGGCGTGTGCACACACGAGTCCAGCGTCTCGTTGCAGGCATCCACCGTGCAAGACACGCCGTCGTCGCAGCTAGGTGGAATGCCGGCCTGGCAATCGCTGACAGGGTCGCAGGTCTCCACCCCCGTACAGAAACGGCTATCGCTACAAGCCGCATCGCTCGGAACGTGGCCGCAGGAGTCCGTCGACTCGTTACACGAGTCCTGGGTACAGGACACTCCGTCGTTGCAGTTGGGAGGCGTGCCTGGCTGGCAAACGCCGGTGGCAACGTGGCACGTCTCCACGCCGTCGCAGTAGACGCCGTTGTCACAGTGAGAGTCGTCGAGACAGTTGACACATTGATCGGTGCTCTCGTTACAGAGCGACTGACCCGGGCACGGATCGGTCCCGGGCTGGCAGTCGCCCGACGGGTCACAGATCTCGACACCGTCGCAGAACTCGCCATCGCTGCACGCGGCGTTGTTCGGTGCGTGGTCGCAGAAATCCGAGACTTCGTCGCAGGAATCTGCGGTGCAAGAGACGCCATCGTTGCAGTCGGGCGGCGTTCCAGCCTGGCAGCCCACGAGCGCGTCACAGGTCTCCATGCCGTTGCAGAACTGCGAGTCGTTGCAAACCGAGTGGACCGGGGTATGCGTGCAGGTGTCCCCCGCCTCGTCGCAGGCGTCGAGCGTACAGACGACGGAATCGGAGCAGTTCGGCGGCGTACCAGCCTGACAACCGGCTAAGACGTCGCACGTCTCGCTGCCATTGCAGAACTTTCCGTCGCTGCATGCCGCGTTGTTCGCCACGTGCGAGCAGGAGTCCGTCGTCTCGTTGCACGAGTCGACCGTGCAGGCGACGCCATCGTTGCAGTTCGGCGCCGTCCCGGCTTGGCAGTCGTTCACGGCGTCGCACGTTTCCGCGCCGTTGCAGAACGCCCCATCGCTGCAGAGAGAATTATCAGCCGTATGGCTGCAGCTGTCGCTGAGCTCGTTGCAGGTGTCCACCGTACAGGAGACCCCGTCGTCGCAAGATACCGGAGCTCCGGCCTCACATCCGTTCACGGGGTCACAGGTCTCGACACCGTCGCAGTACTGGCCGTTCGCGCAGGCACCGTCATTCGGCACGTGCTCGCACTCGTCGGAGACCTCGTTGCAAGAGTCCGTGGTGCAAGGAATCCCGTCACCGCAGACGGGGGGCACTCCCGGCTGACAGTCATTGGTCGGGTCACACGTCTCCAGGCCATCACAGAACTCGCCGTTATTGCAGAAGGCATCATTCTGGGCGTGCTGGCATTGATCCGTCGATTCGTTGCAGCTGTCGGTCGTACAGGCAACGCCGTCCCCGCAGTCGACGGCAGCTCCAGCGAGACAACCGGCCAGTGGATCGCATACTTCCGCACCGTCGCAGAACTGGCCATTGCTACACGTCGCGTGGTTCGGAGTGTGCGTACACTGGTCGACAATTTCGTCGCAGGCGTCGGCCGTGCAAGCGATGCCATCGCTGCAGTTGACTGGGCTGCCTGCCTGACACCCGTACACAGGGCTACAGGTCTCGACACCATTGCAGTACTGCATGTCATTACAGACACCGTTGTCCGGAGCGTGGTCGCACTGATCGGTCGTCTCGTTACACGTGTCTAGGGTACAGGCGAGGCCGTCGCTGCAAACGACGGGTGGCCCCGCTTCGCAGCCGGTCGCGGGGTTGCAGACCTCTACACCGTCACAGTACTGGCCGTTGCTGCAAGATGCATGGTTGCCGGTATGGACGCACTGGTCCGTCGACTCGTTGCAGGTGTCGGTCGTGCACGCAATCCCGTCGCTGCAGTCGCGCGAGCTTCCGCCGCACACCCCGCTCGTGCAGGTGTCGCCCGTCGTGCAGTACTGGCCGTCATCGCAGACGGTCCCGTTGACCACCGGCGTGTGGCTGCAACCGCTGATCGGACTGCAAGTATCGGTCGTGCACGGGTTGCCGTCGTCGCAAGGCGTGAGGGTCCCGTCCGTACAGAACCCCTGGTCGTTGCACGTTGTCGTAAGCGTGCACGCGTCGCCGTCGTCACACGACGCCCCCGTGTTCGGGGTGTGGACGCAGATGTTGTTCTGGCAGCTATCGATGGTGCAAGCGTTTCCGTCGCCGCACTCCGAGGCGCTCGTGCACTCGCGATACAGAATGCAATCCGAAGGGTCCGAGTTGGGAACGCTGGACGGATACGAGCACGCGTCGATAAGATGAGCGCTCGAGCCGGCGGCACCGAACTCGTCCAAGTCGAGCGCGCACACGGCAACGGTGTCTAAAGGGTAGCTGTCGCCGGTCGGGAACGGGTCGGTCGACTGCTGGCTGACCTCACACGCCGTATCGAAAGTTTGCGAGCATGTTTGTCCAATCGGGCACTGACCGCTGTTGAGGCAAGTGCTTCCGCCGGTGCAGACGTTTAGCTGGACGGATCCCGTGCACTTGTCGGCCGCCGTGTCCGTGCAGGTGAACAGGCGTACCTGGCTTAGGACTGCCGGGGTGGAGGCCAGAGTCGTACAGACCGCCAGGTTTACGTTGCCGTCGCCGTCCGTGTCGAACAGTGAGCAGAGATCCGCTGTGTTGCTGCCCGACAGGCCGATGATGTCCAGGCTTGCCGAAGTATGGAGCTCGAAAGGCGTGCCGGCGCCCGGGTCGACGCAGAACTGCGTGACGTCCTTCTGCCCCGGGTCGTCGTTGGGCCCGTCGAGGTCGACCTGGCAACTGGTGGGAACCGGCAATACTGCGCTCGCCGGGGCCGCGTTGAGCGCGACCGACGCCGCCATCCACGCGAAGACGCACCATCGGCGCGGCCGCGAAAAAGCCACGGCTGGGCTTCTCACTCTGTCCCCCTTCATTCCGCTTCGGCACGCTCGCGCGCTTCGGCGCAGCGATGCCCTGCCCCTCTCTTCGATGTATCGCGAGAAGGTCTAGAGAATGGCGACCCGAGTCAAGAGAGAATCCTGCGTGCTCCCCCCGTTCGGGGCGCAGCGGAGTCGAGCATAGGTGACTCCACGTATGGCCGGTTCGACGGCAGCACCACGAGTCCCGGGCTTCGGCGAAACGGCAACGGGGCGCGGGAGTGATCCCGCGCCCCGTCGTTCGCGCACAGCGCCGCTCTTCGCGGTGCGCGCCAGGGGGGTTACCGCTCGGGCCTTCAGTTACTCGCGTAGCCCGGGCAGGTGAACGCCTCGGGGAGCCGCACGACCAGGCGCAGCGTCTTCAGCGCGTCGACCGCCGTGATCGTATTGCTGCTGTTCACGTCGCACACGCACAGCCCGCACTGCTCGAGCGCCACGGCCGCACGCAGGATGAACAGCGCATCGACCACCGTCACGCCCGAACCCGCGCCATCGTAGGGGTTGCCGCAAAGCGAGAGGCAGTGGCCGCCGCTGCACAGCGAGCACTCGGCGTCGCAAGCAATCTGGCTGTCTCCGCAAACCGGGAGGTCGACCGTCTCACAGAACCCGATCGAGAGGTTGCAGACCTTGCCGCTGGGGCAGTCGGCATCCGACGAGCAGGTCTCGTTCGGGTCGACGCAGGTGCCAGAAGACGGATGGCAGATCTCGCTGACGATGCAGTCGGAGTTCGTGGCGCAGGTGTTGCCACCCGTCGCATCCTCGCACAGCCCCGTCGTCGCATTGCAGATCTGGCCGGCAGCGCAGTCGCTGTCGATCGAGCACGCGGCGCCGGGGGCCTCGCACTCGCCCGTTTCGACGTTGCAGACGAGACCTAACGCACAGTCTACGTCCTGGTGGCAGCCCGTATCGACGGGGGTCTCACAGGCGCCCGACTCGACGTTGCACACCTTGCCCGCCGTGCAGTCGGCGTCGTCGCTGCAGCCGCCCGGAACGCAAACGCCCGTCCCCACGTCGCAGAGCTCGTCGGTCGCGCATTGAGAGTTGTTCGTGCAACCGGTGACCTTGGGCTTGTAACACTCGCCCGAGGCCAGGTGACAGACCTCACCGGCGTCGCAGTCGGCATCGCCCTCGCACATCGGCGGCAGAACCGCGTCCGAGAGGTCCGAGCTCAGGCTCGACGACGAGTAGGCGCCCATGTTGATGAGACGCCCGCCGATGCCTGCTACGCCGAACTCGTCGAGGTCGACCGCACACGAAACGACCGTGTCCATCGGGCTGCTGTCGCCCTCGGGGAACGGATCAGACGGCATCTGAGCCGCAAGGCAGCGGGTATTGAAGGTGCTTGAGCAGGTCTCGCCGGCACCGCACTGCGCGTCGCTGAGACAGCTCGTGCCGCTGCCGCTGCACGCGTTGATCTTCGCCGCGCCGCCGCACTTGTCCGACCAGCTGTCGTTGCAGGTCAGCAAGCGGACGTCGCTGACCTTGGCCGGATCGCCGGAGAGAGTCGTGCACACGGCGGCGTTGATCTTGCCGTCGGTGTCGGAATCGAAGAGCAAGCAGAGGTCAGCGGTGTTGCTGCCGCCGAGTCCCGTAAGGTCGAAGCTCGCCATCGCGTGAACGTCGAAGGGCTGGTTCTGGCCGAGCCCCACGCAGAACTGGGTGACGTCCTTCTGGCCTGGATCATCGTTCGCGCCGTCGACATCCACGATGCAGCGCATCGCTGTGGCCGGGCCGGCGGCGGCGAGGACGAACCCGCAAGCGACCAACCCGATCGCGGCGCGAGTCCACAATGAGACAGTGTGATTCGAGGGGTGAGCGGTGTTCATTTCTCTTAACTCCAAAGAGGCGTCTTGCCTCTGGAGCGAGACTGCCATCTCGCATCCCTGCGCCGTCGACAAATTTTCGCTCCGCCGTCATTTTTCTCGCGACTACCAAACGGACGACATGTCTTCTGTGAAACCGGCGCCGTTTCACGGCAAAAATCGAACACGAAAACCCGCGAACCCCATGTCCTTCGTCGCTGCAAATGTGCGGCACGATCCGTGACGATATTGACGGCTGGTAGGGTCCCCTCGCGGTCTCGTTTTCGTACAGCCGGAAAACCCGTGAAACGGGACCCGGACCGCCCGTCTCCCCCGACGACGGCGCAGCACCGAAGAGTCTCGCAATATCGCGAGAGCCAAGCCGCCGATCGGCGCCCCACGCGGCCCGCGCCCTGACCTTCCCGGTCTCTGGCATGTGCTGGGGCGAGCGTGGTATGGCCATTGCAGAACTCGGACGTTCGACGCGCGAGCCGCGGCGCCGGAGGGCAGACGCATGGCACGACGAATTTCGCGCCGAGACTTTCTCGCCCGCGCCGGCGGCGGCGCCGCCGCGCTCGTCCTCAGCTCACTGCGGCCGGCGGCAGGAGCCGAGCCGCACACGACATTTTCCCAGGCATCGGAATCCGGCAGCACGCCGCGTGGCGCCGATGAGAAATACGGCGGCTGGGCCGACCTCTACCGGCGAAAGATGGCGTGGGACAAGCACGTCCGCTGCACCCACATCGTCAACTGCTGGTACCAACGAAACTGTTCCTGGGAAGTCTACGTCAAGGACGGCGTTGCGCTCCGGGAAGAGCAGACGGCAGGCTACCCCGTGGTCCGCGACGACGTGCCGGACTTCAATCCGCGCGGCTGCCAGAAAGGCGCAAGCTACTCCGCCCTCCTCTACTCGCCCGACCGCCTGCTCTACCCTCTGCGACGCGTCGGCGAGCGTGGCGAGCATAAATGGAAGCGCGTCTCGTGGGACGAAGCGCTCTCGGAGATCGCCGACCGCCTCATCGACGCCGTGACCGAGAGTGGCGCCGATGCGGTCGTGCTCGAGCCGGGCGGAAGCCTCGCCTCCACCGCGTGGCGTATCGGCGTGGAACGGTTGGTCAACATGCTCGACGGCGTCGAGCTCGACACCAACACCGAGCTCGACGACGGCCAGGCCGGTGCCGCGGTCACGATGGGCACGCCGGTGTCCTCGCGTTCGGCCGACGACTTCTTCCTTTCCGACACGATCCTAATTTGGGGCGCGAACCCGGTCTACACCCACATTCCCAACGCCCACTTTCTCAACGAGGCTCGCTACCGCGGCGCACGTATCGTGACGATCGCTCCCGACTACTCGGCCTCGTCGGTTCACAGCGACCTCTTCGTCCCCGTGCGACCGGGAACCGATGCAGCGTTGGCACTGGCGATCGCGCAGGTGATGCTCGCGACCGGCCGCATCGACGACGCGTTCGTGCGCACGCAGACCGACCTCCCGCTCCTCGTGCGAGAGGACGATGGGCGGTTCCTTCGCGAGAGCGACACGATCGCCGGTGGGCGGGAAGATTGCTTCTTTGCCTACGATGAAGCCGCTAGCCGCATCCTCGCGGCACCGGAGCGTTCGCTCGACTGGGGCAAAGCGCGCCCGGCGCTCGCCGGACGTTACGAGATCGAGACACTGTGGGGGCGCGTCGGCGTGCGCCCGGTGCTCGATGTGCTGCGCGAACGGCTCGACCGCGACTACACGCCGGACAAAGCCGCCGAGATCTGCGGCGTGGCGCCGTCGACGGTGAGACAGCTCGCCGATTGGATCGCCGACTCCAAGGCGTTGTCCGGGGTCGCAGGGTCGAGCCTGCCCAAGCTCTACCACGGCGATCTCATCATGCGCGCCCAACTCCTCGTCTTTCTGCTCGGCGGCCACATCGGCCGCCCGGGCGCGGGCTTCGATACTTGCCCATTTCTCCGCATCGACGGCATCGACACCGTTTTTCACAGCCAGCTCGACGGCATCGCGCGAAAGCTCAGGCTCGCGCCCAAGCTGATCGCCGGGAGGCTCGGGGGCGAGACGACCGAGCGGGTGCTGTACGGCCTGCTCCGTGACTACATGGACCGCGCCGACATCGTGAACTCGGTGCTGTACTGGCGACGTCACGCCGGTCTCGGCACGCGCAGTGATCCAGCGTGGGGACGTCGACTTCCCCGCCCCATCGAAGACTACGTCGCCGAGTCGTACGGGAGAGGCTGGCAACGAGAGCCCCCCGCAACGACGCCGCGCGTCCTGTTCGTCGCCGGCAGCAATCTCCTGCGGCGGATCCGCTCCGCAGACCTCCTCTTGGAGAAGCTCTGGCCAAAGCTGGACCTGGTCGTCACGACCGAGATCCGCATGTCGACGACCGCGCTCTGGTCCGACATCCTGCTTCCGGCCGCGTCGTCTTACGAGAAGGACGACATCCCCAACTGGTTCACTCTGCTCTCGCCCTACCTCCACATCACGCAGGCCGCCGTTCCGCCGCTGGCCGAGACGAAAGTGGAGTGGGAGATCCACGCCCTGCTCGCCCGATGGATCCAGCGACGAGCGCGCGAACGTGGGGTGCGGGGATTCGAGGACCGTCACGGCGAGCTGCAAAGGCTCGACGATTTCTACGATCGATTCACGGATGACGGCCGTTTTGCCGAGGACAAGCAAACCGAGCTCATCGCCGAGGTGGTGAAGAAGACCAGCTTCGTCGACGCGTCGTTCGAAGACCTACGGGCAACCGGCTTTCGCCGCATCGTCGGCATCGGCGGCCACCCCATCAACCTGGGCAACGCGACCGACGTCCTGCCCGATGCTCCGGTCGTCAACCGCGGCTGGCGGACGAAAGAGCCCGGCCCCTGGCCGACGCTCACCCGGCGAATTCAGTTCTACATCGACCATCCTTTATATCTCGAGCTCGGCGAGGAGCTGCCGGTACACAAGGAGCCGCCCCGGCCCGGCGGCGAGCATCCGATCATCCTCACCGGCGGACACACGCGCTGGAGCATCCACGGCAGCTGGAGAAACCTCGATCTGATGCTCTATCTACAGCGCGGCGAGGCTGCCGCGTTCGTCGCCGAGGATGACGCGCGGTCCCGCGGCATCGCCGATGGCGACCGCGTCCGAGTGTGGAACGACGTCGGCGAGTTCTTCGTGCGCGCACGTGTGAGCGCGGCCGTTCGGCCCGGAACGATGATTCTCTACCACGCGTGGGAGGACCATCAGTTCTTCCGTGGGAAAGGCTACCGCAACGTGCTACCGAGCCCACTCAACCCGGTCGAGCTCGCCGGCGGCTACATCCATCTGCGCCCCGCCCCGGCTTCTCTGCAGCCCGGCCAGAGCGATCGCGAGACGCGCGTCGACATCGCACGCGCCTGACGAAACGAACGGAAAGAGGACACCCCATGAACGACTTCATGCTGGATGAACGGACTCGCGCGATGCAGGAGAAGGCCCGCAACTTCGCCCGCGACGAGGTCGACCCCGACTACCTGCGCCGCATGGACCGCGACGAGATCCGCTACCCGCGCGAGCTCTACGAGGCCTATGCTAGGCACGGCCTGCTCGGGCTGCGGTTCCCCAAGGAGTACGGCGGCCAAGGCATGGATTGGGTCGCCGACTGCGCGGTGATGGGCGAGATCGGCTGCCTCGGCATGGCGGCGGGCTGCTCGTTCGTGATGCCGTCGATCGTCGGCGAAGCGCTCGTCAAGTTCGGCACGGAGGAGCAGAAGAAGAAGTACCTGAAACCGATGCTCGAGGGGCGCCTGGTGTCTGCCGAGGCGCTCACCGAGCCGCGCGGCGGATCGGACTTTTTCGGCGCCTCCAGCCGCGCCGAAGACAAAGGCGACCACTTCGTCGTGCGCGGCATGAAGAGATTCATCGTCGGCGCCGAGGGGGCGGACTTTTTTCTCGCGTACGTTCGCACCAACGCGGACCCGAACGCACCCGCGCATGCCCGCATCAGCGCGATGATCATCGAGCGCGGCCCTGGCGTCGAGGTGAAGTACCTCTACGGCCTGATGGGCACCCGCGGCGGCGGCACCGGCCGCGTCGTGTTTCGCGACGTGAAGGTGCCCAAGTCGAACCTCGTCGGTCCCCTCCACGGCGGGGCCGCGGTGTTCCACACGATGATGGTGCCCGAGCGTCTCTGCAGCGCCGCGCCGTGCACCGGCGGAATGCAGGCCAGCTTGGATGTCGCGATGAACTACGCCGACAGGCGGAAAGCCTTCGGGAGGCCGATTCGAAAGTTCCAAGCCGTCAGCTTCATGATCGCCAAGGCGCAGACACTGATCGATGTCTCACGCGCCATGATCTACCAGGCCGCGATCGCCGCCGACCGTGACGCACCGAGCTTGCGACGCGTCGTATCGGAAACCAAGAAGTTCGTGACTGAGGCCGCCTGGGACACCGCCAACCTCGCCATGCAGATCACGGGCGGCATCGGCTACACCGACGTCTACCCCATCGAGCGGGCCGTGCGCGACACGCGACTCGCGCAGATCTGGACCGGGACCAACGAGATCATGAGCGCGATGATCCAACACGACCTCTACGAGGAGTTCCACGCTGAGCGCGGCCGGCGGCGCGACTTCGAGAACGACGCCATGCACGTCGACCCGACCGAGAAGATCTTCGACGACGACGACATGTGGCGGGTGTACGACTCGGGCAAGTAGCCGTCAGCTGCCGCCTGGGCCCGAGCGAGATCGCTCCGGGCCGAAAGGTTTGAACGCCATCATCAAGGTCGGCATCAGCAGGAAGTCGGCGAGCAGGGCCATGACGATGGTCGTCGACAGCAGCAACCCGAACGCCACCATGCTGTCCATGACGGAGAAGGTGAACACCGAGAAGCCGGCGACCAGCACGATCGACGTGATGATGAGAGCACGACCGACGTCGGTCAGTGAATCGCGCAGCGCCCGCTCGTAGCTCCCGCTCTGCGCGAACTCGTAGCGGTAGCGCGTGACGTGGTGGATCGTGTAGTCCACCGCCATGCCGATCGCCACCGGCGCGATGAGCAGGCGTACGTAGTCGAGCGGAACCCCGGTCCAGCCCATGCCGCCGAGAGTGAGAAAGACCGGTGCGAGGTTGGGAACCATCGCCAGCAAGCCGAGCTTCACCGAGCGGAACAGCACGCACATCATCACGGCAATTGCGGCGAACGCCGCGGTGAACCCCTGAATCTGGCTCTCCGTGATGTAGGTCATGAGCTTGAGCCACAGCGCGCCCATGCCGGTGAGGCTCGCCTCCGCGTGAACGGCCGGCTCGCGCGCCAGGTAACCGTCGAGACGGCTCACCAGGGAGGACATGCGCCCCGAGTCGACCAGAGGCGAGCGGATCTCCAGGCGGGCTCGCGAGTAGTCCGTGGACACGTAGTCGTTCGCCTCCTCGCCGCCGGACATCTCGTAGAGAAGCAGGTACTGGGCGACGAGCTCCCGGCTGTCGGGAATGACGTGAAACGCCGGATCGTCGTCGTGGAACGTTTGATTGATGTCCTTGAGGAAGTCGACGATCGAGTAGGTCTTGCGAACCATGTCGGTCTGCCGGTCGGCCTCGGCCTGTACCCGCTCGATCTCGCGCAGCACTGCGGGGTCCTTGATCGCGTCCTCGGCTCCGGCGTCGAAGAGATAGCTGAACGTGAGCGAGCCGCCCATCACGCTGTCGACCAGCGACGTAGTGCCACGGATCGGGACCGACTCACCGAACTCGTTCAAGAAGTTCGACTCGACCTCCAGCCGGAGGATTCCCGCCACCGACGCCGCACATAACAGCGCCGCTACGACGAGGATGGAGACGCGATGACGGACGTCGAACCGCGTTACCACGTCGAATGCCTTTTGGAGCAGGCCGCTGCCTTTCGTTTGCGCGATCTCGGTTTCGACGGCCGCCACCTTTCCGGTACGTCGTCCGAAGGAGAGCAGCGCCACCACCAGGGTTACCGTGAGCGCGAAGGCGGCCATGACGCCGAAGGCGCTGTACGCACCGAACCGTGAGATCGCCTTGATCGGAGCGATGCTCATCGCGCCGAACCCCGCCGCCGTGGTCAAGCTTGTGAGCAAGCACGGCGCTCCGACCAGGTAGAGCGTGCGGCACAGCGCCTCCCGCCGGTCGCCGAGCTGCGCGCGGTAGATCCGGAACTCCGAGATGATGTGGACGGTGTCGGCCACACCGACGGAAATGAGCAGCGCCGGCATCATCCCGAACATCTGATCGAGGTTCCAGCCGAGAAAGCCGACGAAGCCGATCGTGACCAGCGTCGCGAGCCCCACCACCAGCATCGGCGCGATGATTCCCGACGGCCGCCTCATGAAGAACGCGAGCACGATCGAGACGACGACGAAACAGAGGATTCCGAGGTTTCGGCTCTCCCGCGCGCTGATCTTGTTCACGACCGCGTTCAAGGCGACGTCGCCGGTGTGGTAGAAGGCGATGCCGGCGTACTCAGGCCGCGCGAGGATCTCCTCGATCGCGCGATAGGTCGCCTGCGGGTAGATGTTGTCGATGTCGTTGCCCCGGGCGGGGTCGACGCGGAGCTCAGCGATCGGGTCCACGCTCGATTTCGCCATCTCGACGATTAAAGCGGCGTATGCTCCGTCGGCGCTCGCGAGCCCTCCCACGTACATCTCCCGGCCGAGGATCTTGCGCTTGAAGTCGAGCAGCCGCTCTTGGGTTTCGGGAAAATCGTCGGTCAGGGCGTAGATGCGTATGCCGTCGGGGACCGCATCCATAAGCTCGACGTTGGCGAGGCTCGTCACCTCTTTCACGAAGGGGACGTCGCGCTCGATCGCATCGCCCAGGTCGGCGATCTTGCGCATCACTTCGAGATTCCACACGCCCTCGGGAGCCGCGGGCGCTTCGTACAGGATGTAAGAGATCTCGTCGGAGCCGAAGTAGCCGCGAAACTCGGTGTAGGCCGAGTAGTGAGGGTCCTCGGTGTCGAAGTACGCCTCGAAGCTGTTGTCGACGCGGATCCCGGCGGTATAGATCGCGCTCGTCGTGACCAGAGCGGCGCAGGCGGCCAGCACAATGACGCGGTGGTCGAAGATCCATCCCGCCATTCGTTCGAAGGCGCGGCTGGCAGCCTCGATGATGTCGACCGAGCGAGTCCTTTGTCGCGTCATTCGCGCTTATCCGTCTGCGATTGTCTGTGGGCTCCGCTATCGCCCGGCGGCGCCCGGCGGCGGCAACGGCCGGGAGAACGTAGAGCCCGGAGCGGCGGCGGTGGGTGTCTACTATGGAACGGGTTCTGAAAGAACCGCCAGCACCCCCGGAGTAGTCGCTTGAGCCACCGCCCTGAGCTAGCTTGCCCGTTTTCAAGGAGGCTCGAGTGGACTGGAATCTTGCGGACCTTTACGAGCTGGTGGCCGACACGGCTCCCGATCGGATCGCTCTCGCGCACGGCACCGAGGGCCCAGCACGCACCTGGCGAGAGCTCGACCGGCGCGCCAATGCGCTCGCTCTCCATCTGGCCCGAGATCACCGTCCGGGCGACAAGCTCGCGATCTACTCGTACAACCGTCCCGAGTTCGTCGAAGCCTTGGTCGGCGCCCTGAAGGCGCGGCTGGTGCCGGTCAACGTCAACTACCGCTACCGGGAGGAAGAGCTCGTCTATTTGTTCGACAACTCGGATGCCACGGTCGTGGTGTACGAGAGCGAGTTCGCCGAGCGCGTCGCGCGAGTGCGCGACCGACTGCCGAACGTCCGCGACTGGATCGAGATCACCGACGGCGCGCCGGTCGTGAACGCCTTCGCGCTCAGGTGGGAAGACGTGGTCGGATCGGGAAGCGACGCGAGACTCGACATCCGGCGCGACCCCGCCGACCTCATCTTCATGTATACCGGCGGAACTACCGGCATGCCGAAAGGCGTGATGTGGGAGCAAAAAGCCCTGTACAACTCGCTCGGCGCCGGCGGCAACCCGGTCCTCGGCGAGGCGCCCAGCCGCACGGTCGAGGAACATCGAGACCGCGTCGCAGCGGAAGAACGCGCCCAACGGCTGCTGCCGGCCTGTCCGCTCATGCACGGCACCGGCCTGTTCATGGCGATCAACGTGCTCGGAGGCGGTGGCGCCGTGGTGACGTCGGCTGCGAAAACCCTGGACGCCGTCGATCTCTGGAGCACGATCGAAGCGCGCGGCGTGAACGCCTCCGCGATCGTGGGCGACGCCTTCGCCAAACCCATGCTGCGTGCGCTCCAAGAGCACCGCGGCCGCTGGAATCTCTCGAGGTTCTTCTTGCTCATCTCGTCCGGAGTCATGTGGAGCCCGGCCGTCAAGCAGGCGCTGCTCGCCGAGCTTCCCCACGCGATCCTCTTCGACTCGTTCGGATCGAGCGAGGCGGTCGGCTTCGGCGCCGAGGTCACGACCAAGGACAGCACGATCGCGCTCGGAAAGTTTCAAATCGGCCCGAGCTGCAAGGTGTTCACGCCCGATGGCCGCGAGGTCGCGCCGGGCAGCGGAGACAAAGGCTACATCGCGCGCTCCGGCCCGATTCCGCTCGGCTACTACAAAGACGAGAAGAAGACCTCCGAGACATTCAAGACCTACCAGGGGCGTCGCTGGTCGATCCCGGGCGATTGGTGCACCGTCAACGTCGACGGCACTCTCGTACTGCACGGCCGCGGCTCGGCATGCATCAACACCGCCGGAGAGAAGGTGTACCCGGAAGAAGTCGAGGAGGCGCTCAAGACGCATCCGGCCGTCGCCGATGCGCTCGTCGTCGGCGTTCCCGACGAGAAGTGGGGAGAATCCGTGACGGGGGTGGTCCGCTGCGAGCCTCACATAGCCGTCGACGAGGAAGAGCTTCGCCTGCACGTGCGCGAGCGGCTGGCCGGATACAAGACGCCGAAGCGGATCGTCTTCACCGAGCAACTTTTGCGTGCGCCCAACGGCAAAGCCGATTACAAGAACGCCAAGCAAACCGCGATGACGGCCCTGGCAAGCTGCTGAAAAAGGGCCCGGTGGCTCCAGCAAGAGTCCCATCGCCCTAAGCGATCATGTGCGGCCGCTTCAAGCTGACCTCGAGCGCGGAAGTCGTCGCCGACCTGCTCGGTGTCGTCGATCCCAGCCCGCTCGAGAGCCGTGAGGAGATCTTTCCGACCAACGCCGTCTCCGTGGCACGCCTCAGCGAGCGGACCGGAGTGCGAGAGCTTTCCCTGCTGCGCTGGGGCCTGATCCCGCACTGGGCTCGCGAAGAGACCAATTTCTTCAATGCGCGCGCCGAGACGCTGCTCGAGAAGCCATCGTTTCGCGACGCGTTTCGCGCGCGCCGCTGCCTCGTCCCGGCCGACGGGTTCTTCGAGTGGCCGATCGTCGAAGGCAAGAAGCGAAAGACGCTGATCCGACGTTGCGATCAACGCCCGTTCGCGTTCGCCGGACTGTGGGAGCGTTGGCAATCGACGGCCGACGCGCGCGTCATCGAGTCGTGCACGATCATCACGTCGGAGCCCAACGACTTCATGCGGCCGATCCACAGGCGGATGCCTGTAATTCTCGGCCCCGATCGCTTCGCGGAGTGGCTGTCCCCCGGCTCACGCCCACAGGATTTGCTCTCCGGCCTCTTGCAACCGGCCGAGTGGCCGGCCATGGAAGCGATAAAAGCACAATGAGCAAGACCGGCGAGTACGCGGGATTCAAGAACTACATCACCCCGGCCGGTCATGCGCGCCTGCGCGCCGAGCTCGACCATCTGTGGACTATCGAGCGGCCGAAGCTCGTCGAGACCATCGCGTGGGCGGCGAGCAACGGCGACCGGTCGGAAAACGGCGACTACATTTACGGCAAGCGACGGCTGCGCGAGATCGACCGGCGAGTACGCTTCCTGTCCAAGCGGCTCGACATCGCCGTCGTCGTCGACAACGCCGGGAAGAGCCACGACCAGGTGTTCTTCGGCGCCACCGTCACAGTGACCGGACAAGACGGCTGCGAGAGAACGGTGAGCATCGTCGGTACCGACGAGGTCGACCCGGTGCGAGGGCGTGTCTCGTGGATCTCACCGATCGCGAAAGCGGTATTGAAAGCACGCGTGGGCGACATCGTGGCGTTGCAGACACCGGCCGGCGTCGAAGAGATCGAGATCTTGGAAATCTGCTACGACGAGCTGCCGTGAGGGGAGCGGCGGCCGCGCGGCTCCAAAAGCCGCGCAGCCGCTCTGGACGTCAGAATCGATAGCCCGCGCTCAGGAAGAAGCCGTCCTCGCTGATGAGACGGATCTGCGCATCAAAGCGGATCCGCTCGCCCAAATCGAAGTTGCTGCCGAGAAGGAGGCCGATCGGATCGTCCTCCTCCAAGTCGTCGACCAGGAAGTCGGCGACGAAGCCGGCGTAAGGTGTCACCTCGCGCAGCTGCGGGATGTTGTAGCTCACCGCCGGAGCGAACTGCACCTCGTGATAGTCGGCATGGTCGAGGTCCCAGTACAGATAGTCGATCGATCCGCCGATGGCCCAATCCGTAGCCGCGGGGATCTCCCAGGCCGCCTGGAGGCCGGCCCCGATCGCGAACTCAGTGTCCGTATGATCCGCTTCCTGGAAGCCGATTCGTCCGTACAGAGTGGCGTTCGGTGCAAAAGCGTACGACGGGCGCACGAAGAACCCGACCTCGTCGTCGATGCTTCCGCCGGAATCGAGATCTTTGTCGCCGTTGTACTGTAGGTCGGCCGCAAAGAAGAAGTGATTGGCCTCCCACCGGCCCGCCGGGTTCGGGGTGTAGATCGCCAGGGCCGGGGTCGCAGCGACCGCCAGCAGCGCGAGTGACAGGAAAATAATACTCGATCTCGTTCGCATGAGGCCTCCTCTTGTTGAACGCTCACTATTCTGGTTAGCAGCCCGAGAGCCGACTTTCTACTCGGAGGCGAACAGCGAGCATGACGAGGGCAGCCAGCGTTTTCACGGATCTCCCCCGCCCCTCACCCCACGAGCACCACCTCGCGCTGAGCAGTCACGGTGCGGTCACGATCGAGCGCATCGTCTCTCACGGCCAGGCATCCCCGGCCGGCTTCTGGTACGACCAGAAAACGCATGAGTGGGTGATGGTACTGAGAGGCGCGGCTCGGTTGGTTTTCGAGGGGGACGAGCGAGCGGTCGAGTTGGGCCCCGGGGACTACATCGACATCCCGGCCCACAGAAGGCACCGCGTCGAGTGGACGGCACCCGACGAGCCGACGATCTGGCTAGCGGTTCATTCTCGATGAACGGCGCGATGCGCCGGTCACGGGCCCTTGGCCGAGTACTGCTTGGGGTCGTTCTTGCCGGCGACGGGGAAGCTCGCCTCGAAGCACAACGAATCATTCCCGTCGACGACTAGGAACTGGGAAACCACCGGCTGCGACAGCGGCATTCCGTGCGGCGCGACGAAGTTGGCAACCTTGCTCTTCCCCTTCACACGAATCGAGGCCTTGCCATCGGGACCCGCGAGGAGCTTGAGTTGAGAGATCCCGAATGTGTTGCCGTACTTGCTCTTGTACTGGAGCTTCGTCGCCTTCGGCTGCGACCAGCAGGGATTGCCGTCACAAGTACCGCCCGGACGCACTCGAGCACCGACGACGAGCCCGTCGGCGTCATATACGCACCAGTAATAGGATGGGGCCTCGTTGATCGGATCCCCGAGCTCGGCGACCGTCGTCGCAGCCCCGTTCTTCCAGTCGAACTGCCCCTGGTCCTTCTCGTTGGTGGCAACCTTCGTGTTGTTGCGCAGCACGATCTTCGAGCGCCGCGGCGCCCCGGTCCTACAGCCGAACAGCGGCAAATCGGTACAGCCCGCGCTCAGGGTGCAGCGGCTCGTGCACAAGGTGCTGCCTGCCGGTCCGTCGTCGCAGGCCTCGCCGAGCTCGGTCGTCGAGTTTCCGCACACCGGCTCGATCTGCGTGCAGTTGGCGACCGCGATCGCAATCGTCGGCGCACAGGCGACCGGGGGGATACCGCTCGTGCAATCCTTGACGGACGGTACGAAGTCCCCGGCATCGAGCGGCGCCGTCGGTGAGTTCGTGAAGTACTGGCACGTGGCGAAAACGGCCGGCCCCGCAAAAGTGCTCGCCTGATTGATCCACGCAATGTCTAGTGCATTCCCGTCGACGCTGACCTCGGCGAACGCCGGCGGCGCTCCGGTGATCACGCAGCCGTCTCTGGAGAAGTCGCCCGACGGTGCTCCGGAATGGTCGAGGGCGATTTGCAGAGCGTTCGCCTGGATCGCGTTCGTCACCGAAATGACGACATCGCAGCGTTGGTTCGCGGCACTCGCGCGCGACACGCCGACGGCGAGAGAGAGAACGAGGACCCACATGACATGTAGCCAGCTAAGCCTGTGAGTCTTCGACGTAATCATGACGCCCGAAGCTTACAGCCGCCGCCCTGGCAAAGT
>QJWJ01000478.1 GCA_003235365.1 Deltaproteobacteria bacterium
TCTCTTCGTGAAAACTCAATCGGTAGCGATGGCCCCACTCGAAACCGTCCCACTCGACGATGGCGTCGGTACCCCAGGTTCTGGCATCCATCGACGTCCTGAGGCACAGTTCGGAGTCGCTACACGGCTGCATGAAGTAGTCGACGAACAGCTCTGGCTCAGGGATGGCGGCATCGCGCAGCACGATCGGGGCTGGTTTCGGTGCGGGTCCGTCCGGAAGCACGGGGTCTCCTTGGTCTCCGGCGTCCGGTTCATCCGTGGAACCGACGGGGTCAGCCCGCGTTGCATCCCGTTGCCCTGAGTCGACAATCTCGTCGTGGTCTTCGTTGGTCGGGCCTGCGTCAGTAATCCGGCGCGCAGCAGCGTCCATGTCCATGTCCATGCTCGCAAGTCCAGGGCTTTGCTTGTTCGAGCAGCCCATCACGCACGCCACCGTCAAGACGCCCCACCACGACACGACGCCCACAGTCATACGCGGGCGCGACGCAAAGCCAACCATGCTGTTTTGTCCCCCGCGGTCGCCGAGTATGCAAGGCGTTTCGCGGACTTGGGCACCAAGTGTGGCAGCGCAAACGCGCGTCAGACTCGCCACCTGCCCCACCGCGGCACGGTGGTGATTCGAAGCAAATCAGGACTGTAAGCGCCGCTGGCCGAGGTGCCGTCCTCCACGCAGCTTTGTCCACAGCGACGTCTCCCGCTGCTCACAAGGGCTCACACGTCGTCGACGAGCATGTCGTACAATCTCCGGAACTGCACCGACGCGTGACGCAAACTCGATTGCCAATCGGTGGCCGCGTTGTGGTCAGCACCGTCACTGATGTACTTGGCGCAAGCGAACGGAACGCCCTCTCGCTGGCAAACCTTTGCCAGCGCGAAGGCTTCCATATCGATCACTTCACGCGACAACCCCTCGTGGCCAGTGTCGAAGCGATCGGCGGAACCGCACACACCATGGCGAAGATCCGCGAACACCTCGGGAAATTCCAGGCGGGACGGGTCGTCTTCGAAGGGAGTTTGGCCGAGTGCAAACCCCAGTCCCCTAACGTCCATGTCGTTTTGGACGAAATGACGACACGCGACGACCGACCCGGTCTGGAACGTGGCGCTCCCCGCCGTACCGAAATTGAGGACCAGCTGGGGAGCGGCACCGGCCGCCGACAGCTCCACAATGCGCCGCGTCAGAGACCAGCTCGCGTTCACTTTACCAATACCAGTGAACAGCACCGGAGAACGCACCGCCTCGAACTGGCCTTGTGCCTCCTCGGTCATCGCCATGACCACGAGGATGCGTGTCGGATCGCACTTCATGACGCGGCGCTGAATACCCCGCGGCTCGAGCCCACTTCAAGTCCGCCCAGGCCGGATCTCGGGTGAATCGTATGCGGTTGCAACAGAACAGAAACAGGGCGCAGCGAACGTGTTCCACGCGCTGCGTGAAACGAGCCCCCGCCCATTGACCGAATGCCGCAGAAATATGTCCTTCCGATTTCTGCAAGGTTACGGAACATTTCAAATAGCGTCAGGGGCGTATCGGAATCGCGCGAAGGGCGACGTGACCCCGCGACGAAACCTGTCAGCAACAAACATGAGGGAGCCTCCTTCGGCAACCTCTCCAGAAATCGAGGAACTCATGAAACATTGCCTCCGACTACTTGTACTGATGACCTGGCTGCCCTTGGCGGGCTGCAGCAAGACTGACAAGCCTGAACCTGCCAAGAGCGAAGCGCCAGGCGCGAGTGCGGAGAAGTCAGCGGCGGCAGTCGCCGAGGCGCCGAAGACGGAGAAGCCGGCGACTCCCAGCGCCGCCAAGGGCCCGCTCACGATTGCATACAGCGATTGGCCGGGCTGGGTCGCCTGGGACATCGGCATCCAGAAGGGATGGTTCAAAGAGGCGGGCGTCGAGGTCGACTTCAAGTGGTTCGAGTACGTGCCGTCGATGGAAGCCTATTCGGCCGGAAAGGTCGATGCCGTCGCCATGACGAACGGCGACGCGCTGGTAACGGGTAGCAGTGGCTCGCCATCGGTTGCCATTCTGATGAACGACTACAGCAACGGAAACGACATGGTCGTAGCCAAGCCCGGCGTCGCAGACGTCGCCGCACTCAAGGGCAAGAAGGTCGGGGTAGAGGTCGGCTTCGTGAGCCATCTATTGCTGATGAACGCCTTGGAGTCTGCGGGAATGACCGACAAGGACGTTCAGATCGTCAACGTGCCCACCGATCAGACTCCGCAAACACTCAAGAGCGGGAGCGTCGACGCCATCGTCGCCTGGCAGCCCAACAGCGGCCAAGCCCTGAAGGAACTGCCCGGTTCCAAAGCGATCTTCACCAGCGCCAACGTCGCTGGGGTGATCTACGACTTGCTGTGCGTCAACCCGAAGAGCTTGTCCGAACGCCGTGACGACTGGATGAAAGTTACCCAGGTGTGGATGCGCATCGCCGACTTCATCAAGGACGAGAAGAACCTGGACGAGGCGGCCAAGATCATGAGTGCCCGGGTCGGCCTCGAGCCCGAGGAATACAAGAAGCTCATGGCGGGAACGTTCTTCCTCGATCTCGAAGGCAACGTGAAGCACTTCGAAAAGGGCGACACGCTGGCGTCGGTCTACCACTCGAGCAAGGTCGTGGATAAGTTTCAGGTGGACAACGAGGTCTACAAGACTCCCATGAAGTACGAGGAATACCTGGATTCGAGCCTGATCGCCGAGCTGGCCAAGGCGGCTCCCGCGGACAAACAGACGCAAGAGGTCGGCGCGACGAAACCCGCAGCCAAGACCGAATGAAGCCTCACCACTGACACGACTCTGAAATGCACTGGGCGCAGCATGGAAGCGGCGCCCAGTACGCGCATCTGCTCCACCGACACGAAAGAGAATCCTGATGGCGAGCAATTGGCTGGTAGTGAGAGAGCCCCTGTCCAAGCGGGCCTCCGTCGTGCTGACGTTTCTCGCCTTCGCCTTACCATTCGCGCTGTGGTGTCTGATTAGCTACGTGCCATTCGTCTGGCATCCTCAGGTCGAAGTGACCAATCCCGGGGACACTTCCGTACCAGGCGACTACTCGTACATCGCCGAAGGACAGCTGGTCGAACGCGAGGTGTTCGAGAAGCGCAACGCGGAGCTTCGTTCCGCGGGCGCGGAGTTCGCAACGGGACGCCGCACCAATCCGATCTACCTGCCCGCCCCACACGAAGTCGCCCAGGCCTTCTACACCGCCTTCACGACCGAGCCCCAGCGTCGTGGCGATTACTGGCTTCACGAAAGCCTCTGGCACAGTTGCAAGATCATCTTCTGGGGCTTCTTCTACGCAGCGTTGTTCGGACTCCCGCTGGGGATCCTGTGCGGCACGTTCTCGCTGTTCTCGAGGCTGGTCGAGCCGTTCGTCGACTTCGTCCGCTACATGCCCGCGCCGGTGTTCGGCGCCTTGGCTGTGGCGATCTTCGGTTTGCAGGACGCTCCCAAGGTCACCATCATTTTCATCGGCACCTTCTTCCAAATGGTGCTGGTCGTGGCGAACACGACGCGACTGGTCGACAAGGGACTTCTGCAGGCCGCGCAGACGTTGGGAGCCAGCAACGGGCAGTTGTTGCTTCACGTCGTGATCCCTGGCGCCTTGCCGAACCTATTCCGTGACGTGCGTATCCTCATCGGCTGGGCCTGGACGTATCTCGTCGTCGCCGAACTCATCGGTGAAAAGTCCGGCATCAGCGCGTTCATCTATCAGCAGCAACGCTACCGACACTTCGAAAACGTCTACGCGGCGATCGTGATGATTGGCATCATCGGTCTGGTCTCTGACCAGTTCTTGGCGTGGGTGGGCCGTCACTTGTTCCCCTGGGAAAGCGGCAACACGACCCTGGCACGCTGGTTCGGTCGGGTTCGCGGCATCGTGCCCGACCAAGAAGCGGAGACCGTCCCTTCATCCGCCGAAGCATCCTGAGAGAAGCCATGAACCTGAGCGACAGACTGCAGCTTCCGAGCTACTTGCACCATACCGACGACGTGAAACGTCGCGTCGAAGAGCTACGCAATCGCGCCGTCGTGCTCGAGGTCGATGGCCTCGGTAGGAAGTTCGACAGTGCCAAGGGTGAAGTCACCGCCCTGCACGACATCAACCTCGAGGTACGCAGTCGCGAGTTCGTCAGCGTGATTGGCCCATCGGGTTGCGGCAAGTCGACGTTCATCAAGATCCTCGCGGGGTTGGACACGCCGAGTAGCGGTGCAGCGCGCATCGACGGTACGCCAATCGACGGCCCTGGTGCTGAGCGGGGCATGGTGTTTCAGGGTTACACGCTGTTCCCGTGGCTGAGCGTCAAACGCAACGTGATGTTTGGCATGCGCATGAAGGGCGTCAAACGCAAGAGTGCCGAACAGCAAGCACTCGAATGGCTCGAGGTCGTCGGCCTCGAGAAGTTCGCCGATCATTACCCCGCGCAGCTGTCGGGTGGAATGAAGCAACGTGTCGCGATCGCGCGGGCGTTGGCAAACGAGCCGCGCATCTTGCTGATGGACGAGCCGTTCGGCGCGCTGGATGCGCAGACCCGAGCAGCCATGCAAAGTCACTTGCTGCGGGTCTGGGAAAAGGTCGACGTCACGGTACTGTTCATCACGCACGACTTAGACGAGGCAGTGTACCTCTCGGACAGGATCGTCGTGTTGGGGGCACACCCCGGTCGCATACTGGAGGTCATCGATGTCCCCGTGGATCGTCCGCGCGACCCAGAACAGTTCCTAACCGGCCACTTCTTGGCCACCAAACGTCGCCTGGAAGAGCTAATCCACAGTGGCGGTCACGGCGATCAAGACGAAGCTGCGTGACGACGACACCCGGCGCCCACCGTGCGCGCGCGGCACGGGGCGCGGTTACCGCTCGTCCCATTGCGCGCAATGCGGATTGCGCACACCATTGTGCCTGTGCGCTCAGCTGCCCCACGTCGAGACGACGACACGAGTCTGGTTCGTCATGCACTGGCGCGAAAGCTCCAAGCCGTCAAACACTGCACGCCTCGCAATGCGCCTGCTGTCGAACTCGACATGCATCGAACGCGGGCGTACGCTGGACAGCGCGGGCGTCGTAGAACGAACCCTCGAACCGCTCGACCCCGCGTCGTGTTTGCTGTTGTACCCCAGCGACGATGCGCTGCCGCTCGACGAGGTACTGTCGGGCGAACGTGCCGCGGCACTCAACCTGATCGTCCCGGACGGCACATGGGGCCAAACGCGCCGCTGGGTCCGACGTGAAACCTGGCTCGCCCCGGTCAGACGCGTGCGTCTCTCTCGAGCAAGCCACCTGCCGGGCTATCGTCTACGCCACGCCGCAGGTCCGAATCTGTACAGCACCTTCGAAGCGACGGCGATCGCACTGAGCGTGATCCACGGATGGGCGCTCGGCGACACCCTCCTCACGCACTTCGAACAGTGGCAGCAGCGCGCGCTCGCATCGCGAAGCGGTGGCCTTGCTTGTGGCTAACCCCGCGAGTCTCGTGGACGCTGCACTCATGTAGGATCAAAGATACGGCAGCGCCAACCAGGCCGCCCGATCCCTCAAGCGCGAGGGCAGCGACGAGCTTTGCAGGTACTGCATCGTCACGCGACTCGCGACCGAGATTCGCTGCGCCACCAGCTCTTCCAACACTGCCACCAGCCGTCGGTCCTCACACTCGAGATCACACTCGAAATTCAGCCGGAA
>QJWJ01000318.1 GCA_003235365.1 Deltaproteobacteria bacterium
AACCAGCCCAGTAGGACCGTACCGAGTAGGGCGCCGCCCAGCTTGGTTTTCTCGACGCGACCGCGTCGAGAAACTGCGGAGCCGGGCAGCGAACTCGTCAGAGCCCCCCAAACCGCTGCGACGACGATATCCGGTCCCAAGCCGAAGAGTCGAGGCACGGTTCGATGGTAGGCGGAGCTGAGCGTGCGGTCTTCGAGCACACCCAACGCAAAGCAGCACACGCATGCAAAGACTGCCGTCGCGGCCCGCGGCCATTGCTGCCTCTGGCTAACACCGAGCATCGCCGCGGCAGCGACGAGTGAAACGAGCGCGTAGGTTGGTGTTCCCCCAAAGCCCGTATCGTTGGTAGTCACGCCGAACGAGGGCAGGAAGGCCAACCCGGCGCTGAGCGCCGCGAGGACGGCGACAGAAAATCCGAGGTTGTCGTGAGCCGGGACGGTTACGTGGGCCGCGCGAGCCGCCGCTGTCGAACGATGTTCATCAGCCGGAGTTCTCTCGCCGTGCTTGTCACTGGTCGCCGCCCCGCGGGTGGTTTCGTCGCGTTCCTGCGTCGTCTTGACCGCAGCGTGAGCCCCACTGATGGCAGATGCCTTGCCCGTCGCCGACTTCGCGGCGCGCTGTTGCTTTCGCGCCGCGCGATTGCGCCTTCCCATGCCCTGGCCAGTACAGCTGCTGCCGTCGCGTTGCAATCGCGAACTCGCACCGGGCAGGTTGCCGTTCGCCCTTCTGCTGCGCGTCGTCAGATTGATCGGCGCCAGACGGCGGTTCGCAACCGCTTTGGTTGTCTCGAGGATGTGGGGCGAACGGTCGCAATGTGCGACATTGCCAGCAGGCGACTGGCGCGCCCATCGGCTTTGCGAACTACGTCGCGTTGGCGGTCCGGTCGACCACCTGAGTCGCGAAGCAACGGAAACCTGCTTGCCGCCACGCCTCGAGGATCGGCTGGGTTCCGCCTGGACCGGCCAACGCGATCACGCAGCCGCCGCCACCGGCACCCGTGAGCTTGGCGCCATACGCACCTGCAGAACGCGCCAAGCGACAGCAGCTCTCAATCTCGGGAGTCGAAAGGAACCACGCCGCGAGCAACATGTGATTGTAGTCCAACAGCGTGCCGAGCGCTTTCCAGTTGCCGTCGCTCGCAGCGTGGATTGCATTGGCGACGAGGCTGCGAATCGCTGCGAGGTTTTCGTCGAAGCGTTGGGCGTCGCGTTGTCGAAAGCGCGCGACAGACTCGACCATTTCTTTCGTCGACGACGGTGGACCCGCCACCGCCACGGCGAGCACGAGGGGAGAGGGCAGGGGCACGCGCACCGGCGCCTCCCCTTTGGTGAAGGTGATACATCCGCCAGCAGCGGAGCACGCGGCATCGACGCCCGATGGGTTACCGTGGAAGACCCGTTCCCAGGCGTCGGCGGCGTCGAGGACGCGTCGTTGCACGTCAGTACTCGGCGCAGGGTCGGTAGCCGTCGACTCGATCAGTGCACGCGCGATGCCAACACCGATCGCTGCTGAAGCTCCCAGCCCGACTCCGGTCGGTAGGTCGACGTCGACGTCGACGCGGTGTGCAGGAGTACCCAGCTTCGCGACCAGCGCCGCGAAGGCTTCACCGGTTTCGCTTCGAGCCGGGACGGGAGCGCTGCCGATGAACAACTGATTCTCCGAGGCGGGCACTGCAACGGCTCGGACTCCGCGATCAATCCCGCACGCCAGGGCGGGCACCCCGTACACGACTGCGTGTTCTCCCGCGAGAATGATCTTGCCTGCTGCGTTGGCCATCAGCTCTTGCGCTCGAGTAGTCCCGCCATCGCGCCACTGAGCAGCGCGTGTCCTTTCGGGGTGAGGCGCAGCCGTTTCAGGGCGCGCTCCGCAGCATTGCTGAGTTCGGCGATTCGCGTCTCGCACGCGGTCGCCGCGCCGCTGTCGACGAGTGCCGCAGTGGCGGCCTCCAGTTGGGCGGCGGTTGCCTGCTGATTCCCCAATGCGGCGCGGAGTGAACGGCGTTGGATCCGAGTGCCGTGAGCCATCGTGTGTTCGACCAGCCAGGTCCACTTGCCCTGCAAGATGTCGTTGCCGCGTGGCTTGCCCGTCGTCGCGGGATCACCCAACGCGCCCAGCAAGTCGTCTCGCAACTGGAAGCCCACGCCGACTGGGATGGAGAAGGCGCTGAGCCGTCGTTGGGTTGCGGCGGAAGCTCCGGCGAGCAACGCGCCGAGCTGGAGCGGACCGTCCACGGTGTAGCTTGCCGTTTTGAGCTCGTACACTCGCTCGGCGGATTTGGTCAAACCGATCACGTCCAGCTGCTGCCCCCGCACGGCGGCGAGCTGCATCTGCGAAAAGCGCTTGACCAGCTCGGGGAGCTCCCTGCGGCGAGACGTCGCAGTGACGAGCCGTTCGGTGGCCAGAGCAACCAGGTAGTCCCCCGCGAGGATCGCTGCTGCCGCGCCCTTGTGCGCGGACTTGAAGCGCTTGGTCAATGCGACGTGAACAGCTGGCCCGCCTCGACGCGTGTCGTCTTGATCCATCCAATCGTCGTGGATGAGGAAATACGACTGGAGCAACTCGACGGCGACACCGCACTCGACCGCGACGTCCCAGCGTGCAGGGCGCCCACGTTCGAAAGCCTTCTGGCCGGCGACGACCAAGGCGGCGCGCTGCCGCTTTCCGCCGCGGGCGCTCAGCGCTCGCGCCTGTTTCAACGTCTCGGTCACCTCCACGCCGTCATTGCCGTATCGAGCCAGGTGATCGTCGAACACCGCTTCGATTCGCGCGTCGACGTCGGGCTTCACTTCCCGCACGAGGGCTGCAAAAGGGTTGACCTCCAAGGCTTTGGCCCCCGAACGACGGCGAGCGCGCCTCGGGTGAGATTTCGGGTGTTTGACCTGCATTGGTGGCCACTTGTCTAGTGACCTACACATCGCGGCGCAATTGGATTGCGGCAATGTGACGGCGGTGAGCCGACGTGGCTGCGAGCTGGGGGATTTGCCGGAGCGGCGCGGTGAGGATCGCGGCTTGGCGTTCGGCGAAACGAGTTTCTGCTCCGCTTCTGCTGCTGAGGTGGAATCTTGCGAGTCGCTTCGAACGACCGTTCCGCTCGGACGCGACCCAGTGAAACGTTGATCTGTTGGGAGGCCTCGCGGCATCTAACGATACGATTGGATGCTCGTCGCCAGCACAACCGCGACGTTTCGGTCCATGGACTCCTGCGATGTTACGCGAATTGCCACCATTGAAGGTCGAGGACGTTCCGAACGCCACTCCGAGTGGTCAGTTGGTCAGCGACATGGATCGGGAATCCGTTTCGGGTTCTCGAAGCTCCGTAAATCTTGCGCGCGCATCTGGAACGGAGCGTCCACTTCGCGCGGGTAAGCGTGGTGGCCGTGTTGCGACAGCCGTCAGCGCCGCGGAGATGGTTTCGATGACGCCACCACGCGTTGCTTTCTCGGACTTGAGCATCCGTGCCTGCCCCCAGCCAGAGCTCGCGATGATGCAGTCCGTGACGGGAGCACTGATCACCGACACGACTAGGCGTCCATGGATTCGCGGGCGCGCAGGGCGTGGCTGACGAGCTCCGCGGTCGACTCTCCCGCCTATTTCTTCGACGTGCCGCCGCGCAGCTCGTCCGGCGCTTTCTGCGCATCGAGCAGCGCATCGAACTGGGCGATCAGCGCCAGCAGTTCCGCTCGCTGCTGTTGAACGTCGTCACTGACGAGGGGGCGGAAGCTGGCCAAGGATTCGGAGATCTCGCCGTACTGAGCGCCGGCCAGTTCCGGGTCGGCGACCAGCGCACCCGCCTCGTGAGCGAAGGTTTCCGATTGGCCGAAGTTGCGCTGATCGAGTGCCAGCAGGGCGCGGTGGGTCGTTCTGCGCGCCTGGAGCGCGCGCGCAAACCGCTTCGTGTCGGCAACCCCTGCTTCCAACTTGGCTTGGCGATCGGCACTGACCTGTTTCCAATCCTGCAGGGCGAGGTGTCCGCGAAGAGCAGCGACGCCGTATCCCACGGCGGCAGCGACCGTCAGCCAAGCGGCGAACTTGAGCCGCCGCACGAAGGTTCGAGTGCGTTCGCGGACGTTCTGTTTGAGACGTTCGACGCGCGACCCCTCCTCCCCCTGCGGGGCGGGATCGCCGGCTCGTGGTGCGGTTTGCGGCTTCTGGGGATCCGGCACGCGACGAACCTACTGCGCGCTCGTCCCGGGTCGCGAGACAAAACGCGGACGCCCGAACTGACGCTGTAATTCGGGTGGTTGGGGGGCGCCAGCCGGCGATCGGCCCATGAGCCCCGGAGCTGCGCGCCGACCGCTGCTGCCCGCGACCCGGTTGTCCCCAGGGGGAGGACGCGGTCGGCGCGGGGACGGCGGCTTGACGCGGATGGGTCAGGCGCCTCGTCGGTGCTGTTTCACCTGTTGCTCTTCCCTCGCCTACCGGACGCGATGACGGTTAATCCATGGCGACATCCGCCAAAGGGAGTGCTGAAGATCAATCGCTGAGACTCGATGTAGCTAGAAACTTACCCCTTGCCGACACGGAATTCAGTTAGCGAGCACGTGGGAGGGAAGGGTATAAGTTGCGCAGCGTAAACGAGGCGAGCGTGCGGAGGCGTTCGCTTACGAAACGTACCCAGAGCAAAGGACGAAGCTACGTGAACAAGAGAGACTTGATGGGATTGCTGCAGTTGGCGGCGGTGGTGTCTTGTGCAGCGGCTTGTGAGGGACCGCGCATGGTTCCTCCAGCGGACGTTGCGGAAGGTGCCCGCGTACTGGAAACGAAAGACCGCAGTTCGGCGTCAGGCATGCTGGTCGATGAATCGTTCACCTTGGATAAGTACGCGGTCACGGAGGTCGACCGGGACGCGACGTCGAAGAGCAGCTTCAGTATTGGCGGCTACGGCAAGTCATCGACGACGACCGGCTACACGTATCAATTCGCGGCGGGCAGCGACAAGTACAAGGGTGGCTGTGGGTCGGTCTCGAAGAAGCAAGGGTTTTCTTTGGGCGGCGGAGGGTCCGTCGACTGGGGCAATACGGAAGTCACCTGCGAGTGCGGGAAGGGTTCCAAGCTCAAGTTGGTAGGCAAGGGCGACAGCGTGACCGGTTCGGTCAATCTCGACGACGACGAGTACGAGCTGACGCCCGTCAGCGAGACCGACAAGTCGTCATTCGCGTCGAGCCCTGCCGGGTTCCGCGTCGATGCGGACGGCAAGGCGCAGGGCGCCGTGGAAACGTTGCATCCCGGCCGGGTATGGCTCAACAAGGGCGTCGAGGGACCCAAGGCGGACAAGTTGTCGTGCCTGTTCGTCGGATTGATGCTCTACGTTCCGCCGCGCGAGGACTGAGCGCGTCCCAGACGGCAGTCCGTCGCCGCCAAAACGGTTTGCCACGCCCCTCGCCCAACGGGCCTCGACGGGGCGTGGCAAGATGACCAACTCCTAGACTAGGCACGAGCTGGAATCGAGGCGCGGTTCTCCACGCTGCTGCGGAGCTCCTCGGGGAGGCCAGCCAGCATCACCGTGTCGAGGGGCGTCGTGCGGAAGTCCGGCAGAAGCCGTTCGAGCTTGTCGCTCGAAAGCCAGTGCGGTGTGCTCCACAGATAGCGCATCTCGAGCATCTCACGCGCGAGCTCCCAGAATGGTGAGCACAGGGACAGGACCCACCACGGAAATTGAGTGACCTTCAACGGCGTCGAAAGCCGTTCGCTCAGGTGGGTCGTCAGCTGCTCGACGCTGAACGCGTGGCCGCCGAGGGGCACGTCTTCGAACGGGGCAAGCTGCTCCCTGATCTCGGCGAGAGCCACCGCGGCGCGCGCCCAGTCGGGCAAGTAGCAGTAGGCCTGCATCGCTCTTGGATCGCCGGCGGCCATGACCTTGCCGCTTCGAATGGAACGCAAGTGGAGCAGACTCATCACGTCCTCGTTGTGGTACGGATCGATGAAGTTACCTGCTCGCAAAACGATCGTCTGCACGCCGGCGTCTCGATACGCTCGTTCCATGTCGACGCGGATCTTGCCTTTGCGGCTGTTCGGCAGTTGCGGTGTCGATTCGCTCCACTCACCGCCGCGCTCACCGAAGTTGTAGACGTTGCCGGGGATGAGTACTGTCGCGCCGCTCGCTCGAGCCGCTTCGATCACCTGCTTGGTGATGGCTGGGATCAGGTTTTTCCAATCGTGGTACTTGGGCGGGTTGAGCCCGTTGACGATCACGTCCACGCCGCGTGCGGCGCGCACCATGTCGTTCGCCTTGCGGTCGTAGCGTCGCACTTGCCACCCCGCGCGTGTGAACGCCTCCGCGGCGTGTCGCCCGATTTTTCCTGAACTTCCTAAAATCAATACGGTTTTTGTCATGGCGCTCGCCTTTCTGGTGTGCTGGGACCTAGAGATAGACTGGGTCTGAAACGCGGAACGCGGAATTGCCCAACTTCGCAGATCGGCTATTCGTTGTTGAATGGGCGCGACGTCTTTCGATTGGTCTCTCGTGCAAGCATTCCTGGCGGTCGCCGAGGAAGGCAGCCTCTCCGCCGCAGCGCGCAAGCTGGGGGCGAGCCAGCCGACGTTGGGTCGGCAGATCCGCACGATGGAAGAACAGCTCGGGGTGGAGTTGTTTCGACGCCATGACAAAGGGTTCGCTTTGAGCGAGGCCGGAGCACTGCTGTTGCCTTCGGCGCGAACCATGCGCACCGCAGTCAGCGACATCGAGCTGCGTGCGGCGGGGAAGGGGGATGCGCTCGAGGGCACGGTTCGCGTCACGGCGAGCGTGGTCGTCGCCGCGTTTCATCTGCCGCGGATCATCGCGGCGCTGCGCGTCGAAGAGCCGCGGATCGCCGTCGAACTCGTCCCGAGCGACGAGACGTCGAACCTGCACTTCCGCGAGGCAGACATCGCGGTGCGCATGTATCGCCCGACTCAGCTCGATCTGGTCACGCAACACATCGGTGAGCTACGCGTTGCGGCGTTCGCGTCGCGCAGCTACCTCAGTCGCCGAGGCATGCCGCGATCGCGTGAACAATTGCTCGAGCACGACGTGGTGGGAATGGACCGCATGCCTCACATCGTCGACGGCTTCCGCCGAGGCGGATTCGACATCGATCGCGAATGGTTCAAGGTGCGCTGCGACGATTCGATGGCTTACTGGGCACTGGTGAAGGCAGGTTGCGGGATTGGTTTCGGGCAGGCGTCGATCGGAGCCGTCGATCCGGATCTGGAGGAGGTCCCTTTGGACCTCGATCTGCCGACCATCCCCATCTGGTTGACGGCCCATGAAGTCATTCGCCGGACGCCGCGCGTTCAGCGTGTGTGGGACGCAATCGCTGGCGGGTTGAGGGCGCTGGTCGACGCTCAAAGCGCCGAAGGGTAGTGGTCGTCTGCCTCCGCCCCACCCGCCACTGCGCGAACTTTGCCGGACTCGGTTTCAGTCGTATTCTTTGGCCATGCGTCGAGCGGTTCTATTGCTGGTGTGTGCGTCGAGCGTGGGGTGTGGGAGCGACGACGGATCCGGGAGCGACTCCAGTAGCGCTGCTCAGACGGTGACTTGCGAGTGGCTCATGGGCGACAATTGTTGGCGCACCAGCGTCAATGCCTTCGCCCAGTGCGCCAGCGATCAGCGGGGCACGTTTGACGCAGAGCGCAAGGTCTGCACCACGCCTGACGGGGGCGTCATTCGCTTTGCGACGTCGGTTCCGCACGACGTCGACTTCGATTACCTGTGGGACTTCACGATCGAAAGTCAGGGGATGTCTTGTGGTACCTACAAGGCGCTGCCGAACGATTCTGGAGCATCTCTGTCGACTCCAGGCGGGGAGGTGCGGTCCGAGAGTGGAGGTTCGGGGCAGGTGTTCGTTTGTCCCGATGGTTCCCGCTTCACGTTGCCCATCGACCAGGCCTTCAGCTGCTTGTTCTCGCTTCCGGGGATTGCCTGGTCCGAAGCGGCGGCGCTATCCGTCTCGCTGACGGGCGCAGATGACGGTCAGTTGTTCAGTTGCGGCGACCCCGAGTGAGGTCGGCGTCGTCTTTCCGAGCAAGCGGGCCAAACCGCGCCTGTCGCCCCGCGACGAGCCGGGGCCGGCTCGCGACCCTGATGGTGCGGGAGCGGCTACCCGCGGCGCATGTCGTTGACGTTTCCTGACGGGTGCCCACGCCGGCGACGTGCCGCATCGCGCCGGAGCGTAGCTCCGCACGGTTTTTCACGAATTGTCGTCTGAGCACCGGGGACAGATCGCAGACTAGTGGGCACTAGTACTTCGCACCTGGGCACCTCGCGTCGCGCAGGGCTGCATTATTGCGCAGCGGCCTGCGAGAGCGGCGACTTTGTAGGCTCCGCTCGCACTCCAGTCGATACAGTTGGTCGACCATGAATACCTGCCGCGCCCCTCGTTCATCTTTCGGACTCATGACTGCCCGTCCCCTCACGGCTTACGCATTGTTTGGTTTGCTCGCGCTGTCACTGGGGGCCTGTGGGGGAGATACGTCCCCGGAGCCAGACGCCGAAGCGCCAACGTCCCCGATTGACGCTGCCGCGTCCGCAAGCGCGACGTCGACAAGCGACGGTCCCGTGGATACCCCACGACCGGGGCAGGTGAACGGAAAGGACGCTTCGACACCCGGTTCGGAGGTTGGTGACAAGCCGGGGAAGGCGGAGCCGAAGCCCGATGCGAGCCAGGACGGTGGCGATTCGGACTCGAGCGATGCGAGCGGCGGGGTGGTCGACGCCGGTGCCGTCGACGGCGGCTCACCGCGAACCAGCGATGCCGCCGTGGACGCGGCGCCGCTCGGTGACGCCTCCGACGCCGCGGCGCCGTCGGAATGCGAGGTCCAGTGCCGAGCCATCGGTGGCGAATGCACGGATGACGACAAATGTGTCGTCGATTGTAGCGCTCCCGGTAGTTGCAGTGGTGACGTCGTTTGCCCCGAGGACTACGCTTGCGAGGTGACCTGTGGCGACGGCGCCTGTTCGGGCAGTGTGGTGTGCCCGGATGACGAAGAGGTGACTTGTTCCGTGGTGTGTTCCGGGGATGAATCCTGCGGTGCGGTCGAGTGCGATGGTCGCGAGTGTGACGTGACCTGCTCGGGTGAAGGAAGCTGTTCAGACGGTGTCAGCGGTGGCGGCCGCGACGTGATGAGTGTGAATTGCTCAGGCGCCGGTGCGTGCGCGGGGCCAATCGAATGCGCGTCGAACAACTGCAACCTCGACTGCAACGAGAGCCGCACTTGCCAGCAAGAAGTGATTGCACGGGCCTCGAACGCGACGATCAACTGCAACGGCGAATACGCCTGCGGTGCGCCCTCGTGTGAAGCCAACAACTGCAACATTGCGTGCAACAACACCGCGACCTGTGGCGACGTTCGTTGCTCTGCAGGAAACTGCAACATCCAATGCAACGGCTCGCGGAGCTGCGACGACGTCAGCTGTCAAGGTAATGGTTGTCGTCGCTGACGTCGCGAGTGGCCGCTTTCGGGTGACGGCCAGCGCCGGCTCGTGCACGTCAATCGAACGTCGTGACCCAGTCCGGGTCGCGCCTGGCAGCAAATGCGGCCGCGACGTCCTGGGGCAAAGTGCGCCCCATCGACAGCGAGGGAGCGTCTCCTTCAGCGAAGAAGCCAACTTCTGAAGTCTCGATCGACGTCTTGGGTTCCCCGCCGGTGATTTCGCCGAGGAAGAACAACTTGTAGACCCCTCCGAGATGCTTCGGTTGGTAGGCGTGCGAGCCTCGATCTTTGACCGCAAAAAGGCGGGTTGCGCGTACGACGTAACCTGACTCTTCGACAGTCTCGCGTTCGACCGCCTGTCGCGGCGAGTCGTGCTCGTCAGCCCAGCCGCCGGGCATGGTCCAACGCCCGTCGTCGGTTTCTCGGACGAGTAGCAGCCGGTCGCGGTCGAAGGCTGCCATGCGCACGTCGACTTTGGGCGTCGGATAACCTCGGTGCAGAGAGAAGGTGTCTCGAATTCGTTCCGGCGTCTGGTTCAGCAACGAACCCAACATCGCATGGGCGATGTCCGTGAGCTCGTGGTAGCGCTCCCGATCGAACTTGCCATCGGTGTAGGCGAGGCCGGTTTGAGCAATGGCGCGGATCCGGTTTGCCGTGGCGAGCCAGTCAATCGTCATGGCGCGGGTATACATCGACGCGGTCCGTGGGCGCGCTGTGGTCAGTGGATTGCTGGTGGTGACGCCTGAAAGCGGATGGCGGTCGATCGCTCGCTGCGCGCCCTCGAGTTCGCGACGCTGGTGCCACGACGTCGTGGCGCGGTGGCACAGACTGGCATGGTCCACGGCCGTGGTGGTCGTCGTCGTTGTCGTGAATAAGCTTTTGATAACAATTATGATTTCAGCGCATCCAGAGACGTGCCGTGCCGCGATCGGTTCCTTCGCGGTCTGGCACGGATTCTGCTTGCCTCGCTAGCCATGATGCACGCGCGACGACGGATGGGAACTCGGGCTCTGGGAACGATCGCGGCGCTCGGCGCCTTGGCTACTGCGACGGGGTTTTCGGTGGATGCGGCCGCTTGCGGCGGCTTGTTTTGTTCGGCGGCCGCGCCGGTGGAGCAGACTGCCGAGCGCATTCTGTTTGCCAAGAACTCCGATGACACGATCACCGCGATCATCGAGATTCAATATCAAGGTCCGTCAGAGAAGTTCGGCTGGCTCTTGCCCATGCCGGGTACGCCGAAGGTGAACGTGTCGGCTCAGGCGGCTCTCGACGCCATCGATACCGCGACGAGCCCGCAGTACTATCTCGAGTACGAGTACGGCGAATGCCAATTCCCGGAACTCGAGGAGGCCGACTTCGCGGGCGACGACATCGCCCCGGCCTCTCCCGCTCCAAGCGGCCCCGACGGAATCGAGGTGCTGGATCAGGGGACGGCGGGCCCCTACGACTACGTGATCATCAGCGCCGACCCCGGGCTCGAAGAACCGGCGCAGGTGGCCGTCGATTGGCTCGTCGAAGCGGGATACGACGTCGGTGACATTGGTGCCGACGTGCTGCGACCGTATCTCGCCGAAGGCTTGAACCTGGTCGCGTTTCGCCTGACCAAGGGCAACGACGTGGGCTCGATTCGTCCGGTCATGCTCACCTACGAAGGCACTCAGCCCAGTATTCCGATTCGTCCCACGCAGGTTGCTGCCGCCGACGACATGGGCATACGCGTATTCGTTTTGGGTGAAGAGCGCGCGGTTTCGGACAACTATCTGAGCCTGGAGCTCAACGAGAGTCGCATCAATTGGTTCTCGTGGCAGTCGAACTACGATGAGGTCGTCTCTGCTGCCGCCGACGAGGCAGGGGGGCATGGTTTCGTCACGGAGTACGCGGGCGCGACCGACGACGTCGGTGATGCGATTTGGACCGACGAAATGGCAACGCGCTGGGCCGAGCTGCAGCAGTTCGACGGGGACGGCATCGACCTGATGATGGAGGCGCGTTGGCCGTTTCGCACCTACGAGGGATTCCGACGTGCGGTCGAGGCCGCCACGACGTTGCCGCAGGGGGTGACCATCGACGAATTTGCCAGTAATCCACGCGGCTACGAGGGGGTCGAAGTCGACAAGCAAGTCTTTCTGGACACCCTCGACGAAGATGTCGTCAAGCCGCTCCAACAGGCGCAAGAGTTGGTCGACTCCTTTCCGTACCTGAGCCGGCTGTACACGACGCTCTCCCCGGAAGAGATGGTCCTCGATCCGTCGTTCGTCTTCAACCCGGACTTGGATGAGGTGTCGAACGTGCACACGGCGACCATCAAGTACGAGTGCGATTCCGAACACCCGTACTATTGGGAGGCGCCCTGGACCATCTCGCTGCCTGACGGCAATACCGTTTCGGGTATGGGTGAAGGCAACTGGCTTGCTGAAGTCGATGACTTGCCCGCGGCGGCGACCATCGCCCAGCTCGGCAGTTCCGAGGAGGGCGAAGTGATCATGGACAATCGCCCCGAGATCCAGGGGATGCTCGAGCAGATGCCCCCCGCTGGCGTCGACGATGACCCGACCAAGCCCGACGACGGAGGCAACGTGAACTCCGCCGATGCTGGAGCACAGCCTGCTGCCACCGACGACGACGGGAGCGAGAACGACGAACCACCCGTTGACCGACAGTCGACGGTCGCCGTGACGGACACGGACGAGAAGGACAGTGGCTGTGCCGTCGCCAGTGTCGGCGCGCCGCAACGCTCCGCCGTGGGCTGGTTTGGCTACGCCGTGGGCATTGCGATGCTCGGCGCGTCCCGGTTGCGCCGGCGACGTCGAGCGTGACGGACGTCGCGGTCATGCCGAGGGGCGGGCCTGGTTTGCGGCTGGGTTGAACGGCTGCCGAGTTTCGTCCCATCATCCGGCGAAGCAACGCGTGGAGACGCGAGCTGCCGCGGAAAACCTGTCCCCGTCCCGCGGAAGCCTGGTGTAGGCTGCTCGGGCCATGGCGGGGAAAGACCCGACAGACGACGAGCGAGTCACTGCAATTCCGACGCAGGAGTCGTCGCCTCCGAGCCAACGCTGGGGCCTCGTCCAGGAGTACACGCGTACCCCGGGGCGAAGGTTGATGCGGGCGTTGGCCAAGACACGTCGGGCTCGCCGGCAGGTGATGGGCCCGGCTGGCTCGCCCACGATCGTTCCGTTCATTGGATACGGTTCGTTCCGAGGAGAGGCACGGATCTTCGCTCGTGCGTTGGAGGCGTCCGCACAGCAGCCGCCGTCCGTCGAGGACTCGGTTTGGACGAATTTCATTCGTTCTTACCATCAATGGCGCACTCAAGAACTCCCCGGGACGCGCGTCCAAATCAGTTGTGGCGGAAGCACGGTGACGGTCGAGGCCGACGAAGAGGGCTACATCGACGTGCAGTTCTCCGCGCCAACGCTTGACTGTGGCTGGCCGCGGATTGCGTTTCAGCTCCGCGATCAGAAGAGTGACTCCACGACATCCATCGAGACGAAGCTGATGGTCCCCTCTCCGGACGTGACGATGGGGATCATCAGCGACATCGATGACACCATTCTGCAGACGCACGTTCAGGACATCACGAGAATGGTTGCGCTGTCGGTGTTTGGAAACGCGCTGACACGTCTCGGCTACGATGGGACGACGCGTTGGCTCAACGGCATCGTCAAGAAGACGGGGGCTCCGGCATTCTACGTCTCACGCAGTGCTTGGAACTTGTTTCCTCTGTTGCGCGGGTTCATTCAACATCAGGGGCTGCCGCTGGGTCCGTTGGTGTTGCGCGACGTGGGGCTGCGGCGCGGCGCCGAGCGACGCAAGGGGCACAAGTTCCGGCGTATGTGCGAGATATTCGACATGTACCCGGAGATGCGCTTCATCTGTATTGGCGACAGCGGACAACGCGACGCGGAAATCTACGCGGCGTTGAGCAAGCGCTACCCACAGCGCGTCGTCGCCATCTACATCAGAGACGTCGGTGATCCGGCGCGCCGCGCCGTTGCCGAGGCCGCTTGCGATCAGGCGGCAGTACCATGGCTCGTGTTCACCCAGAGCGAGCAAGCGCGCGAGCACGTCGAGCGGCTCGGATATTGGCAAGAGCCGGATTCGAGGTGAGCCGTGTGGCGCCCGCTCGGCGCTGCCCGTCCGTCAATGCCAAGCGGGTGTGACGCGCGGTGGCTGCCCGGTTCGGTCGTGCTCGTCGAGCCGCGCCTGAGTTTCGATGGTGCAGGTCGTGCAGGATGCGAAGCGCGACCCGTGCTGGCACGTCAGCCAAGCGGCGCTCGGCACGGCTCGAGTGAATTCACCCGGGTCGATGTGGCGACCGCACGCGACGCAGTGGATGTGTCCACTTCCCGAGCTCTTGGGGGTCCCGCTGGGGCCCTTTCCGTACAGTTCTTTGCGCTGTCTTTTGGTGAGTCGTTTTTCCGTCTTAGCCATCGGTCCGCGGCAGTATGGCAGCATGCGGCCGAACCCGTTAGCGACATCGCCCGCGCCGAGCACTGCGGCGTCGGGACGGATGGTCATCGGGCCGCAATGCAAGCCCCGACTCGACGGCGACCACTCGCCGCAGTGACTCGGGACGGCTCAGGCAGACGTTTCGCGCTACCAGGTCGCGGTCTCGACGACCGTGGCTTCCGTGCCCGCACACCCCGGAGCACTCCCCGCGCCCTCGTCGTCGGCTGGCTGCGCAGGTACGGGGGGACAGACGGCGTCGCTGAGCCCGAGGATTTCGAGCTTTCCGCTGGGTGGGGTGTCGCCCGCGAGGTCGTACACCGTGCCAAAGCTGATGGTGACGCTGTCGAAGCCGCTGACGTCGACACCCTCGATGCCAAATTCGTCGGCAAACTGAGCCGGTGCCACCGCACGTCCGAAGTAGTTGTTGAACACGGTTTGAACGTCTTGCAAGCCGCCGTCGCCGTCGGGCGTGCCCAACAGATCGACGACGAGCAGCGAGTCCATGCGTCCGTCGGCTGTAGTCGCCGTGAGTTCCGCGGGCAGGGAAACCTGACCCGAGAAAGTATCACTGCACGCCATCAGCGCCTGTGTCGCCACCTGCATGCTCAGCTCGGTGTGAGTGCCGTCCGACCAGGTCAGCTCGAGAGGGCTGTCGTCGTTGACGCTCGAGAGCATGTCGCGTGGCGTGAACTCCCCGAGCGCCGCGTCGAGCGGCACCGGCGTCTGATAGGTTTGGCAGGGGTTGTCCCCCCACGTCGCCAGTTGCGCCGGTCCCGCGGAAGCGACTTGACCGTTGTTCTGCTCGATGATCCCGCCGACGGTTCCGGTAAACAAATCGCCCGACCCCAGCTGCATGTCGATGGACAATTGCTTCAAGGCGGCATTGGGCACGTTGGAGAGGTCGACGTTCAAGCTGCCGCTGAGGGCATCGATTTCGAAGGGCAAGCTCAACCGAGCAAGCCATGACGAATCCGCCAACAACACGCCTTGGAAGTGTTCAGCGAGAGCTCCTCCTTCGGTCGTGACGTCGACGTCGACGTCGATTTCGAGGCGGTCGCGGCAAGAAGTGGCGACCCCACCCAACAAGCCCTGCCCCGAACCGTTGCTTTGAGCAGGCATCGAACGGACGAGGCGCATCCCACCGGCGCTCGTCACGTCGACGGTGATCTTCGTCGTGCCCGACTCGGGGGTTACGCGCACCGGCACCTCACCCGACAGAGTGAACGCCTCGACCTCGTTCCATCGCAGGGCCGCTTCGTGAGAGCCGGCGGCAAACTCGAGGATCTGCTCAGCGGAAAATCCGAGGCTCGTCTGCGCGGAGCCATCTGGGAGGTCTTCTGGCTCTTCCTCGCACTGCTCGGAACCACCGACGGTTCCCACACCATCATCCTCGCCGCCCACCTCGCCGCCGGTTTGTCCGCCACTGAAGTCGTCCGCGCCGGTAGATGCGGGCAGTAGATTGTCGCTCCCGGACTCGGTCCTGCAGGCTAGCGCCACGATGGCGATGGGAATGAACGTGTAGCGGGTCATGGCTCGTGTCCTCGGTGCGTAGAGCGGGTCAATTGGCGGCACGAAGGGATTATGGGGGCCGAGGCCAACACCGGTCTAGTCAATAACTGCACATTTCGTGTGGGCATTTCGCTGATCAACGTGCAGTAATTCGATACATGAACTACGAATCCGCAGCTTCTCAGCTGGTTCGCGCATTGCGGGGAAAGCGCTCGCAGCCCGCCCTGAGTCGACGTTTGGGCTATTCGAGCAACGTCGTCTACTTGTGGGAAGCCGGGCGTGCGCACCCCACTGCGGCCAAGGCGATGGGATTGGCCCAACGGGTGGGTATCGAGCCCGGGCACGCCATTGCGCGTTTCCACCGTCGTCCCCCCGCATGGGTGACGGACCAGGACTTCACCGATCCACTCGTGATCGCGCGTTGGCTCGACGAGCTGCGCGGTCGCAACACCGTCGCGGAGGTTGCCCGCAAGATGAAGCGGGATCGCTATGCGGTAACTCGTTGGCTCAAAGGAACGACTCAACCGCGGTTGCCCGAGCTGCTTCTTTTCGTGGAGGTCTGCACGCTGCGCAGTCTCGACTTCATCGCATGTTTTGTCGATCCCACCGAGTTGCGTGCCGTGAAGCGGCATTGGATAGCGTTACAAGCTTCGCGTGAGACCGTCGACGACGCCCCCTGGTCACACGCGGTGCTGCGAGCGCTCGAACTGACCGCGTATCGCAACCTGCCGCGCCATCAGCCGGGGTGGATTGCGGCGCGGGTCGGCATTACCGAGGATGAGGAGCAGCGCTGTCTGACGCTGCTGTCTCGCGCTCGGCAGATCCGCTGGAACCAGCGGCGTTGGCAGGTTCGCGCTGCGGCGACCATCGACACGGGCCTCGAACCGCGAACGGCGCGCAAGCTTGCCCACTGGTGCGCGCACCGCGCGACGCAGCAGCTCGCCGCTGAGAAGCCGGGCAACTTCGCATTCAACCTGTTCACGGTGTCTGAGCGCGACTTGGAGAAGTTGCGCCAGCTGCAACGTGACTACTTCAGTCAGCTGCGCAGCATCATTGCAGCAAGCCAGCCCGCGGAACGCCTGGTCGTGGCGAACATGCAGCTGTTCTTGCTCGACGAGACCGAGCCGGAGGCGTCCTCGAACTTTCGGCCGAGTCCGCAGCCGGGGTGACCCCGTGAGACGTCTCGAGGGTGTGGGCCTTGGGTGTCGGACAGCGCGCGGCCGGCATTGGAGCGGCCAAGCATGGGCGGCCCGACGGTGCGCCAGAAACGCTTCCAAGCGCACTGGGCCGCCGCGGCGTGAGCTGATAGTGTCCCCCGACAGGTGGCTGTCTTGCGGTTCGTGCTCGTGATTGGGCTCCTGTTGTTTTGGGCCGGGAGGGGTAGGGCCGACGTCGAGCCGATTCGTATCTCGTACAGTGCTCCAAGTCGTTGTCCGAGCTTCGACGAGTTCCAGCGGCAGGTGTTCGAGAGAACCTCGAGCGCACGTTTGGCAAAACCGGGTGAAGACGCGCGATTGTTCGAAGTGCGAATCGAACGCGGCCGCGATGGTCTCGTCGTTGGGCGCTTCGTGATCCGCGAGGAGAATGGGGCCACCGTCGCCCGCCAGGTCAGCGGGACCGCCTGTTCGGAAGTGGCGTTGGTTTTGGCGTTGGCAAGTGCACTGGCGATCGATCCACGTGCGGAACTCGCGCCGCGCCAGAAACTCGAGAGGGTGGTTCACGACGAGCCCGTGCAAGACGAGGAACCTCACGCGCCGATCGACTTGTTTGCTCTCATGGAACCGGTCTGGGAGGTATCACCGTCTCTCGGGTTGCGAGCAGCGACGGGTATGGGCCCGAGGCCGACATTGGGTGGCGCGCTGGCGATTGCGGGGAGGCCGTTGGCGTCTCAGTGGAGCTTCGGGGTCGAGGTCGACTACCTCAAGTCGTTGACCCAGAGCGTGCGCGGTGCGAGCGCTGACTTTCGATTCATCCTCCTGCGTCCGAACTTCTGCCCACTCGCGGCCGTCCTCGGTGATGTGCTTCGAGTCTCGGCGTGCGCCGTTGCGGAATTGGGGCTAGTGACCGCGTCGGGGACCGACATCGATCATCCCGAGTCGAGTGACAGCCTCTGGGCGGCGGGTGAACTGATGCTTCGTTTGGAGGCACCCGTCGAGCGTCGCTGGTTCTTGTCTGCTGATGCTGGGGTACTCGTTCCGCTCACCCGATACCGGTTCACGTTCGACAACCCGCAGGTCCCCGTTCACGAGGTGCCGTTGGCCATGTTCACCGGCAGGCTCGGATTGGGAGTGCGTTTCTGATTCTGAGGCACGGATGGAGCCGCCATCACGCCATCAGGGGGATTGCCCCGCTTCGTGGCGGACCGCGCCCGGGAACTCGGTGAAACGAGATGTGCCGCAGCGCAGAGGGGTCACGAAGCGGTTCGACCTGAGCTCTGCGTGACTTCCATCGACCGTACTCGGCGCGCCGAAGATTGCAGACATCGGATAGACGTCAGTGCAAGCATCGAGCGTGTCGAAACTGAACGGTGCAGTACTCGACGTCGTAAACGGCGAGAGCAAACCGACTTCGTCGGCCAACAACATCCTGCCCAAGAACACTTCGTCGTCATTGGTCAGGTCGGTGATCCATGCGCCGTACCAGATCCCTTCCCGTTCTGGATCGTCGCCGGCTGGTGCGAAGCGCAGTCGATAGACGTGGCAGGGTTGCCAATCGAAGCGCGCGTGAATGGTGGTCCAGGTGGCGCCCACGGCTGTGATGTCATCGATGCGCGCGTCCGGGAAATCGATGTCGCCGAGTTCTGCATCCAAGGGCGGCCCCGATAGCCAGAACACGGCAATCTTGGTCAGTTCGAACACGGGTGGATCGTCGACTTGATAGACACCACCTGCTTGCAGGCCCAACCGCCCGGCAACCCCCTGTACGAAATTGATGTGTTGCTGCCAGTAGTAGCCCGTATCTGGTGAACCCGGTGGCTGCTGCGGTACGTCGCGCTCAATCATCAAGTCCCACTGCATCGAGTCGACCGGATCCGCCCAGGTCCAGTCGGT
>QJWJ01000271.1 GCA_003235365.1 Deltaproteobacteria bacterium
GGTTGCCGCACCTCCTAGCAAACATCTGTCGCTATTACAACCGAATTGCAGTTGCAGCAACGTACAAACAAGCGTGGCCCGCCGCCGAACCCCCCAACAGGACCGCGTGCCGCACCGGTTCTTCGCTCGTCGCTCCCCTGCTGGAATCCGGCGAGACGCGACGCGCCCGAGTCGACGCCCTACTTCGGGGCGCGGTACGATTGCGAGCGTCCCGCGGTGTTCCGAGTCGCTGTATAGGGTGAACATCGAGGCGACGCGTCCGGAGAACGCGCAAGTGGAGTGAAGCGGGTTCACAGGTGTCGCGCGCCAATTGGGATCGGGAGCGTTCGCGAATCGCGAACGCTCATTGGTTCGGCGCCCTCCCGGAACCCGTCGGATCTGGACGGCCCAAGACCCGTGCGCGATCTCGGCTTGCGTCGCGTCGGCATCGATCCGTCTCTGGCGGGAGCGAACCCTGCTGTGTGTGAGTTCGAGAAGGGGCGGTTGGCGGGACAACCGCCCGCGACTGAATGGGCGAGCACGATCGTCGGTCGGTCTTTCGAACCCCCGTTGGGTGACGCGCTCACAAACATTGGGCTTGACTGATCCAAGCTATGAACGACTCCATCCGCGGTGCCCAACGACGGAACAAGTGGAGTGCCTCCACGTTAAACGGCGGGTGAACTGGTTGTAACCGCTTGCGCCCTGGGGACCCGCGGGATAGTCGGTAGACCATGCGCGCGCGTCTATTCCTCGGCACGGCTTGTTGTATCGCATTCACCATCGCTTGTGGTTCAGAAAGACCTGATTTCAAAGCGGAAACGGACGACTCGGCGGACGACTCCGACAGCGGAGCGAGCGATGATACGGACGTTAACCCGGGCGATAACCCGAAGACCGACGGCGGACAGGCGGACGACCCATTCAACGATCCTGGACCGAGTCCGTCAGGGACGCCTTCCGATACGACTGGAGCGGGTGGAATGTCGAACCAGGACGGCGGTCCAATGTCGACGGATGACCCCGGGCCGAGCGGCCCCCGCCCGTCCCCTGATGCCACCGATGACGGACCCGATAGCCCAGCACCTTCGGGTAGTGTTGGCAGTGATGCGGGAAGCCTCCAGCCCAATCCGGGGCCCGGCCCTGGCCCCAACCCCGGTCCGGGTCCGGCAGACGAGTGTTCGGCTGGCGACACACGGGATTGCCAGACGGGTCTACTTGGAGCCTGCGAGGCTGGTGAGCAGTCGTGTACCGCCGCCGGCGTGTGGGGTGACTGTGTTGGCGCGTCGCCGGCGAGCGCAGATACCTGCGAACTCGACAACGATGACGACTGCAGTGGCACTCCCAACGACGGCTGCGACTGCATCGACGGCGCGACGCAGAGCTGCGACGAGGGCGGGCTCTTCGGGAAGTGCGCTGCGGGTACTCAGACTTGCCAGAGCGGCAAGTGGAGCGCTTGCGACATTCAGCCGTCGGCGATGGACACTTGCGTTCCGGGCAACGACGACAACTGCAACGGCAACGAGAACGAGAACTGCCCGTGTGAACAGGGGGACACTCGTCCTTGCACGCAGGCCGGTCTCATGGGTCCGTGTGCCACGGGCAGTCAGACTTGCGGCGCCGACGGAACCTGGGGCACCTGCGGTATTCCGCCAGCGCAGTACGATGGCTGTGGAACTGCGGACGATGCCAACTGCGACGGCACTCCCAACTCCCCGTTGGACCCGTCGTGTCAGTGCGTCGAAGGCGATACCCAATGCGCGTCTGGGAGTCCAAGCACTGGATACCAGACCTGCACTGCGAGTGGCACGTGGGGGACGGCGCAGAGTTGTCCTTTCATCTGCACGCCGGGGGGGACGTGCGGTGGAGCGTGCACTCCCGGGGCGAAGCAATGTGCACCCAACGGGACCCCACAGTTGTGCACCAACGCCGGTCAGTGGCAGGACCAGGCGGGATGCGGGATGGGGCAGCTGTGTCAGTCGGGGACTTGCCAGAGTTGTCCGTCAGGGAGCTATCTGTCCGGCGGGAGTTGCGTGTCCTACACCCCCTGCCCCGCGGGGAAGTACATTTCACAAGCGGGAACCTCAACAACCGATCAAACCTGCGACGATTGTACCAACGGTTACTCTTCGACGACCAATGCTCCGCAGTGCACTCCCTGGACGCAGTGTCTGGCGGCAAAGGGTGAGGTCGTTGCCCAGGCCGGTACTGCCACGACGAACCAGACCTGCAAAGCGTTTCCCAGTTGCGAAGGGTTGGCGGCCAACTGTGGCCCCAGTGGCAACGAGTCGTGCTGTGCTAGCCTCGCCGTGGAGGGTGGGAGCTTCAACCGATGGAACAATTCGTCGGCGCCAGCCACGATCAGCGACTTCGTGCTCGACAAGTACGAGATCACGGTTGGGCGCTTCCGCAAGTTCAAGGCGGCTTGGGACGGGGGGTGGACGCCGCCCAACACCAACTTCGGCAAGCACACCCACCTCAACTCCGGTGATGGCCTAGTTCGGAGTGGCGCGAGCGGATACGAAACCGGATGGAACGGGTTTTGGGTGGCCAACGTTCAGTTGGCAGACAACATCCTGCAATGCGATGAAGATCTTGCGACCTGGACGGCTAATGCCGGGAGCAACGAGCGACGCCCAATGAATTGCATCAATTGGTATACGGCGTACGCCTTCTGCATGTGGGATGGCGGGTTCTTGCCGAGTGAATCGGAGTGGACATACGCGGCGATGGGGGGTGGAGGAACGAATGGGCAACGGCAGTACCCATGGTCGGTTCCCTCGACTTCGACAACCATCTCCTCGAGCAATGCTGCCTACGCGTGTACCGCCGACGGATCGTCGGCGGGCGATTGTTCGGTGGCCGACATGATATTCGTTGGTTCGAAGTCTGCCGGCAACGGTTATTGGGGTCATGCGGACATGGCCGGCAACGTGGAAGAATGGGTACTCGATCAGGCATCTGCACCGCAGAGTGGGACGTGCAATGACTGCATCTATCAGCCGAGTGGCGGAGGGACCACGGACGTGATGGTTCGAGGTGGCTCGTTCGACGCGCCAGCGGGCTTTCTCTACAACACGTTTGGGTTCAGTCAGCACCCCGCCGAGTGGACGGAGCGCAATGGCGGCCGTTGTGCCCGCGCGCCGTGAGTGAACTAGCGAAGTCATGCAACTTCCAGCAGCACAAGCGATCTCGGATGGGACGCGCAGCTTCGGCGTGGATCGTTGATTGAACTCGAGAGTCGAGACGCGCCGATTCGCGGCTTCTCGCGTCTCGACCCCTACACTCGAAGAGCGCTGCTCGATGGGTCGAATTCGTCGACTGGGCCTGATCGGTGAGAACTACCGTCCCACGCCGTGAGATCATCGCAGCGCGGTCACTGTGTCGGCTGCGGCCGTTCCCTGAGATGACGTGTCGACGGGCGTACGACGTGCGTCGCGCCATGGCATTCAATCGTCGTGTCGTAATTCGGCTGCGATCAGGTGCGGTTCGCTATCGTCAAACACGTCCACTGCTCTGGACGCTTGACCCTTCCGTATTGCGGGCCGGCCTTGTATGGTCGAGGCTTCATGCAGCGCGTGCTCTCCCGGCCCTCGCGGGCCTTCCGACAAGTATTGATAGTCATTGGTGTATTCTCGTTGTTTGCGGCCTGGGCGGGGACGGCTTCTGCGGCGACGTGCCGCGGACTGCGCACGGCGGCGAAAGCGGCTGGGATCTCGGTTCAAGGCACGAAGTGGGTGACGGTACCCAAGGACCACGAATGGCAGAAGGCACTGCCGCTGTACAACGACCTCAAGGACTACGACGTCGAGCTGCTGCCGCTGGAATGTCGGCAGTTGGCGCGTTTGCTCAAGGCAAAGGTCACCGAGGTGGTTGCGAAGCATGGCGTCTTCTTGCGCGTGCGCCTCACGGGCGATGCCTACCGCGTCGAGCAGAACCTCACGCTGCTCATCGACGGTCACACCGTGCGTACGAGTCTCGATACGTCGGACCGTGGTGATCCATTCGTTGCTGGCAACCACGAAATGACGGTCGAAGTCTCCGGTCTGCGACGGGACGAGAAGCTCGTGCTCAAGCCGTCCCTCGATGGCACCGAGCTTCCACTCGGTGGCGGGGGTAATCGCTTCTCCTTCGAGCTCAACCCAGCGCCGGATGGGTCGACGCGCGACCTGTCGCTCAACGTATCCGTCGTTCGCCGCTGCGTGTTCACGTTGCGTGTGAACAACGAAACCGAGCAAGATCCAGAACGACGCGCGGTGCTGGTGCTGCATGGCGCAAGCTCCATGCCCCTTCCGTCGGGAGCCGTCCGTGTCGCGGGCGGGCGCCACGCGCTGGAAGTCGAGCTCGAAGAGGATACCAGCGTCGACGTCGCGATTGATGGTCGGCAATTGTTGCCGACCGGCAAGGGTGGTCGAAATCTCCGCTATGTCGTGCCTTTGGAGTGTCCCAAGGGACAGGATTGGGGGCGAGCGTCGTTGGTGGTGAGTTTGCCTCACGCCGAGATCCGGGACGCGGACGTCGAATCGTCGGGTTTGCCCACTTTGTTCTGGGTCGGTGCGGGCGGTGCCGCGGGTGGCCTACTGCTGTCGACCGTGAGCTACTTCGGTTTTCAGAGCCCGGCCGATACGCGCGGAACCAACCTGTACGCCGACAACAACTGCCGCGCTGGCGACGCGCGGTGTGACGCCGATACCCGCCAGCGAATCACCGACGCTTGGGACGAAGCCGATTCGGCGAAGATCTGGACTGTGACGGGTCTCGTGCTGGGCGGGATTGGTACCGCCGTCGCGGTCGGCGCCTTGGTGTTCGACGACGACGACAGCAACGGTGAAGAAGAGTCGGCGTCGTTGCAGCTGTATCCGACGCTGGGCCCCGGCGCGTACGGGGTGACTGCCGCCGGGCGCTTCTGAGAATTACGACGTCAGAAGCGTCCGAAGACGCCGATGCCAGCGGCGTTGGGAGCAAGCAACGGGTAGATCATTCCGCTGTCCCAATCGTCGTCCTCGCCGTCCTCTTCGTCTGTCTTGCGAGGCTGTTCGTCGTCGTCTGGTGACACGAAGAACGAGGTCACGATGCTGATCACTCCGGCACCGAGGACGACGCCGGAAATGCCGCCACCCCACATGCGCCAAGCGTCGGCCGAATCGTAGGCGTCGAGGATGTCGTCCTGGGGACAAGCTGGCGTTACGGGATTGCACACTGCCGGATCGTAGAGGCGATTGCCACGATCCTCGTGGGTTGAGGCGTTAGCTAGCGAGACGCCCAAGCCGATGCCCCCTGCGACGCTGAGTCCGACTCCAGTCCAAAACCACGTCGGGTGAAACACGCTCTTGCCGTCGCCGTCGCCCTCGTCGTCTTCTTCGGGGGGGGCGGCCCCCGGGGCCAAGGGCTTGTCGTCGACGACGAGCGGCATGAACTTGATGCGGATTTGATGGATTGGGACCGGATCGTGATAGCTCGCCGACGGGTAAACGGTGACCTCACCTTCGATCGCGTTCTTCTTCAGTTTGCCGTCGATGGTGACCGTTGTCTTGTAGCCGCGCGGGGGCACGATGTCCAAGCGGTGGTGATCGGCGGGCATGATTCGCGGCAAACTCGCGGTGCGGCGTGTCCCGTTCCAGCGCAGTTCGTACCCGTCGATGTCTTCGGGTTCGACGGTGATGGTGACCGAGGGATACTCACCGAGCAGCTCACGTGCAGGGCGCACACAGCGATCGAACGCCGCATCGTTCATGGCAGCCTGCTTGCTCGCACTCTTCGCTTTGCCGCTGCTGCCATCGTCCCCCGGCAGTTCTTCGGCACCGGTCGACTGGATCCACGCGTAGGAGATGCCTGAAAGCATGTCCCAGGCATCCCGCCAGTGGTTTTCGAGCTCGTCGCGTTCGTCTGCGCTCAGAACCGTCTTCTCTTGGAGCTGTTGAGCGAGCTCGATGTGCGCGTTGGCATTGGCGACCAGAATCTCGCAAGATGGGTTGGTGCTGTTTTCGAAGTAGTACTCCGTCAGCTCGATCACAGCCTCGAGATAGCCGGGGCGCTGACGCTCGACTTCACACAACAGCTTCTCGGCAACCGCCTTGCGGAACTTCGATTCGCTGAAACGTGCGTCGATCTGTTGATCACATTCGCGAGCGTGCGCGGTGAGCGGGAGTATCAGGCCGCAGACGAGGACCAGTTGCCGGAGAAGCAAGACATGCGGGCGGGTCATCGGAAGGCCTTGAGGTCTGCGAGTTCGGGCAGTGGAGCGAAACTGACCTTCTTGTGTTGGAACATGCGTCGTGAACCGGGACTGCCGCGCAGCGGTGGCTCCGTGTACAGCACGTTGCGCCACTGTTGAACGGGCGTCGTACCGACGTTGTCTCCCTCACCTTCTTCGCGAGCGAATTTCTGCTCTTCGAGCACCGGACACTGCCCGCCCGGATGCGGCGGCGCGATGCGCGGATCGTAGTGCAAACGATGCGCTTCTGCAGGGGCGGGGTGACTCGAGTCGTACGCCGGTGCTTCGCCACCCGACGAGTAGTCGACCCAGTACTTACCCTGGTCACGTACGTCGACGTGGACGTGTTCCTGGTTGGGGTAATAGCCCACCCCGAGGCGGTCCTTGAACTCAGGGTGCGTGCTGTTGAGGAACAGCGCATACGACGCGACGTCCACGGGATCGATCCCGAGCAACACCACGTCGGCTGCTTCGCCGGTGAGGTGTCGTGACGATTGCTTCTGGAACACGCTGCACTTCTTGCCGGCGCTCTCGAAGCAACGAAAACCGCTCACGACGCATAGCTGTGCGCCCTCGAAGGTGTCACTGAGGTTGACCAGCAACTTGACCAGCAACTCCGGAAGGGGGATCTCGTCGGCTTTGGTCTGATCGAGCGGGAAGTTCAGGACCCGCTTGAGCGCTCGCGACGAATCTTCCGAGACGCGCCCGTCGTCGCTGACCGGACTGAAGTCGTTCAGACGGCACTTTTCCGCGCCAAACTTCTGCCCGCAGTTGCTGCGCGGAACGGTGTTGGCGATGCGGATGACGCCCGGCGTCTTCGAGCGCTGGTACTTCTCCGCGATGATCTGCGGCACGCCGTTGAGGGACCCCGGGCTGGCGACCGCGGTCAAGGTGTACGCGGTGATGGCCAGCACGGACAACAGGGAGATGCGGGGCGTCGACTTCATGGGTCTGCGCGCATGATAGTGGGCCGTCGCGCGACGTAAAGGACGACGAGGTTCGCCCCGCAGCGCCCGATTTCGCGCTCGGCCGCTTGCAGTCGTGCGCGATGCCGGCCCCGCTGTGGTCCGCGCTCCAGCGGTCGGATGCCCTGCTCGCCTTGCTCGCCGCTAACGGACGTAGCGGGGCGGGGGCAGCGGGCGCCGTGACGGGGGCACCGGCGGTTGCGATCGGTGCGACGGCGGCGCGCTCGGGCCGGTCGTGATGATGCGCGACTCTTCTTGTTGAATCGCCCAGCTGACCGCACTGGAGATCCGTTGAGCGAGCTGACCCGGCGCGACCTGCGGCGCGGCCAGGACGTCTCGCCCGACCAATTCGATTTGTGGTCCGTAACCTTTGAGCCACTGCGCGCTTTCGAGCTGGTGAGCCGCGGCGCGCACCAAGTAGCGACCCTTGTGTACCGTGTAATGCTCGATGAGCGTCTTGGCTTTGGCGCAGTAGTCTTCGATGTCGACGCCGTCGGCGGCGCCCGCCTCGCTGCTCGCGCCCGCGACGTGTTGAGGGATCCGCGCAATGAGTTCGACGGTGTACGCCGCCAGGTACGCGCTCCGTTCCAGGTCTTGGGCCTTGTCTGTGGTCAGGTCCGCGTGAATGGCCGGCACCGTCATCGGTTTGCGCAACTGCTCGTACTCCTCCTTGAGCGAGTCTGCGCGGGCTTTGCGCTGCTTGGTGCGATGAGGGCCGCGGTTCTTGTAGAACTCCTTCCACAGATCAATCAGTCGTTCGAGAGCCGCGTGGAACACCAGAGGATCTTCGCTGGCTTTCTCGGCATTCCAGCCTCCAGTGTCGAGCAGGCGCAGCAACTGCGAGCGACGGAAGTGCCACTTGCTCGATGTGGGGCTTCCACCCGCCGCGAGCGCCATACCCGCCCTGGCGCTCAGTCGCACCAGGTGGATCAGCAGCAGATCGGCGATCAGCACGTCGCGCCAGACTTGGCCGAGCACGGCGTATTTCAAGTCGTTGCGTTCACCGCGGAAGAAGGCCAGCTTGGCGCGCCATGCAGCGGCCGCGTAGCCGCGCAGGCTCATCACTAGCCGTGTCTTGTTGTCGAGTTCGACAGAGGGATTGATCAACAGACGAGTCAGCGGCGTGGCACCGTGCTCGTAGAGGATGGAAGCCGTGGCCGTTTCGGGGCCGAAGTCCTTGAGCAGGCAGTAATGACTCAGTGAGCCGTGCACCGGGTGATAGCCCGCGTGAAATTGGGCGAGCGACAACAACTCGTCGTCTTCGGGGCGTACGGGCTGCGGCTTGGTGGCGAGGCCCACGAGTTTCTGCCACTGTTCGTCGGTCGGTGCCGCATCCGACGTCGGGGCGCGTTCGGCAGACCAGCTGAAGTTCGACAGTGGTTGGTCGGGAATGCCGAGCTCTGCCAGCAACGTTGCGAGAATCCTCAACAGCCAGTCCAGTTGTGCCGTTGCCACGGCCCGCTGGCTCGTGCGCGCTGCTTCTCCAGCGACCCACAGGCTCTCGAAATGAGAGGGCGAGAAGGTTTCTTGCCCGACGCGCGCCGACAAGTCTTGCCACAGCGCGCTCATACTCTCGTCGCTGTGCCGAGTCGTGCCTCGAGACGCGTTCGCGAGCTCCGTCAAGCCGACCGGCAACGAGTGCCCGATTCCGCCTGCTTGTCCACGGGCGGAAGTGTGATCGGCAAGTTGTCCGACGAACTCTTGCTCGAGGAACGCTTTGCGATGGAAGAACGAGTTGCTGGCAAGGGCCCCACGAATGTCTGCCCACAGGCGCGAGAATGATGGCCAGCCCGCCGCTTCGGTTGGTGTGGACTTGGTGTACGCGATGCTGACGCGGGTGAAGCCGTAGTGCGCTAGTGCGTTGAGCAATGGCGAGACGCTCGTCAAGTCCTGTGCAACGCGGTGGGCGAACGCCAGAGAACCGAGGCACAGTGGGTGGGCGAGCGCGCCGCTGATGAACGCGTCAGCACTGTTGCCAACCGTCGATATCAAGCCCTCAGCCGCCGCGCCGCGCAGGGCCGACTCGTAGTCCGATGCCAATTGTGGATCGAGTTGCGCGTTCATGGTTGCCGTGGGCGTCGCCACCCCGTCAAACACCAGGAACCAGTGCACACCGTCGTACGAGACGCCTGCTTGACGCATGTGCTGCGCCAGTTTGGTTGCTGCATTGACGTACGCGCCGTTGGCGTCTGCAGTGGGACGACTGAGCAACTGCACTTGGTCGAACAGTGCTATCACCGCGCCGGGTCGTTGGCTCGTGAGGATGTCGTCGCACAGGCGCACCATCGCGGCGTCCGGCGCCAGCGCCGCCGGGTTGGTCGAGGTCTTGAAGTAACCCGACGGGATCTCCCAGCACATCACGCGGCACATCGCGCTGGGCTCGCAAACCGACATCAGTTGTGGCGTCGTGGTTGCGTCTTCGACGCCTGCGCCCGTTTGCCATTGCGAGCGAAGATGTGTGAGGTCAGTAGCCAGGCCCGACACGGACAGGGCGGGGCAAGCGCTTTCGGCGGCGAACAACCAGCGCCGCACGCCCTGGTCTGCGACCAGAACGGCGAACTCGTCGCAGCCGTGCGGAGCAGGAACCGCGTTGCCATTCGGAGGTGGCGCAATGGGCGCGCGCGGAAGCGCGTTGGGTGCCAGGCGCAACAAGCCAGCGTTGAACCAGCCGGCGCGGCGTGCCCAGAAGCCGAGCAGTTGGCGGACGGAGAGCACCTCGCTGCGCCCTTCGGGCAAGAGCGCCTGAGCTACGTCGGCAGTGCTCATCGCGAGCAACGAGATCTCTGCGAGGAGATCCAGCAACAGGGGGGCGGCGGAGGCGTCGGTCTGCCAGTCGATCGCTCCAACCAGCAGGAGTTCCGATTGCAGGCACTGGCGCGCTTGCTCGAGCTGATCCAGCTGACCCTGCAGGATTGTGCGATTGGTCTTGCTGATGCGTTTGGCAAAGACAGTGGCGTACTGGCTCAACATGCCATCGAAACACAGCTCGACCTCACTCGCGTGGCCTGGCGGTGTTTTCGACGTGGCCAACAGGCGAACCGAGTGCTCGAACACCCGGTGCCAGGACGCGGCGTCCGCCGCCAGAGGGGGCGCGAAGTCACGCGGCATCTTGCGCGCGATGCCTCGAAACGAGACTTGGACGAATTGGTTGAGCAGGGGCAGCCACTCGTGCCCTTCGCACGTAACGTTGAGCTCTTGCCACAGTACCGCGACGTGTCCGAGCCACACTTCTTGCTGTTCGGCGTCGACGGCACTCCAGGCGCGGAAGACTTCGGACCAAGCACGAAAGACGGCGCTGGTGGCATGTTGTTGTTGCCACGCGATTAGCGCGCGTTGCTGGTGGTCGCGGAGGCCCTCCAGAGAGAGAAGCGGAACCTGATTCATCGACACCTCACCGCGGAACAATCTCGAGTTGGGTTCATTGGGTTAGCGCTTCTGGTAGACACGCAAAGCTGCCGCCGCATCGTCGAGAACCAAAACCAGCTCTTCGTTTGGCCCGAGGGTGAACGGGCCGACAGTGGTTTCGAAGCGCCCGGGTTCGGGGCGTTCCAGTGGCAGGGCGCGTAGCTGCGGCAACAAGCCGGCCTGACCCATCCCCCACATCAACTGCGGCTCGACGTCGAACAACACCTCACAGCGCAAGGTCACTTCGACACCCGCCTGCAGGCGATACTTGAAGCCACTGCCGTCGGGCCAAGGATCGGGCTCGAACACCTCGATGGGCTCCAGCGGGTCTTCGTCGCGCTCACCGAGGATCGATCGCGTCATGCCCACCGTCGCTCGTGCCAACGCGTCCATCAAGGCCAGCAGTTCCGTGCCATCTCGAGGGAGCGGCTCCAAGGCTTGAACGTAGTCGGGTAAGCCGAGGCTGCCGCGGGTCGCCGTCGCGCGGCGGGTGAGGGGGTCGGGTTGTAGGCCTCGATTGGCGCCGCCCTGGGACGCCGTGGCAACGAAGCAGAACCAACTCTTCAATTCGATGGCCAGCGCCGTGTAGTGCGGGAGTGCCACGTCGAGCGGTGTGTTGGGTGATAGGTTTGCCGTCGATTCCAACGCGGAGACGAGTGATCCGGCGTAGTGTTGTGTCGGCGGTGTCAGCCGCAGCTGACCGTTGACCCGCGGGTCCCCGCTGATCAGCAACCCGACCAAGGTGCTGGCAGCTTCGACCAGCTCGGCATGGGCCTGCCTGGTGTTGGCCATCGCGTTGAGGGTGAACGGCGTCGGGATGAGCCGAAGGCGCTCTTGGTCGGGATGCCATTGGGCGAGGCACACTCCGCGTGCTTGCGACGGGCTCTTCTTCTCCCATTTGGCTTCCGTCTTGCCGGCACCGGTCGCATAGTCCTGCGCATACAGGTTCAAGAACAGGTGCTCACCGTCGGGCGGCACGACGAACGACTTTCGCGGTGGGGGAAGCTCCGCGAGAAACCCACCCGGCGTCAGCAGCACCAGATTGTCGATGTCGACGATGCGATTGTCGTCGTCCAGCTGGATGAGATTGACGCTCGTGTCTGCGGCCAGACCGGGGTTGATGAAGCGGCCACCGGCGCCAGCACCGGCGATGGCCGCTGCCGTCGCCTCGCGAGCCGCGTCCGCGAGTTCGAACAGGTGCGCGGCGTGCAGGCGGCTGCCGTCTCGGAGATCATTCCATTTGAGTGTTTTCGTCACGAGACTTCCCCGCTGTTGTAGCTGTTACCAGGTGCCAGAAACGTGGGCCCCGACCACTTGAGGGCCCATTTGTGGGACCAAGCGGACATTTTGAAGAATGTTGTCTCTAGCGTTCGCGAACTGCGCTCGGCGCAGTTCGTCGTTGGATAGCCGTGGTGGCGTTTTGCCGCTCTCGAGGACGAACAACCCGACGGCCGCGGTCAGCACGCCGACACCCGCGACGATGAAACCGGCGTTGGCCCAGACTCGCTCGTCATCGGCTTCTTCGTACAGGTCGTTGATGTCTTCTTGGACGTCGAGTCCACACTCACCGCGGGCGGGCTCGTCGCAATGACTGTCTTCGTACTTCTCGAGGGCCTTGTCCTCGATTTCCCACACGTCGAGGTACTTGATGATGCCGTAGCCACCACCTGCGACGATTAGACCAGCGCCAATCAAGATGACGTAGGGCCGCGCCGGGTTCTCCTTGGGGCCAGCGGCGGTGCGCAGCTTGAAACGCAGCGTCTTTCCGGGTTGCCCCCGAAGCATGTAGATCGTTTCCGTCGGCTCTTCGCTCTTTGCCTTGAACTTGGCGTCGTTGAGCTTTGCGCCGAGCCGAAACCAGCCGTCGTCGGTTTCGATGTCGGGGTGGCTGACTACGAGCCGTTGCTCCTCGCGCGTTTCGTCCAGCCGAATCGGCTTGTCCGGATTGATCGGAACGTCGTCGAGGGTGAACGAGACCGGGGAGTCTTTGGGGCTCAGTGTGATCTCCAGAGCCATCGGGTCTGGGATGGCTTCGCCTTTGACGATGAGCGCGATGTCGTAGCTGCCGGACTCTTCAGCGGAGACGATGAAGGTGGAACTGGTTTCGGTTTTTTCGTACGGACTGAGCTCTGCGCCGTTGAGCTTGAACGTCAGTGTCAACACGCGACGCGTCGAGGCGGCATATTGGACGGTGATCTCGTGGCGTCCGCGCCCCGGAGTCGCTCGAGTTCCTTGAACGGGTTTGCCGTTCAGAAACACGCTGATCTCCTCGTCTTTGGCGTCGCCCTCGAAGCTGCGTGCGATGTTGAGCACGACTTCGTTTTCTTTCTTCTCCAACTCGGCGATGAGTTTTTGAAGCCGCTTGAGCTCCTTGCGCGCGTTGGCCGCCAGAATGCGGCTCTTGCGCTGACACTCGGGCAGCACCTTACCTACCGACGACAACTCCGACGACAGCGAACTGTGTGCGTCCAGTAGCGCATCCTTGTCGGTGGTGCTGACGCCCTGAGCGCTCTTGAGCGCGTCGTTGAGTGCGTCGAGGCTTGGACAGGCGGCGTGAGCCTGATTCGTGACGAAAAGTAGACACGAAAGGACCACGATGCACTTCAGGGCCCGGCACGTCGCGTGCCTGAACTGACTTCCGTAAAACGCCGACATTTTTAAGAGATTCACCATGAATTGCGGGAGTATTCTGCTTTCGCTGCTCATGCGCATCGCTGCACTCGCCTGGCTTCGGCGCCGCGCCCCCGTGTTACTGCGCCCCTCCGACGCATGGCGCATGGGCGACGCGGATGTTGCACTCCTCGTCCTCGAACGAGGTCCACCCCATGTACAAACACTCGGTGCGTTTGCGAAGGCCCTCTTTTCCGGGACCGAGGCTGCCATCGAAATCACCCGGCCGCCGTTCTCGCTCTTCCCGGCAGTAGGTGAGGTTGCTGGCCTGGCTCTTGGACATCTGGACGTACTTGCCGCCGTCGAGCATGGCGCAACTGTCGTTGACGACGAAGTAGTTGTCCGACTTGGGTGCTGCGCACGCAGCGAAGATCCACTCGTCGTCGTTGGGGATGAGGTAGCGTACTGTGTCTTTGTCCAGCGTGCGCAGCGGCACTGGGGGTTCGCCCGGTTTGGACCCTGGCAGGCCCTGCTGGAACGAGTCGAACACGCCGTTGGCGGAAAGCGGTTCACCTTTGGGCCCGCCTTTCGTGATGCCGCTGGTGGTGACGGGGCCGAGGTTCAATAGTTGCTGCGGGTTCAAGCCGCTGCTTTCCAACAGCTGCGGTGCGGATCCATCCTCTTGCGCGGGCATCAACAGCACGAAGGCGCGCGGGTCCTTGTCGCCCAACAGGCTCATTAGTGGGAACCGGCCCGGCGACAGCGGGAACGTCTTGCTGCTCAGAGGTGGCGCTCCCGTTGCTCCACACGGTGCGGTGCCGAGCAGCGCCAAGTTGGTGTCCGTCCAGGCGAGCCAAAACACCGACGTGCTTGGCTGCCCAGCCGGGCGCGCGAGCACGCCAGCGGCGTACTCGTCGTTGAGCAGTGGCAGGCAGCCAGCGAACGGCGCGAGGCTCAAGTCCGCCTGCTGCGCTTCACCGCCTTCCGGCGAACTCGCCGATGCCACGAGCATGGTCGGACCGGGTGCGATCGGTTTGAGTTCGACCAACACCGACCCCCGTCCCAGCGTTTGGGTTCCGAGCTTGGTGTGCTGGATGGTCGGCGAGAGGCTCTTGAGTGCCAGATCCCAACGCTCTGCAGGCGCGGTGATGACACGAGTCTTGTCTGGACTGAACAGACTGCCACCCGTGTCGTCGGCGTCTGCGGCCACGGGTCGAACGACCAGGAAGTCGCCGGCGTCGGTATCTGCCGGAACGGCGGGAATGCAACATGCCTCGTCGAAAGGGGCGCGGCGCCAGATCTGGGCACCCTGGGCTGATGCTGAGTCCTTCGCGTACTCGCCGCGCCACGCCAACGCGGCGTCGCGCAACGTTTCGTGATGGCTAATCACATGCCCGAGTACTTTCGGTGGCAACACGTACGAGTACGCGAGACAGCCTGCGCCGCTCAATACGGCAAGGGCGAGCACACCTCCCAACACGTACGGCCAGATGCGAAAGTGTGGCGGACCGAACGGGGGCAAACCCTTGCCGAGGGGTTTGCTCCAGTTGGGAGGGTCGAGCTGCTCATCCGAGGGGCTCATGGCGCCGCCGAAACTAACGAAAAGCGTTGCCATAGTCCATGCGCACAAGCTACGCAGAACCTGGCATTGCTCCTTTTTGCGCCTGCGATCTCAGGCGTTTGGGGGGCGCGGCCAAGGGAGAGCGTCGGAGACCAGTGAAGAGCTGCTTGTTAATCTGTGCGCCGCGAGTCTCGGAAGGGTCGCACTTCACCCGACCTCTGCGCGAGATGGGCTTCTTCCACGAAGCGCTGACCGCCTCCAAGCACGGGATCGAGCTGCTCCACCCCACCTCGACGTCGGCCCCTTCCTTTCCCTTTTGGGTTGAAGAGGTCGGAGACGGCGCTCGCCTCCTCGTACCAGACCGCAGGTTACAGAATGCCTTTCAGTCTCCCAGTCGCAACGAAGGGCTGCTCTACCTCGAAAGGCCGACGCTCAGCGACCTTCGCCTGACGTATGGTGGGACGCGCTATCACTACTGTCGTCTCGGTCCGCAAGACTTTGCCTTGCCGGATTCGCTCTTCTTCCGCGGCGGAGGAGTGTCGCTGAAGAACCGCTTGCTGCGCGAGTCGCGCTTGGCAGGAACCGAGCTCACGCCGTGGCAAGTCGAGGTCGCGACACCCGATCGACCGCCCGAAGGCTGGGCGAATCCGCTACTGCTGCGGTTGGATTTGTCCGGCGATGCTTGCATGGAGCCGCCAGCCGGGGCGCTTCCGAGCGATACTCGAGTCGTCTTTCGCCAGCTGATGGAGCAGGCAACGCTACTGGGTGTAATTCCTGGGTTCGAGGTCGACGACGACGTTCGTTGGACGGCGTGGCAGCAGTTGTTGTCGCTGGGTCGCGGCCCCTTGAACGCCGTGGAGCAACTAGTCGCTGGAGGGTCACTGTCGGACGCTGCGCGCGCCGGGTCCAACGCCGTTTGGGCGTTTGTGGCTCTCGACAGCTTGGGGGGTCGGTTCTCGCTCTCCGGTCATGGCACCGAGGCGCGGACCTCGGCGCTCGAGTACCATTGGCACCCGCCCGCGAAGCTCGCGCCGAATGCGAGATGGGTAGCCACGAAGTTGCTGGAGAGTTGGGGCCGGGGCACCTCTCTGGTCGGTGCACCTCCACCGATCGAACGGCGCGCACGTGTCCGTCGGCGCGGGGGTGGGGACCAGACGCCCACGGCGCGCTTCGCGGATTCCACGACTCCGCCCCCGAACGGGCGCGTGTTGGATGCCTCGACGGTCATTGGATTTCCCGGGCGTACCCTCGCCGTCGCGCCGAGACGTTTTGCGCCGCGAGAACTTGCGGCAGCGACGCGTACCGTCGTCGAGTTCGTGAGTCTGTGCGCCGACCTCGAAGGCAGCTTCGACGGTGGGGTGGGAGTTATCGCTGGCTTTTTTGAGGCATTTTTCGGTGAATTGGAGCTCAACGCCGTACCGTTTTCGCGTGATCGCCACCTCGGTTGGATGCGATTGATCGGTGAGGAGCGCCTCGCATTGGACGCCGCGGGGCTCTTCAACGACTTGGCCAAGCGCTATGTCACGCCGCGTTCCCCGTTCTTGATCAGGATCCCCGACCCCGAGCAGCGTGGGGAAACGCTGCATTTCGATCCCATCACTTGCGTGCCTAGCGGTGATCGCGCTTTGATGTGGGGTCTGTTGCGTCCGAGAGTGTCCGATGCGCAAGACAACGTTCGGATCATCAGCCTGACCATGGGCTGGTGGAACGGTTGGCACGAAGCGCTTTTTAACGATCCTGTTGACGTAAAATTGCGATTCCGTGCAGCGGGCTTCGAATTGGGCCTCGCGACGTTGGGCGGGGCGGATCTAGGCGGTCACCCATCGGGATCGGGGGGTAGCCAGATCATGCGATTCTCTGTACTCCTTTAGCATCTGCACCTCCCAGCGCCTGTACTTCTGCAGCACGCCCCTGCCGGGGACATTCACCACCAGGAAACAGCCATGCCAAGTCTTCCCGCCAGCTTCAAGGGACTCGTCGAACAAGCCAATGGCTTGGCCAAAGAGAAGAACCAGGTGCTGGCGCTGGCGCACCTGTACGTCTTGGTGCTGCGCGCGCACAAAGGTGAACAACACGCTTCTGCCGCCGCGCGCATCGAGAAAGACATCTTGCCCCAGCTGGACCGCGCCAAACGCGGGTACTCCAGCACTCAAGAGGTAGCCACCTTCGCGTGGCAAGACGCGGACCGAAGCTACAAGCAATACCTTCGTGGTCGCGACGACTCGTTGCCGATGGAGGAATCCGTACTGGGTTGGCTGCTCGAAGTCGACTTCTCGGACCCATCGCAGAAGTGGTGTCGAGAGGCGTGTCGTCGTGCCGGCGTGACCGGCGCCAAGCAGGGGGACGACGATACGACCGTGCCCGAACTCGGTTTTGGGCGACCGCTATCGGAGGCGGACCTGAAAGAGGTCGCGGCCGAACCGCTCTACGGTCGGAACGCCGAACTGGCGAAGCATCTCGGCTTGCTCACGTTGGCCTTGCAGCAAAACGCCCACTACTTGCTGGTCGGTAAGCCCGGCGTCGGCAAGTCTTACTTCTTGCGCCATCTGCTGGCCCGGGCGATGGGCGGCCAGGTCGCGGACATGTCGGCGGCGCGCGGCAAACAATTCTTGCTGTTTGGTCGGCGCGACTTCCTGGGCTCCGAAACGGAGAACAAGGAGCGCTTCGGACGACTGTATTCGTTCCTGCAGCAACATCCCAACGCGATCCCCGTCTTCGACGAGTTGGAGCACGTGTTGCGCTACGCACCGAACCTACTGGAGCACTTCTCGGCCATGTTCGGTGGCTTGCTGGCGGGCGGCGGGCGAACGTTCGTGCTTGTCTGTGACAGCAGCATCGCTAGCACCACGCCCTTGCTCAAAGGCATTCGCCCCTGTCCGTTGCCCGCGATGGCCGCTTCCGACACTCGGCAGTTGCTGCTCGAAACGCACTTGCCCCGTCTGTGCCAACAGCACGGGCTGTCGTTGTTGCCCTCGGCCGAAGCGCTCGTCGACGCACTGCTCAATACGGCGCCCGAACGCTACCCGGGTCGGTTCATGCCGGAGTTGGCCCTGCACATCGCCGACAGCACGCTCAATCGCGCTCGAAATCGCATCAGCTTTCTCAAACAGGAGCCCGCCGATGCTGCGAGCGTCGAGGACTTGTGGGCACACATCGTCGACGAGCAGGGGCTCAACCCCGAAATTTTCGGCACCGACCCGAAGTCCTTCTACGTCAACCTGCGCAAAAAGCTGACGAGCAAAGTCATCGGTCAGGACCATGGCGTCGAGCAGATCTGCTCGGTGCTCGAGATGCAGGCACACCGTCCTCCGCAGCGAGCTCCGCGAGGTAGGTTCCTCTTCGTGGGTCCTCCCGGTGTCGGCAAGACGCAGTTGGCGCGGTCGTTGGCGAAAGAGCTCGGCTACGGCGAAGAGGGCTTCTTCGTGTTCAACATGTCCGAGTATTCGTCGGAGTCGGCACGCACTCGATTCATGGGGGCCGATCCGGGCTACGTCGGCTTCAGCAACACACGGACCATCTATCAGTCGGTACGTGAACGCCCGGCATGCGTCATCTTGCTCGATGAAATCGATCGGGCGGATGCGAGCATCCAGGACATTCTGCTCTCGATCATGGAAGGTGAGGGCAAAGATGCGGAAGGACAGCCAGTTTACTTCTCGCAGGCCATCTTCGTGATGACGACCAACCTCGGCCAGGAGGCGGTGCAGGCGGCGTACCAAGACGTCACGTCTGGAGCGCTCACGCGGGAGCAATTGGTGCAGAAGTTTGCGGACGAACAACTCCGCCGCTTGGTGCTCGAAGGCGCCACGGATGAAACCGAAGTTGCGATGCAGAGCGAGGTCGACAGACTGGTGGAAGAAGCCAAGGCGCAGTTTGCGGTCGCACGACAATCCGCTGACGAAAGCCTCACAATCCAGGCGCTCGGCCGTTATTCCGACCTGAAGGAATTGCGAGCGCGTCTCGAGCGTAGCATCCGCACCAGTCCTCTGGATCGTGCCTTGCTGGACCGCATCGACTTCATCATCCCGTTCTTCCCCATCAAGGAGCGCGCGCTCTTGGAGAAGATTCTGGAGCTCAAGCTCGTTTCGTTTGGGTGGGACGACTGCCCCGACGCAACGAAGCAGGAGATTCTTGCTCAGGCGGTTGCGCAGCGTGAGTCGGTTCGACCCCTCGAACGACTCATCAAGCGATATCTATGTAAGGAATCAACATGAAAGCAAAGGAACGCAAGGCAGTCCTCTCAACGTCCAACAACCGCATGGTGATCATGGGGTTGTTCAACGCCACCGGCTGCGCCAGTACGCCGAGCAACGGTGTCACCTTCGTCGGTGCTGGTGGAGATCAACGCCCCAAGTTGACGGTTGCCGACTTCTTCGAACAGATCGCTCCGGAGCTCCGCTACGTCAAGGGCGAGAGCGTCCGCATCGGGAGCACTGCGTTCAACTCCTTCAAGTTGAAGACGCCGGCATCGGCAGGAGGCGTTGGCTACGGCCAGGCGATCACCCAAGACAGTCCACTGCTCCAAGGGACGGATGCTGGGGCTGCCGGAACTACTGCCAAGCAGTGGCAAGACGCAGGGGGACGCTTGTTCAAGTCGCTGTTGCAAGACTTGGACGAAGTGGTGCGTTTTTCCGACGGGCGTTTCTCGGCTGCCGTGCTCAAGCTCGCGCGCCGCTACATGGTCGACTATGCCGATTCGCAGCTGCCTGACGACAAAGTCGACCGCGCGGATTGGGAGCGCTTGTCGTTCGATCACGCCGCCTCGTCATCGATTCTGAACTACATGACCTGCTACCGCGCGGACGAGGCGAACGCTCGCGCCGAGGTGGGCAAGGCGTTGAACGCTCACGGTGAAGGCGACAACGCTCCGCTCAATCCCGATCGTGTCAAGCACCTGATCGACGGATTGGAACGCTGCAAGCGCGTGTCGGAGAGCGGCGCTGAAGACGACTCGTTTCTGCAGTCCATCGCCAAAGATCGCAACTACGCGTATCTGGGCGACTACGCCGGGTCCAAGTACGGCATCAGCGTCCCCGGCGCGGGCGCCAAGGGCTTCGTTGCTCACTATCGCTACTACCTGCAGCGCTCGAACGCCGTGCACCGGTTCGTGCGCAACGGGTCGCTGCACTCGTACCTGTTCTTGTGGCTCGCCGGTAAGTACTCACCGTTCGAAAGCGCGGAGGAGTTTCCAACCGTCGCCAAGCAGATGTACGAACTCGGCGTCGAGGGTCAGGGCGATAAGCGTATTCCAGGAGAAACTCGGGAGGAGCGCCTGCGCAACTACCAGATCGTGCGAGACGCCGAGTCGACCGTGGACGCGGAACAGCGCGCCACGCTCAAAGAAAGCAACGTCTACGAGCGTCTGGAATCGGTGCTTCAAGAGGGCATTCTCGAGAAGCTCCAGCCCGAGCGCACCTTCCGTCGCGAGGCGTTGAACAAGCGCAATCGCGAGCTGTTCGTCGCGCTGGGGCAGATGGCTGGCGGCAAGGCGGGGCAAATCCTCAACCAGGCGACGGATCGCGCCGAGCAGTTGTCTCGCGTGTATCGCGCCGTGAAGAACGTGCGTGCCAAGGACGGCGAGGTTCTGCAGCCCGACGCGTTCGAAGCCGCGCTGAAGCGAGTGCGCAGCACGGAGATGAAGGGCTTCGTCGACGGAATCATCGGCGCGCTGCCCAAGCTCGAAGGCGACGATTTGCGCAAAGCCGTCTGCGAACAGGTCGTCAAGGCCGTCGCAGTGGAGACGAAGACCTACTTCGATCAGAACTGGATCAAAGATCTGGATGCGATCGACGAGGAGGTTCGCGCGCTGGCCGACATCTACGAATTGCGCACGAAGGTCGACGTCGAGCGCCGCGCGGGGGAATCGCGCGGAATGCCGATGACCGTGCTGACTCAGGAAGAGATCAGCATCTTGGCGCCGGTCGAAGCGACCGAGGAAGAGCGCGCCGCCTACGCTCGAAGTATCGAGAAGGCAGCCGGCGCTGCAGGAGTCGGAGCGGGACGCAAGCCACCGCCCACGGCATTGGCCGTTCCGACTCAGCTCGAAGAGATCGCCAAGGAGACGGTCGAAGGCGCCATCAAAGACAAAGAGGGCAAGCTTCTGGCAACCATCACGGCAGAGCCGGAGCGTGGACTCATCAGCGCCACGTTGGCCGATGACATCGATGCAGATTCGCTGCTCGGTGAGGATACGACGCTCGACCTCGGCGATTTGACCGATCTGAAGGTAGTCGATCTCGAGGGCCTCGATCTGCAGCCGCTGGTCGCCGCTTCCGAAGAGAAGGCCAAGCATCTCGAAGGCACGGCTGAGGCGTTCGGCTCTTACTCTCAGACCCAAACCCTGCTCCGCTCCAAGTACGTCGAGGACCGCACCACCAAGGGCGACTCGGCGTTCACTCGCGGCGCGCGTGCGTTGGCACTCGGTGAGTACATGGCTGCCACGCCGCCCGAGGAGAGCAACCTGGGCGTTGCCGATCTGTCGAACGTGCTCGGCATCGCGCTGGACATGGTCGAACACGTCGGCGAAGTCGACGACAACAAGATGTTCAAGGGCGGTGTCACGTTGCCGCCCGACGTCCTGGCCCGCATGAACCTGAGCGTTCACTACCCGGTGAACAACGCCCGTGAGCTGAGCAGCGTGCTGCAGTACCATCACGGTCAGTGCGAGACACTCGGTGAGCTGTCGGAGTACTTCGCCGAGTTGAGCTCGGTGAAGAATCTATTCGAGTCATTGCAGGGCAGTGACGTCGAAGTGACCGTGTACAACTGCAAGGTCGCCGACCACGCAGGCAAGGCGCGTGGGCAAGTTCGTCAGGCGCGCGATCTGTTCGTCGTCAAGGAGCACCCGGTGGTGGCCTACTTGACGGCGCAGGCCGAGCCCTCTCCGGGCAGCATTGCCGAGCTCAGCAAGCGTATCGTGGCGACGCTCAAGCGGCGCACCGAAGATACGGCGGCGTTGCAGCTACCGCTCGTCGTGACTCCTGCCGACGTCGACGCCGACGGGTCGATCTTCCCGGTCGTCAGCCCCAGCGTGCTTCAGCTTCCACGTTTGGCCCTGGCGGGGACCGACGCTGCCGAAGATGACGACGTCATTCCCTGCACCAAGGCGGGGATCGACTCGTACCTGGCGCTGGCTGCGTCGCTCATCGTCTCCGGCGCGGGGCCCGAACTGGGCAAGCTCGACGATATCGTCGACGACCAAGCGATCAACGTCGAGGAAGCCCTGCGCATCAATCCCCAAGATGGGCAGTTCCTCACCGAGTTGATGCGTGAGGGCTGGTTCGCGATGGGCTCTCCGTTGTGCGCGTTGTTGTGCATGGCCAAGTGGCTCAATGTTTGCCTGCTCGACGAACCTCAGACGCACGAGCATTTGTCGACGTTGCTGACGTCGAACTGCCTGACTGCGCTCAAGGGGCCGTCGGATGCGAAGTCGGGCGACTACTTGGTGCCCGAGCTCTACCACGGGTTGGACACCAAGACGGTCAGCCAGAGCAAGGACGGCTTCCTGTTGTTCATGCCTCAAGTGTTCGAGGGCAAGAACAGTGCTCCCTTGTCAGGCAGAACGCAGGCCATCGCTTTGACCGCCGGCTCGCTCGGCGTACGGGACAAGGCCTCCGGCAAGCTCCACAACTTCGGCGAGCTGCCTTTCCTCACCACTCTGTCGAGGTTGATCAGCAGCAGCGGCGGTAGCGATGACACAGATGAATGACGCAGACGAATGACGCGAGGATAGAAGATGACATACACACTACATGAGTCCGGCAACATCATCGGGGGCGAGTCTTTCGAAAGCTTCTGGCTATTCGTTCGCTTCGGAATCAACGAGCAAACCAAGCAGCTGCAGATCCAAAGGAGCGGGAACTACTTCGCGTTCTACGGCTCCGCCACCAGCAACTCGCGCGATCTGGACCTGCCCGAATTCGGCGATGAGCCGGGTCAAGTTCAGACCAAGAACTACGAGCTGAAGGGCAAGAACGACCTGGCCTTGGGGCTCAACTCGTTGGCGCTTCAGGAAAGCCGCTGCGCGGACATGAGCAACGAGTCGTCGCATCTGCACTTGTTCCAATTCCTGGCGACACCTGATCAGGGGCCCGACACTTGGCTCGACGACGGCGGTTGGAACGCGACCTACGAAAACCGCACGATGAACCACCGTCCCCACGAGCGGTTCGTTCCTCACGTGGTCTCGTTTGCCGACTGTTCGGAACGCGACTGCTACTGGACGATGTCTCGAGATACACAGCTGGGCACGGCTCGGTTCGGGTTGGCTTTGCCGTTCTTGAAGAGCTCGCTGATCGCGAACGTGCTCAAGAACGCCGGCGAGGAGTGTCCGAAGTTGGAGATTTCCGTCAACGAGCAGAAGTGGACGGCGTTCGACGCGGCACCTTTGCCTGGCAACCCCACGGGGTTTGCGATGGTGTGTTCAGGCGTGTTTCGCCAGATGGCTCTCAGTTCGGAAATCGAGCGCTGGCACCAGTTCACCTCAGGCACTCCCGCGGCTCAAGAGATCTTGGACCACCTGTCCGATGTCGCCGAGCGTCGTTGGCGTAGTGAGGAAGATCGCCAGCAGCTGCTCGAGCGTTCGTTGCAGACCGCACACATCACCGAAGACAACTCGGTCGTTCAGGAAGATCCGCGTCACCCCATCGAGGTGCTCTACGTGGATCAGAAGTTGCTGCGGCCGACGCAGCGTATGATCCAATACAAGTGAATCCGACAAACGAACGCCGCTCGCCGAAGGGCGGCGTCCGTATTTGGAACCGACTGTGGATCGGTTCGTTGTAGAAGGCACATAGCCCAATGGCCGAAGTAGAGCTCAACTCTGCGGTCTCTCCCGTCGACGCGATTCAGCTGACGATTGCAGAGTCCGCGGGCCCGATCATCGAGCTGAGCTTGCCCGCGAATCACCCGTGGAAGCTCGAAAACAGTCTCGTCGTCATGGGGCTGCTTGGAGCGCGCGCCGAGGTGCGTTGGGGCGAGCAAGCGTTGAGCGTGCGTGTGACGGGTTTCCGCTCGGCCGCAGGCGGGCGCGACTCGATGGTTGGAATCGTACTGCCCGACGAGATGTTGGATTGGTTCGAGCGTCACACCAGCGACGACCACAAGACGCAGATGCTCGTCTATCAACGCCAAGACGCCGATGCCAATGCGTGGGCGTTCGTGCGGCGTGTGTTGGGTAACCGCTTTTCGATGCCCCATGGCGCTGAAGCACTGGATGATTCCCTGCACGTCGGTACTTGCTTCTTGCGCGCGGCGGGGAGTGATAATCTGTCGCATTTGCAGCGAATTCTCGGTCTGCTGGCGAATCTGCCCACACGAGCTTGGGGGTGGTGTGCGTTCGACACCGAGCCTGGCGAAGATCCGTTGCGTCTTCTCGGGCTGGATGCGCCCGTCTTGGAGCTCGATGATGGGTGGGCACCAGGTGATCTTTCGGAGATTCACTTGCCCCACCGAGCCGCCGGCAAGGCCGTCGGCAAACTGAGCCGCAAGTTCGGCAAGCTCGACGAGGCAACAGCAGCCAAGCTGCTGCGTCAGTTGAGTCGCGCTGGCATCGAACTCGCCGCCGACGGGTTGATCGACGAAGCCGACCAGCTGCCATCGATACCCGGGCAGATCGGTATCGGTGAAATCACGGCACTGTGCCCTCGGATCCAGTACGACTTCGATCTCCGTCGCAACGCTGACGACCAGGAAGCGAAGAAAGTCGAGTTTACCAGTCAGCTCGAGTTTCGACCACTGCCTGGCAGTGCTGGGCTCGTGGCCCGCTCAGCCACGCTCAGCGGATTCTTCAAGGAGTGGGACGAGTCGTCGAAGAAGACCCGGCTCGCCGTCATGCCCGACGACGAGCCGTGGAAGCTGATGGGCGACGACGACAGCCCGGATCTCGAAACGCCGGATGCCGAAAAGCCGCTCATATCGATCGCCGTCACACCGTTCATGAGTCGTGAGGGGTTCGCGGGATTTTACGTCAGTCATCGCGAGAAGGACCCGATGATTGTCGAGGTTCGAGACGGCGAAGTTCCCAAGATGGTCGGAATGCAGCAGGTTTTTGCCGAGGGGCTGGAGAAGGTCGACCTCGTCCTCAACTCGAAAACCGTGAGTATCTCGGGAATCGTCAAGGACACTGATCAGGCTACCGCCGACGGGGTCGCCGTCGATGGGGCAGCGGGGATCGTCGAGGTGTTTGCGGCTGCGCACGTCGCGCTCAAGCAGAAGGTCACCGTTACCGACGACAGTACGACCATGGACCACAATGCGTTGGTCACTCAGAAGGCGCAGGTGGACGGCGACGTCACCATTGGCGGCAAGACCGACATCAGCGGCGACACCACGATAGCTGCGACGCTCGAAGTCGGCTCTTGACGTGCGGGCCGCCGAGCAGTGGCTCGGTCACCGATCGTGGGGAGTGCTGATCCGGCGGCGCGTGAACGACGGAGAGGTGGTCGGCGTTTGGGGCGGCGCGTGCGGTTTTGGGGGCGGTGCATCGCTTGGCCGCTGGCTGGTCGGCTCCACGCGGATGTAGGTTCCGTTCTTCGTGTAGCAGGCGCGCTCAGAACTCGGAGCCGACGGTGGCCGGGCGGTCGCGCCCCGCATGCTGGGGTGCGGGTTCTTCTGCTATATCAACGAAGTGAGCATCGACTACGTGCTGCTCTGGATGGTGGCGACGAGCACGATCGTCGGACTGGTGTCGACGGTTTGGCATGCGGGAGCACGCGCCCGTGGCTGGGTTCTGGTGCACGGTGCGCTCTTGCTCGGAGTGTTGCTCGGTGGAGTTGGGCATTGGGCAAACGCCGGAAGCGTCGCGTTTGGCTTTTGGATCGTACTCGTGGTCGTGCCCACCGTCGCGGCCCGGCGTGCGCTGACGGCGACGGTGCGCCAAGACTGGGTAAGCGCGGCTGCGTGGGCTCGGGTCCTCGCGCTGTTTCACCCGTTCGATGGCAATCGTCAGCAGGCTACGTACTTCGGGTATCGCAGCGCCGTCGACGCCGGGGAACTCGATCGCGCACGAGCGCTGCTTGCCGAGCTCGGTAAGTCACCGAACTGGAGCGAGCGGGCGCGCTTCGAACGATTGCGTCTCGACCACGACTGGGCGAGCGTCGTGGGACTCGTCCAAACGGAGAAGGGAGGTCAGTTCGACCTGTTCCTCGCACCGTTGTACCTCCGCGCGTTGGGCGAGGTCGGCGAACTCGACACGATGTGGCGAGTGTACGACTCGTTGCCTCGGAACCTCCGGCAACACCCGCTCCTGCGACTACAAGTGTCCGCGCTGGGAGGACTGCAGAGTGCCGCACTTCAGGTCATCGAGCGCTCCCTGCCGGGATTCCCTCAGGACGCTGCTCGCGTTTGGCAAGCCTCGGCGCTACAAGTCGCAGGCAAAGCCGATGAGGCCACTTCCCTGTTGGAGAAGATCGCCGAGGGGTCGAACGCGCACCGCGATGCCCGTTGCCGTTTGAGCAGTCCGCTCCCTGCGACTGCACCGTCATCGACGGATGCCCGGGAGATTGTCGCACGTTTCGAACGCTGCTTGGCGGAGGAGGCGGCGATTTCCGCACCAGTGAGCAAGCGCCCGTTGGTCACCTACGCGCTTGCGGTCGTCCTGATCGTCGTCTTTGCCCTGTCCGTGCCCGGCGGCTCGGAAGATCCACGCAACCTCATCAAGTTGGGAGCTCTCGTCGTCCCCACCGGCCTCGTGCGCGGGAGCATCCTATTTCGCGTCTTTGCCGCGGGTTTCTTGCACTTCGGTTGGGTGCACTTGGTGATGAATCTCGTGGGGCTGCTACTTCTGGGTCGCTCCGTCGAACGGCTTTGGAACGGTCGTGTGCTGTTGTGGTTGTTCTTGGTCTGCAACGTCGCAACGTATGCCCTGGCGATCCCACTGACGGCAGCGACGGAACACGAACCGAAGATCCTGCTCGGCGCCTCCGCGGGCGTGATGGGGCTGGTTGGCGCCTTGGCGACGTTTGCTGCGACGGGATACTTGGTCAGGAGAAATCGGGTTCTGGGCCAGCGCCTGTTGCTCGTCGGGCTGGTGTTGCTGCTGCAGACGGCGTTCGACCTACTGACGCCTATCTCCGGCTTTCTGCTTCATGCGCTGGGATTCGCGTGTGGCGCACTGTTGGCAATACCCTTGGCACTGGGCTACTGGAGACGGCGCGAGCACCTGCGTCGCGAGTCTGCCGTCAATGGCTGAGCGAGCCTCGAAGAAGGGCCAGCCGTCCCGAGTGCGTGTTCAGTCGAGCAACTCCCGCGCGTCGAGGACTTCCACTCGACCCCCGCGTCTTCGAACCTCGGCCACCATGTGTTCCGTTCCTCCAGTGTCTCGTCCGGGACCGTAGTTCCACAACGCGAGTAGGACGACTCGATCACCGCCGTGGGCGAGCGCGGTGTGCAGCGTCCAGAGGTTGTTGTGTTGCCAGATGTTGAAGCCCAGGACGTCACGCAGCCAGTGCGGCAGTTGTAGATCTCGGGTGAGTTGAAGGGTGGCGTCGGCTCTCTTCCGGACCAATTCCTCGTAACGTCTGACCCAATGGGGACCACCGTCTTGGACCGACGCCGCACAGAACGACGCGACCGGCCCTGCGAGCAACAGCGTCGTCGGGATCCCGAGTTCGTCACACACCTCGTGGAAGAGGATGTCACCACCGCTTGCGCCGCCCGCATAACCCACCAGTTCGCCACTCGCCTCGTGCTGGAGCTCGAAGAGCCTCTGTCGGATCATCTCGCGAGCCCGCGGTTCGGCTCGCTGTGGGAAACGCGCTTGCGTTCCGGCTTCGATGTCGGCCGGATCGATACGGTGACCGGAGAACACCACCACCATTCGCGGGGTGACTTCGGGTGCACCAATGCGTTCGTCGACGGACTCCAGTGCCGCTCGTGCATTGTCCTCGACGAAACCAAGCGAAAGGTAGAGCGCGAGCTGGCGGCGGACGGTGCCAAGGGTCTGTTGGTCGACGTCGCTCAGGGCCTGTGCATATTGTTGCTTTACACGGCGGGGATCGGGCTCCTGCAAACATCGATGGTCCGCCCGAGCGATCCGTGCCCAGGGATCACTTGCCGCCTGCAGTGAGACTCTCAGAGCGGCGTCGAGCCGTGTTCGCTCGTCCTGCAGTTCCTGCAAGGCACGCGCTGCGATGGCGTCAGATGGATGCGAGTCGTTCCAAGTTTGGGGCTGCTCTCGCGCGAGTTCACACTGGAGGGTGGTCAGTGCCAACGCGTTGACCCCGGAGTAGTAGTGATTCAGACATGCATAGAACGCGTCGCGATACGTGGCCCTGGCAGAAGACAGGTGGACCGACGCCAGCGCTCGTTGCTTCCGGCCCTCGAGTTCTGGTTCCAGATGGAAGTCCTCAACCCAACGTGTCTTCACGTTGCTTCCTTTCAGGGCGGACAACTCAGCTCGATCGTACTCGGAAAGGGAATTTTGCAGCGCGCGTTCCAGCGCTTGATCGGATGCTCGCAGATCAGGCTTTGATCGTTTTTGATAGATGGTCGCCAAGCGACGATTGGCTTGGGTATCCAGCGGAGCAGATTCGCGGATGGTTTCCCACGTGCGACAGGCCGTTTCCCAGGTCCTGCGCCTGTACTGGGCCTCGGCAATCTCGATCAGGCCGCGGGTGCCCCAGGGAATGTCCAACGCAATCAACTCGTCCGCATACGCATCGAGTTCACCATCCATGCCGCGTTCGCGGGCGTTTTCCACGTCTTCGACGAACTCGCGTGGCACCTTGATGAAATCGACACGTCGACGTGGTTGAAGGTCCGGAAGAAACGCGAACACCGGACTGTCAGCGCGGTCCTCGTGGAGCGTACTGCGCAGGCGCCTGATCAGTTCTGCTGCGTTCGAACTCGGGTTGTCGACGTCGTAAACCATGTAGCGTTCGGGAGCGATGTCGAACACTGCTTTCTGATCCGGGACGACGAACCTGATCAGCACCGTGTGGCGATCTTGCAGAGCGTGGCGAATGCCCAGTTCGTAAAACACGTTTGCGTTCGGAATGGAGATGTCGGCAACGACCAGATCCGCTGTCATCAATCGATGAAACATGTCCTCGCGAATGTTGCCTTGCGAGAAGATTTCGCCGGTGGTGCGCCCGCCGATGTCCAACGCTTCGAGTGCAGGACCGATCAGTTCCCTTTCGACCCGGTCGAAGTCGACTTCCGCCTCTGGCGTGCCTACGTCAGTCTGGATGCGTTTGCGTCCGAATGGACGAATGATGAATGCCCGTCGTGTCATGCCACCAGCCGACCCGCGTCGAACGCGCTGTAGGTTCCGGGTGTGCAGAAAGCCAAAGAGCGCGATTCTCGAAGTCTTCGCCCCATGTGGGGTTTCAACAGTCCGGCAATGCTGCGCGGGTTGAATACTCGATTGATGGTCAATCTCTTGCGGTTCGACGCATCGGATCGCTCTGCAACCGGTCCCCGGTGTTTCCTGTCGCTCATCGTATCCCTCGGAAAGTCGCCGTTGCCGCGGGGGGTACGTATGGGCTCCACGCGGGCATCGCGATTACAACTCAATCGCTGGCAAATGTCTCGCCCGTCTTGCTCGAATCACGGCGGTGGGTGGCGGAATCCGTCGATGAGGTTGCGACAGGAGTCGTCCCAGAGGCTGCACGTGAGTGAGGGGTCACCGAACGCGCCCTTGAGTTCCAGAGTGGCAAGGCCGTGGACCAGAGCCCACAGCTGGTAGCCCATCACCTCTGCACTGCGCCCCTCGAAGACTTCGGATTCGATACCACGATTCAGTGCGCCCAACACTCGAACGAAGCCCTTGCGTGCCTGCCCCTCATCATCCGTGGTTGGTGTGAAACCGGGAACGCCTCCGAAGAGCAGGGGGTAGAGGGTTGGGTGTTTGTGAACCCCCTGCCGATACGCGCGGCACAACTCGACGAGCTCGTCGATGACATCGTCTCGTTCGGGCACGGCCAGGTGCAACGTGGTCATGGTGTCGCCGATCTGGCGGTACATCGCTGAGAGCAGCCCCTCCTTGCCTCCGAACAGGCTGTAGATGGCGCGCGTCGTGGTTCCGGCTTCGTTCGCGAGGCGACGCAGCGACAACGCGTCGATGCCCTCCGACTGCAAGAGGCGTCCAGCTTGTTCGACCAGCGCGTTGCGCGTGGCGTCGTCGTGTTCCTTGGGGCGTCCCATGACTTGACCAGCATAACGTAACAGTGTAACGTAACGGTGTTTCAAAACTGAGCTTCTTGCGAGGTTGCCGTGGAGGAGTCCGTAATGTCTGAAATGCATTGGAGTTTGTTGCTCGGTCTGGCGACCGTTGGGCTGGGGATGGGCGCGAGGAGGTGGCCGGCTCTTGCCTGGGTGGCCCTCACACCGCTGGGCCTCGCTCTGTATTGGTATGGTCCGCTGCCAGCGGCCGCGTGTGGGGCAGTCTCGGGGGCGGGCCTCGTCGTCGGAAGCTTCGCGTCCCGCACGCTGCTTCCCCTGATGGCCATCGCAGGTACGGTTTCTGCGCTGACCTGGGGCGCGTTGGCGGCCGGGATTGCGGCACTGTGGCCCGTTGGTGAACCGTCTTTTGGCGCACTGCTGATCCCCGTGTACGCAGTGCTCGCTTTGCTTCCGTTGCGGATCGCCGGGGCGCCTCGTTGGTGCACGAATCCGTTGGCGGTCACACAAGAGCCCTGGTTGGCGGTCGTTCACATTGCACGCCGAGGTTCTGACTTGCTGGTGACGGCGGTTCTCGGAGCATCGGCATCTGTCGTGGTGATGGCGTCCAGTGGGTTGAGCGAGCCGCTGAGCCTGATGGACGTCGCAGCCGTACTCCTGGCTTTGGCGTTCATCGGTATGTTGATCCGAGATGGTTACGCTGGGTTCACGGCGGCGATACGGCAGGTCGACGCGAGCGAGGTCGTGACGGTAGCCGCGGTGTCCAGCGATGGGCCGCCGCCCGAAGATCCGTTGAATGGCTTTTGGCCGTTGCAGTCTCCGCACTACGCGGACGTCGAAGCCACGGCGCAGCGATACACGCCGCTCGTCGCGCAAGCAGTGGCAGGGGGCGCGCGCCTGGTGGTGTTACCCGAGGTAGCGGTTCGCGTCGACTCGACCACGCGCCAGACGTGGATCGACAACGTTCGAACTTGGTCGAAACGCCATTCAGTGACGGTCGTCTCCGCGTTCTTCGACGAGGCGAGGCCCAGTAACGAACTGGTCATCGTCGGGCCCGACGGCGAAGTCTTGGCGTGCTACGAGAAGCAGCACCCCGCACCCATCGAAGCGCCGCGGCACCAACGCATGCCCCCCGCTCGCGCCTGCTTCGATTCTCCGGCGTCCATTGCCGTCTCTGCCGTCATCTGTGTGGATCTCGACTACGACGACCTGGTAGAGCCGACGGCAAGAGCGGGAGGCGTCTTGGCGGTGCCCGCGAACGATTGGCCCGAGCTTGCCGAGCTGCACCATCGCACGGCTGTGTGGGCGGCCGTTACCAGTGGCGTGTCGGTACTCAGGTCGACGGGGCACGGTATCTCTTCCGCATACGACGCCGCAGGTCGCGTCTTGCGGAGGCAGTCGAGCACGCACGGTCCTGTCGTGTTGTTGGTTGACGTACCCGTCGCTGGGACGAAACTGGGGCCTTGGTTGAACCCTGCTGGCGTTGGGAGTTTGCTGTGACCATTACACTTCATCAGTTTGGCCCTGCCTGGTCGCTTCCCGACTACAGCCCGTTTTGCGTGAAGGTGGAGACATACCTGCGTATGACTCGACGTCCATTTCGAAGTGCCATCAGTGACGTGCGGAAAGCTCCAAAACACAAACTACCCTACGTGCAGGATGGCGATGTGGTCATCAGCGACAGTCGCGCGATCGTCGCGCACTTCGAGGCTGAAGCAGAGCGACCGTTGGACGGCGGCTTGTCGCCCGAAGACCGTGCAGCTTCAGTCGCATTTCGTTCGCTGTTCGAAGAGGAGATGTACTTCCTGCTGGTGTATTTGCGTTGGATTGTCGACGAGAACTTCCGCGTGTTCGCTCCGGTATTTCATCGCTACGTTCACGTCGGCGCCGGGATACCCAAGGTGTTTGCGCCGCTCATCGCGCGGGTGGCTCGCAAACAGATGCGCCGCGAGTGTTGGGGTCAGGGCACCGGGCGACACTCGCGTGAAGACGTCGAGGGACGACTGCATGAGATCGTCGACGTGCTCGCGGACCAAATCGGCGTGGGCCCGTACTTTCTGGGATCACACCCTCGGACGATCGACGCGACGGCTCACGGTTTTCTGTGGTCGCTGCTGGACTCACCCAACAACTCGACGGCGCAGAGCTACGCCCTCTCTCGCGCTCCGTTGGTGGCCTACAAGGAGCGGATGCTGGACGAATTCTTTCGTGCCCCCGTTGCTGGCGGAACGGCGGCGCCCGTGGGGATGCCCAGCTGACTCGATCCGTGGGGCCTCAACCTCACGTCGAGCGAGTTCTGCGCTCGATCAGCGCAACCACTGGGCGACTTCCGTTGCCCAGTAGGTGAGGATGATGTCCGCTCCTGCGCGGTGCATGGAGGTGAGCGTCTCGATGATGACACGCTTCCGATCGATCCAACCGTTGGCCGCCGCGGCTTCGACCATCGCCATTTCACCGCTGACGTTGTACGCCGCGATAGGTTGGTCGAAGTGTTGGCGCAGGTCTTTGATCAGGTCGAGATAGGCCAATGCGGGTTTGACCATCAGGATGTCCGCGCCCTCTGCCACGTCGAGGCGCGCTTCGCGTAGGGCCTCACGGGCGTTCGACGGGTCCATTTGGTAGGTCCGACGATCTCCGAAGCTCGGGGCCGACTCAGCGGCCTCTCGGAAGGGCCCGTAGTAGGCGGAGGCGAACTTCACCGAGTAGCTCATGATCGGCAGGTCACTGAATCCAGCGCCGTCCAGGCCGCTGCGAATGGCCTTCACCATCCCGTCCATCATGCCGCTCGGCGCCATCATGTCGATACCTGACTCGGCCAAAGCAACGACCTGCTTTTTCAGATTCTCGAGCGTGTGGTCGTTGTGCACGTCGCCATTCTCGATCACGCCGCAGTGGCCGTGATCGGTGTACTCACAGAAGCAGACGTCGGCTACGACGCACAGGTCGGGGTGAGTCTTCTTGATGGCGCGCGTCGCCTGTTGAACGATACCGTCCGAGTCCCAACTCGACGATCCGACGGGATCCTTCGTTTCCGGAATTCCGAACAAGATGATCGATGGGCACCCAGCGTCGCGTGCTCGACCTGCGGCGGCCACTGCGCGATCGACGGACAGCTGGCTGACTCCAGGCATCGAGCTCACGGGTTTGTCGATGCCGCTTCCAGGAACCACGAACAGCGGTTGCATCAGGTTGTCAGCCGAGAGGCGAGTTTCGCGGACCATGCGTCGGAGGGCTTCGGTCTTGCGCAGGCGTCGGGGACGAACGATGGGGAAGGTCATGGCGGCTACTTCGAAGGTGACTGAATGATTGGGTCTAGGGTAGTTCAGGTCAGTCGATTGGGGAAGTCGGCGCTCTTCGTTGGGGCCTTTGCTGCGACGCCGTTGACCGTGGTGCTCCCCGCCGCAACACCGGTGTGGCTTCTGCTTGGCTTGCGGTCGTCCGCGCGCGGCCCCGCGCGCCGAATGGCCGTGCACGGTGCGAACCGGCGGGCGGACCTCGTGATGCCCGAATGATGACGCCTCCAGACGCCAACCCCAACCAAAACACTCACGCCGCTACGAATCGTGTTGCTCCAGCGTCGCGACGGATGGAGCAACACGATTCGTTTCAATCGTTCCCTTCTCGCTGCCGTTGAGCTTCGTTTCAGCCCAACCCGAGAAGTGGTGCGGCGCTTTCGACGACTCGATGCAGGAGATCGAGTGGTGCCGTACCCGTCAGGTGGGGAAGACTCGCTAGCAGTGCGGCGCAGGATGTCACCGCATCGATGGGCATGGCGCGTCTGACAGGTTCGGGCGCGTGCTTGGCATAGCCGAGCAACAATGCCACACGCACTCGAACACCTGCGATGCCATGTCCACCGATCGGTGTGGCGTGGGTGAACGGGCCCGTGGGGGCAGCGCCAGCGACGATGCTACGAGCCAAGGCCAGTGGATCTGCGCCGCGCTGGACTGCGAGGCGGTCGCATTCGGTTTCCCGCGCGAAGCTGTAGCGACTCAGTTCGGCCTGAAGGAGTCTCCGCAACGGGTTGAGCGACAAGGCGACCTGCGCGACGAACAACCGCAGCGGATCGCGCGCACGGGCGTGTTCGACCTCATGCAGCAGCACCGCTTCCAGCTCTTCGTCGTCGAGTTGTTCCAGCAAGGCGACCTCGAGCTCGACGCGGGGCTGCAGCAGCCCGCGCGTGCACGCTGGAGCGACGCCTCCGGTCACGACGGTGATGCGTCGGCCCCATGGCGCCAAGAGCGCATGGGCTCGACACAAACGAGCGACGCGCGCTTGGCCATCGACGCTCGCTGCGCTAGTGATGCAATCGTGCGAACGGCTCGAGACTCGGTGCTCTCTCGACAGGCGTCGCGCCGCCGACGTGCCCAGCGTGCCCAGTAACACGAACCCGAACAGGATGACGTCCCGACACAACTCGCTACCGAGGTGGTCCACGATGCATGCCGTCAACGGGGTGCCGCTCTCCGACTGATGGACGACAGCCGACAGCATCCACACCAGCGGGCCGAGGGTTGGGCCGATGACCATCGCGAACCGCCACCCGTCACTCGCCGTTCGTGTGTTGGCAGGGACGCTGCGTGAAATCAGCCATGCCAATACCGTCAGCAGTGGGACCGCCAAGAAGAATACGGCGCTCGCACCCACGACGGGAAACAGCAGTTCGGTCATCGACCGAGTTCCCGCTTGCGTTTCTTGATCAACGCTTCGAGCCGATCCAATTCTTCGGCGTCCGAGTCCGCAACCTGATCGACGAGCAGTGCCAGCGCTTGCTGGTGTCCGACTTCCGTCAGAGAGCCGAGCAGCTCGCGGGCCATCGCCTCACTGAACTCGACGCGATTGAAGCATGGCGAGTACGTGTAGCGACGGCCGTCCTTGAATCGCTTCAGAAGTCCCTTGTCGTGCAGGCGTGCGACCGTCGTCATCACCGTCGTGTACGCGATGCTCCGCGAGCGCGCGAGCGCTTGATGGACGTCCGGTACCCCGAACTGCTCCCAACCGTTCGACCACACCACGTCCATGACGTCTGCCTCCAAGTCGAACAGCGCTGCGCGTAGGCCCTCCTTCTCGGGGCGAATCCGTATGCCCTTCATCTGTACCCCCAGACACCGCACCCACATTTGCTCGTCGGGGGTGAGCCCGTTCTCATGATTCGGACTGGCAGTCGAATCGAGGTGGTCATCGTCGCGGAGCGTAGTCGTTCGGCGGGCCCCTCGCAACCGAAGCGACGGCGTGCAATGGTCCGCGGGTGCCTGCTCGGTTGCCAGTTCCGCGTTGGCGTGAATTCGAGCGGGGTCTTGGCTCAGTTCTTGTTCGGGCAAGGCACGGCGGGGGCCTCAACAATCGCTCGTTCCAGTGCTCGCGAAGCACTGCGCGACGCTGCGGCCCACCGGCGAACGGCGTGCTTCGTTGCCCTGCGCGCTGCGGTGGCGCGCAGCACCCTTTCGGTGTGGGTGATGTTAGCCCGTGTTTTCGATGTCGTCCCAGGGCGATGCGCAGGGCGTGCCGTCGTAGGTCCAGTCTTCGCCACTGGCTCGGTCTTCCTTCGAATGAAAACCCGAGACCCGCACCGCTTCCATTTGTTCCAGCTCTTGGGGCGCGACCGGTGCGGAAACGCCGTGCAGGGCGAGCAGCTCGTCTCGTTCGAGTTCGATGGCTACCAACGCTGCCAGCGCCGTGCGGTCGGAGATGCGCTCAGCCCCTTTTCGGCCGAGTGCCAGCGCCATCTCGCTGGCCGTACCCCAGCGGTGTTCGGGTACAGGCGCCGTTGCTCGCAACGCTGCGGTCAGTAGGGGGTCGCCAGCGTGGCGATGCCACGCCGGCGCGAGCGAGAGCGTCTGCAAGGTCAACGCGCGGACCTCGCCGACGTCGAGGGGGCGTCCGGCGATCATCTCCAGAAGCATCACGCCGACGGCGTGGATGTCTTCGGCGAGGGTTGGCTCGCGTTGAGCCGATCGTTCCGGCGCGGCGTACTGTCTAGGTTGAGACAGAGCCTCGCCGTGCGAGTGGGGCAGTCGGACTCGGCCATCGGTCGTAATGAGCGTGTTGCCCGGGCAAACGACGCCCAGTGCGCGTCGCTCGACGCGGTCCGACGATTGGTGGTGCGCCCACTGCAAGTCGAGCAGCAGGTCCAAGATGACCTTCGTGTGATCCTCTCGCCTCAGCGGTTCGCTGCGCATCAGGAAGTCGAGGCTCACCGCCGTCGTGCCGTCGTGGAGCGGAACTGGGGTGGGCCGCGACGGGGGAGCGCCGCTTGCGCTGATGAACGCGCCGTCCGCTGGTGGTGGTAACCCGTGACGTTCTGAGTCCGTCGGGTTCATGATCACAGGGTGCGACCGGCGTGGCGGTGTTGGAAGCGACGGTTTCATCGGAGCCTCGTGCAACACAGGTGAACCGCCCCCGTTGTGCCCAGAGAGACGGTTGCACCTATTGGACACAACGGCGCATCGCACCGAGCGACAAAGGGTGAAAGCGTTCCGGGCACGACGTTTGGCACCGTGGTGAGTCGCGGCGTGGGTCGTTGAAGTCAGTTGCAGCCGGTCTGAAACAACGCTGAAGTATTGACGCGAGTCGAGCGCCCGAATCTCACCCGACCTAAATGGGTGAGCACGATTGTCGGCTCATCCAGAGGACGGGTTCTAGCTGAATACGGCGCGATGGACGATCTCGGCACGATTCGATGCGCCCAGGCACGCTTGTATGCCAACCAGCGTATTGCGAACCGTATGTGCCGAGATCGACAACGCCCGTGCGATCTCGGCGTTCGTATGCCCGAGCGCGACGTGCTCGACGATCTGCCGTTTGCGGGCGGTCAGCCTCCCGTCCACGCACTTCAATTCGACGCTCAACCCGCTGGATGTGCGCCGCACAGCTTGTTGAAGCGCATCCGAAACGGTCAACGGCGCGACCAGGCGTGCCAGGTCCTGTTGCGCACGTTCGTCGAAGTTCCCAAGCCGCGCGGTGCGGGTGAGGATCACTGCGGCGATGACTCGCCCTTGCACGACGAGGTGGACGAACGCCACATCATTTGCGTTCAGTGGTTTTGCAATGCGCCGGTTCCAGTCTGCGCGTAGCCTGTTGCGTTTGCTGAACGCACGTGACGCGAGCGCAACCCAATCGTGCGATGTCGCGTCGTGCAGTAGCGTGCCGAACGTCACCGCCATCTCGTCCCATTGGTCGCGCGAAGCACTGAGCCAGTCGTCGGTCAGTCCGAGCAACCCGGCGCGCTCGATGGGGCTCCGTGGTGACATTTCGTGAAAGATGCCGCCGTCGAAAGGGACTACCTTGCGCAGGACATCGAGCGCGGCGTCGCGCCACGCTTTGGGTGTAGCGCTGCTGAGCGCCAGCCGATTGAGTCGCAAGGCAGCCGTCGATGGGCGCATAGTATGAACGTACTATACGCTCGGGCGAGGGGCGAGCCTAGCTTTCAGAGGTGGCCGGCGCTGGCCACCACAATTCAGGAGCTACTGCATGATCCAATCGAGTTCGAGCGTTCGCGCTGACGGCGCCCTCGTCGCCCAGCCGTCCGAGTCATTGAGCAAACACAGCCAGCCAGCTTGGCTCGATCGAGATGAGTATCCCTTCGAGTCCCGATTCTTCGAAGGCGCGGAGGGGCGCTTGCACTACATCGACGAAGGAAAGGGGGACCCAATCCTCTTCGTGCACGGCACCCCGTCCTGGTCTTTCGAGTGGCGCCATCAGATCCGCGCGTTGCGGGGTGAACACCGCTGTGTCGCTTTGGATCACCTCGGGTTCGGCCTCTCCGACAAACCACGGGTGGGTGAATACCGCCCGGTTGATCACGCCCGACGGCTTCTGGAGTTGGTCGAGCACCTCGGGCTACAGCGGATAACCCTCGTGGTTCACGATTTCGGAGGGCCAATCGGTTTGTGGCTGGCTTTGGAACAGCCATGGCGCATCCGATCCATCGTGGTCTTGAACAGTTGGATGTGGGGGATGGCCGATGACGCGCGCGTGCGGCGGCTTTCTCGCTTCATCGCCTCTGGGCTGGGGCGTTTCATGTACCTGTGGTTGAACGCCTCGCCCCGCTGGTTGTTGCCGGCGAGCTTCGCGGACCGTCGCAAGCTGACGGAGTCCGCTCGCGCGCACTACCTCGCACCCTTCATGTTGCGTCAGCAGCGGACGGCCCCCTGGGTGCTTGGGTGCGAACTCCTCGGTTCTGCAGCGTTTTTTGACTCACTTTGGACACGGCGATCGGCCTTGCCGGCTGAGCCCAGCTTCATTTGGGGAATGGCTGACCCCGCCGTGGGGACCGACGTCTTGAGGCGGTGGCGAGACCATTGGCCACGGTCTTCCGCGGTCGAAGTCCCGGGCGCCGGCCATTTTCCCCAAGAGGAAGAGCCGGCCCTGGTGACCGCGGCGATCGCCCGCGTCGCGCGTGGGGTGTAACGCATTGCAACGACCCGGGTTCCAGGCAGGCACACCGTCGATCCCGAGCGCTTGCGGCTGCGTACACTGATGCTTCAGAACGAGTTGTAGACATGAAGGTTAGGTTTTATCGTGACTAGTCCGTTTCAATTACGAGACGTATCCGGAAACTCGGGGATGGGGTCGGTGTTGGAGGGGCAATGGCGGTGATTCTGGTGGTGGAGGATGACCTGGTAACACGCATGCTCCACCTGCGTGCTCTGTCTCGGGTCGAGGCCATCACGGTTGGTGCTTCGACTGTCGCAGAGGCCTTGCAGGTGCTCAACCACGAAGAGCCCAACGTCGTCGTGCTCGATTTGGAACTGCCTGATGGCTCCGGGTTGGAAGTGCTCGAGGCGCTTGCCAAGCGTGGGAAGCACCCGTGCCTCGTCGTCGTTTCGGCGCATCTCGAGCTGTTCAATCACTCGGCGTGGGCGGGTTCCTGCGTAACACCAATTCGCAAACCCGTGTCTGTCGACGGACTCCGCGAGGCGGTGCTAGAGAAGCTGAACGCGCCGCTCAATACCCACCCCTTTGCCCCTGCAGAGTACGTCCAGCTGGCGTGTTTGGGGGGGCACTCCGTGACCTTGCTCGTCGCAGCCATGTCTGGGTCCGGCAGCATCAAGATCCACGAGGGGAACATCTGGGCTGCGAGCTGGGGCAGTAAGACCGGCTTCGACGCATTTGCTTCGGCGGTTGCCGCCCACGATGCGCGAATTGATGTGGTCCAATCCGCTGGTGCACCAGGACAACGCCAACTTGCTGGGAACTGGCAAGAGGCTTTGCTCGAGGCCGCCCGTTTGGAGGACGAGGAGCGAGCTTCGGTTCGCAACCCGTCTCTACGCCCAGACGAGTTGGACTTCTCGGACATCCTCGACGGTGTGGTCAGACCCGAAATCGTCGAGGTGCCCGAGCCTCGCCACACGGATCATCAGGAGCTCATCGAGCGCGGCGTGCAAGCGGTCATCGCTCGGCGCTATCCCGACGCGGTCCGAGCGTTCGAACGTGCCCTGGAAATCGTGCCCAACTCGTACGCGCTCCGACATCGCATTTCGCGCTTGCGACAGTTGGGCTACTGACCGCGACTCGCGCCCATCGCGGACGGCGCATTTCCGTCGACCAGAGGACTGACCGGCGTCCGGCGCCAAACCGGTGAAACGGCGGCTGAACTCGTCGGCTTCGGACACTCAGAACCGAACCGCGTGATCGGAGTCGCTCGCGGTAGCGAAATCGATGCCTCGCGCGCCCAACCAGCATGAGCCCCAGCCCGGGGCTTGGAAAGGAAGTACGATGCAGGAGCTGGGCAAGTTTCGAATCCAAGGAATTCTCGAGCAATCACGCGTGTGGGGCCTTTGTTTGGCCGCCGCGTTCGGGTGTGACTCACAGGCCGACCCGCAATACGTCGGTGAAGCACTGATCGAACTCGGGGGGCACGTCGACGCACTCAGTGGGAGCGAGGACGACGCTGACGTGGGGGTTCTGTGGTTGACGGGGTCGGCAAGCGATGGGTGTTCCGGGCCATACGTCGGATGTTCCGTATCGAGCAGCGGCGCGTTCTCTCCCGATGCGGACTTCGAGTGCGCAGCAGCTTGCGAGGAGCCGGCTTCACACTGTGAGGATCCTGACGCGTATCAGGCGTGGGCGGAGTGTCAGACGAGTTGCGGGTTACCGACCGAGGTCAGTGTCCAAATCCAAAGCCGCACTTGTTTCGAAGGCGGCGTCGCGCAGACCACGCCAGTCGATGGGGAGTTCCCCGCGGCGTTCAATCTGGACGTGCTCCAGCCGCCACCCGGGGAGGCACTGATGCCATCGGACACGGGCGAGCGTGTCGCGATTGGACTGTTCGTGGCGGTCGATCCAAGCGCCGACTCGATGTCGTTCAGTCGCCGCGATCGCGAACGACCAGCCTGGTTACTCGGCGGTTCTGAGACCCACGTGTTGATCTACGTCGGGGACCCGGTTTCGGAAGACTCGACCTGGGGGCGGCACCTGGGTGGGGCTTACGCCGAGGGTTACCATTTGGTGAAGGTGCGTCCCGGCAACCGCTGTGGCTTGCCGCGCTACGAAGAAGCGGCCTCAGGTGGTAGTTCGAGCAATCCACCGGACAAAGACTTCGATAGTCGACCTGGTGACGCCATGTCCGCGGGTGATGCTGCCGCTCCGGAGCAGCAGAGCGAATGGGAGGGACCTGACTACGAAGGCGTTGCTCTGGTGTGCGGCAACGGCGTGTGTGAGCCCGGTGAAAGCTGCAGCGTTTGTTCCGACTGTGTCGAGTGTGACGATGACGACCAGCACGGCAAGAGCAGCGGCCTGACGAATCGCGAGACGGACGAGTTCTTCTGCACGTCCACCGCCGGCAAGTTGGTTCCCGCGGAACCAGGGAGCGAACGAGACATCGAACTGTTGATCGCTCGACCCGAGTACATCGATTGGCCACCAATCTGACTTCCCGAGGTGTTGCTCCGTTGCACGACGTCGGGAACCCGCGCTGGGCGAAGTCATTCGCCCAGCAGTAATACCTGTGACTCTTCCTCCGATCGAGAAGCTCTACTTCAGCCACGGTCCAGCGGTGCTGCGTCGTGCCCGACGGATCATGCGTCAGGAAGCCGACGCCCAAGAGGTGCTCCAGGACGTCTTCATTCGGCTGCTTCAGAAGCCCGACCAGTATCGAGGACAATGCTCGATCACGACGTATCTCTACAGTGTGACGACGCACGTCGCTCTCTCCAAGCTTCGCGACAGGCGCACGCGTCTGCGACTCCTCGACGAACGTGCCGAACGATCGGGGGCGGAAGTGAGCCCCCGGGGGCAAGCTCGCATTGAACTGCGTGAGCTGCTCGCGACGCTTCCCGACGAGCTGGCTCAGGTTGCCGTGTATCACTACTTGGACGAGATGACCCACGAGGAGATCGCAAAGACCATGGGGTGTTCAAGACAATGGGTGACGAAACTCGCCGCGAAGCTACGCCGACACCCCGCATTGCAGGTTGATGATGACGATGCTCCGCTGCCGGGCATGCCACTCGGAGGTGAGTGTTGATGGATTTCGACGGACAATGCCCTTCCGGATTGATGTTGGACGAATGGGTGGTCGGCGAACTGTCGCAAGTCGTTCGCACCTCGGTTGGCGAACACATCGACGTATGTGAACGCTGTCGACAGCGCGTTGAACGTCGGAAAGTCGATGTGATTCGTTTTGCGAAGACGGTTCCCGCTTTCGACGACCTACGTCTGGCTGCAACGGTCGTTAGTGACGAGATGGACAGTCATCGACCACGAGCTGCAAGCGTGCTCCGCGGGGCTCGTGGCGCGGCTGCAGGGTTGGTCGCCGTCGCTGCTGGGCTGTTGTTGTGGTTGCGTCCCGGTTCGCCCGCAAACGACACTCGGCTCGCGATGACAGACGGCACTGGCGTCGAGCCCGTCCCTCCAGCGGCGTTCGAGACTCGGCTCAAAGGGAATGGAGTCGCACTGCGGTTCTTCGTCAAGCGGGGCGATTCCGTGATGCCCGGGCGAAGTGGGATGGTGCTGCGCCCCGGGGACGGGCTTCGCTTCTCCTTCGATGTCCCCCGGCACAGCTACTGTGGGGTGTGGGGGATCGACGCTGAGGGACTCGTCAGCGCGTACTTCGTCGGTGACGAGTTGCTCGCGGTGTCTGCACAGGGTGGTGGGACGCTGCCGGGTGCGGTCGCCTTGGACGGGACGCTCGGTAGGGAGCGGCTGATTGGGGTCGTGTGCGAGGCGCCGCTTCGAACATCAGCAGTGACCCGTGCCCTCGAGGTCGACCCTGATGCGTCGCTGTTGCCGCCGGGTTGCATCGCCGACGTGCTACCCATCACCAAGTCGATCCAATGAAGGGACGAGCACCGGTCGTGATCGCGAGAGCTGCTTGTGCTCGGGGCTTGGCGGCGAGTGTCCTCTGGTGGTCCCTGGCTTTGACGCTGGCTGGGTCGCTTGCTCCACGCGAGGCCCGAGCAGAGGTCGCGCGATACGCGGTGATCGTCGGGAACAACGTAGGGGCGGCCCGCGAGGGAACACTGCGTTTCGCGGAGAACGATGCCCGAAAGGTGCAGGCGGTCTTGCAGCAGCTCGGCGGGTTTCGCCCCGAGAATACGGTGTTGTTGCAGGGCGGCACCGTCGGCGAAGTTCAGCGTGTGCTCATCTCTCTCAACGCACGGATTCGCTCGGAGAACTCCGCCGCGCGTGACGCGATGTTGGTCGTGTACTACTCGGGACATGCCGATGCTCGCGGTCTGCACCTGGGCAGGGAGATTCTCGATCTCGACCTGCTGACTCGGCTCGTCCAAGGGTCTGCGGCGGCGTTTCGCATGTTGGTCGTGGACGCATGTCGGTCAGGAACGTTGACTCGTGTCAAGGGGGCGCAGCCGATCGCGCCCTTTCCGATCAACGAACGCGACGAGCTTCCGGGGGAAGGCGTCGCGTTTCTGACGTCGAGCGCCGCCGACGAAGATGCGCAGGAGTCTGAGGAGCTGCAAGGGTCGTTCTTCACTCACTACTTCGTTTCCGGCCTGCGAGGTGCGGCGGACAAGAACCGCAACGGAACCGTGTCGGTCGAGGAGGTCTACGACTACGCATATTTTCACACGCTCGAAGCGAGCAGTCGCACGGCGTTTGGCCTCCAGCACCCGACCTTTCACTTCGACTTGAAGGGAAAAGGTGGGACCCCGCTGACGTGGGTGGATCGCCGGGCGTCGGGGATCGGGCTGCTGGCGGTGCCGCGAGGCAAAGACTACCTGATCTTCTCTGGATCGGTGAATGGGCCCGTGGTGGCTGAAGTGGCAGCAACCGACGCGCGCCGAGAGATCGCGCTGCCCGCGGGAAGTTACTTCGTGCGTGGTCGGGCTCCAGACCATTTGCTGGAAGGGGTGGTTCACCTGCCGGCAAACGGCCTGCTCTTCGTGCCGGAAGACGAGCTTCACCGCGTTCAGTACGCGCGACTCGCGCGCAAAGGACTCGATACGATCACGGTGGCTCACGGTCCGTGGATCGCGGGACACGTTCGGTCACCACTTTGGGATGGAGCGACACACTGCTTTGGAGCGCGGATTGGGTATCTTTGGGATCTGCCATCGTTTTCGTTGAGCATCGGTGCCGGAGGCTGTCGCTCGACCTTCTCCAATCGTGTCGTATTGGCGACGGCAGACGAGCTCGGCGCACAGGTCGAAACGCGCTACGTCGTCGACACGGCGCTGCTCAGTCTCGGATTGGGTGTCGCTGCAGGAGCTTCCTGGCTACGCCAAGATTTCGATACGCAGGGCGTCGCGCCATCGCGCGACAGCATCGCAGGGCGCGTTGGGCCAGTGGTGAGCCTGTCGGGTGAGTTGTTCGGCGGCCTGTACTGGATAGTCAGCGGTCAGGGTGAACTGTATTGGTTCCGTCAGCAGCGTAGCGGCAACATCGGTCGTGCTACGAGCGAAGGCCTTGCGGCGGTCGTGAGCTGGGGCGCAACGGCCGGCCTGGGCAAGTACTTCTGACGTTGTCAGCTACCAGACGTGGCGCGCGGGCTAGGCAGGGCGGTTGTTGCGAGTTTGGTGCGCGATCATCTTCTGCATGTACGGGATCGCGTCGGGGGTCTTGCACCCGGTTTTCCCGTGGTCGACCTCGACTCTGCCGATCTTCTCGGCCGCTTCGAAGGCCTGCTCACGAACGTTGGGCATGTACCCACCGATGGAGATTAGCGCGTTGTTCATCGAGTAGCGGGTTCGATTCTTGGCCGCATGGATGGTGCGTGTGATCGTGCGGAGCAGCGTCGATGCCTCGGCGTCGCTCAGTTCACCGCGCGCCGCAAGGTCGTTGAAGATCGCCCAACCCGCCGCGGCGCGCCATTCGTGGCTCGTCTTTGCCCACTTCTTGGCCAATGGGTGTGCGAGTGGGCTCCTCGAAACGAGGCCTGCGACCGCAGCTGACAGGATGTGATTGCAACTTCCTTCGACCCATTTCTCGAGGGTCTCAACGTCGAGCAATGCCGGGTCGGCCACCTTCGTCGCCAGGACCCGGGCGTCGTGGATGCCGCTGTCCCACAACCGAAGGGCGAGCTGGTGCTGGACCCCCAGGCGTTTGGCGAGCTTGCCGAGCTCCGAATGAGGCAAGCCAATGCTCGGATCCGTGACCCCATGGCGAGCGTAGATCTTCGCGGTGTTGGCGTTACCGAGCTCGCGCAGCTCCGCGAGAATACTGCGGACGTTCGGGGCCTGACCGCTCCGCTTGGATGGCCCCTTCGTGGGCGTGGTCTGCTTCAGCGACGCTTGCTTGTTTGGAGATTGCTTCGCGCCGGCGTTCTTGGGGGCAGATTGTCTGGCTGCGGTCTTCTTTGATGCCGATCGCACAGCCCCTTTTCGATCCCCGTTGGACGACGCTTTGCGCAAGCTCTGCGCTTTGGACTGGGGCGCCGCTTTCGAGCGAGCCCTTCCGATGTTGTTACGGTCCACGCGCCGAGACTATCAAAGCCCCCCACCTCGTGAAGGGCAAACCATCTCGGGGCGAGTCGTGCCGGTCGATGTGAGCGCTCGAGGCATGACGCGATGCGAATGCGCGATACGAGAATGGATCGACTCACTGGCGGCGCTGAATCTGCGTGGCTCCAGAGTGTCGAGGCCACCTCATCGGTCTTGTGACGTCTTCGTGTCGACGGGTTGCTGGGCTAGTAACTACTACCGCGGCAGAGTGATGCCAACGCCCACTGAGGTCAGGCGGAGTTGGCGTCCGGTTGGTCATCTATATGAGCGTTCGCGATTCGCGAACGCTCATATAGATGTAGCAGAGAGTGCAGCCGAGAAAGCGGCTGCAATAGGGGCGGTTTTTCGGGGCGCTCACCAAACGGGGGCCGGAAGAACTGCCCGACAGTCGTGCTCGCCCACTCGGCAACGCAGCGGTACTGGCGAGTGCCGCTCGGGTCGGTTTTGCGATACCGCGCGGCGGTGCTCTGCGTGCTCGGAAGTCGGTTTCCTTCCGGATTCGATCCGCTCGGTGATGCCTACTTGTGCGATGGACGCAGGCCATGTCGCTCATCGTCGGATGGGTTCATGTAGCCAACAAACGTACTTGATTCCACTGGTTACGTCCGTCGAGCCGCGTTTCGCAGACGCGTCCTGCGCGCGCGGCGCGCTCCGCGGGTATCGAGTTCAGGTGCGTGTGCCGCCAGGCGCTCCGCGTGTTCCTGAATATTCCGTGGTCACGTGTTTGTATCTTTGGACGAGTCCGATATCGCGGCGAAGTAACACTCAACCTGAACGTCGAGTCTAGGCGATCGAGTCGCAGTTCGATTTACCTGGTGAGCGTCCTTCGCTCGGTCACTCTACTCATATGTTGCGTCGAGGGGTTCGGGTGAGGTTCGAGATGCAAACAGGTCTGGAGCCTGCCGCGGTGCTTCAGGCGGTTCACGATCAGTTGGCGTCTGGAGGTACGATGATGAGTGGTATTGTCGCCTCGGACCGATTTGAGCTGTATGTCCCGAGTGACCGGCAACACCTTTGGTCTCCGCAGCTGAGCGTCGAGGTATCGCCAGCGGACGCTGGCGGCGTCGAGGGTGCGCGTCTGCGTGGTTGGTTTGGCCCCCACCCGCACGTATGGGCGCTCTACGTCGCGATGGGAGCTGCCACGGCGTTCGGCACGCTCGTTGCCGTGAGCTTTGCCTATGCGCAGTGGGTCATGGGTCAGGCGCCATCGGCGTTGTGGGCGCTGCCGTCGTCGTTGCTCGCCTGGGTCGCGCTCTATTCGATAGCCCGATTGGGGCGGCGCTGGGGAGCCGAGCAGGTGGAGGAACTGCGCGGCTTTCTGGAACGGGGGTTGGCCGCGATCGAGCGTGACCCGTCGACCCTTCGTCCCAACGGGGTGTTCATGCGCGAACGCAAGTCGGCGTGAGCCGCCCGTGTGCGCATTCTCACTTTGGGTCGGTCCAATACACGTCCTCGAGTCGTGGCAGCTTCTCGATGAGACCGAGGTCCTTCAACTGGCCAGCGAGTGTTTGCCAGCGATCCTTCGTCATCGCTCCGAGTCCGTGCTTGGCGGCGTCGCCGCCCGCGATGAGTTCCTTTTCTGCCGTGGACGCCGCGCTGAGCGTTTCGAGGTCGAGTGCGGGATTCAAACGATGGAGGAGCGCGTTCGTTTCCTCGGGATCGTCGAGGTAGCTCTGCCAACCTTCGCGTGTTGCGGTGACGAATGAACGTACGAGTTCCGGTTCGTCGCGAATCATCGCTGCGCGGGTGATGACGACTGTCGCGTACGGGTTGAAGCCGCTGTCCGCGATCAAGAACACTTGGGGGTCGGCGCCCTGTTTCTTGGCGGCAATGGGTTCACTCGTCACGAAGCATTGCTGTCCGTAGTTGGGATCCGCGAGGAAATGAGCGACGCCGCCATCGTAGGGAACGATCTTCACGCCTTCCCAGCTGAACTTCTTCTTCAGAAACGATGCATAGGCCAGACCCGTTTCCAGCGCCAAGGTTCCTGACTTGAATGCGTCTTCGAGAGTGACCAGTTTGCGTGATGCGTGCACCATGATGCCTTGCGGCGACGTTTGAAATGTCGCGAAGACCGCGACGACGTCGGCACCTTGGGCGCGAGCCGTGAGCAATCCGTCAGCTCCAACGGTACCGAAGTCGGCTCGACCCATGGCGACCTGCTGAACGACGGGTGCCCCCGCTCCTCCGCCTTGGATGTCCAGCGAAATGCCGCGCTTGCTGTAGGCACCGCTGAGCCGTCCAGCATAGAAACCGCCGAACTCTGGCTCGGGGACCCAGTCGAGGGCGAGCTTGAGATTGCGCGGCTCGCTGGGCTTCGACGACGCGCTCGAATTCGTCGTTGTCGTTGCCGCGTCGGACCCCGACTCCTTTCGACACGCGACGAGCGAAATGAACAGTGCAAGCCAGATGACGAGGCGCTTCATTGCGCGGGTTTTACCATCGTTGTGAGCCTCACCAGCGCAGATCAGCCCGCCAGGCGCGGAATTGCCTCAAAAAAGTCGCCCAAACGGGGCGAGGGCGCCTCTGTGGACGAGGCGTCCTTCAGTCGCGTGCGCCAGCGACGCGCAGGCGGGTCAGCAGTCGATTGCCGACGAGTGTGACCGTCGCGAACAGGAGCAGCCCCAACAGTGCTGCCAGCAGGACCGCGCCGAACATCAGATCCGTGCGCAGCTGCCGGTAGGCCGCCAACACGGTGATCCCCAGTCCCGCCTGACCCTCGGCGAACCCCGCCACGAACTCGCCGACGATCGCACCAATGACCGACAATCCGGCGGCGACTTTCCACCCGGTCGCCATGCTCGGGATCGCGCTCGGCAGGCGCAACTTGATGACCTTGTGCTTCGTCGTCGCCCCGTAGAGTGTGAACACTTCGACCAGCGTGGGGTCGACACCGCGCAGGCCCGCGAGGGTACTGGCGATGATCGGAAACACGGAGACGATGAACGCCGACACGGATACGGCGCGCAGGCCCGGGCCAAACCACAGCACCAATAGCGGCGCGATCGCGACGATGGGCACCGTTTGGAGGAACAGCGCATAGGGGTAGAAGGCCCGCTCGATCCAACGCGACAACGAAAGCACCACTCCCGCGACTGTTCCGATGAGAACGCTCAGACCGAAGCCCGCCAGGGCTCCTTTGGCCGTCGTCAGTAGTGATCCCAGCAACAGCTCGTGGGCGTCGTAGATCGCGGCTCCGATGGCGGTTGGGGGAGGGAGCAGGAACTTCGGCACATCCAACAGGCGCACGCTCACTTCCCAGAGCGTCAGACCCCCGACGAAAGAGGCGAACGGGGGGACCCACTGCTCGACGTGTCTACGCACGAGTGCCATGGGCCTCCAATGCGTCGTAAAGGGTTGCTGTCTCTCTGACGAACTCGACGCTCGTGCGCAGGTTTGCGGGGCGTGTTTCGGGCAGTGCTAGCTCGTGGTCCAGCACGATGCGTCCGGGACGTTTCGACATCACTAGCGCCCGTTGGGCTAGAAATGCGGCCTCGGCCAAGGAATGCGTGACGAAGATGACCGTCAACCCGTGACGTTGCCACAAGGCGCGCAGGCGTTCGTCGAGCCGTTGGCGCGTCAGCTCATCGAGCGCGGCGAACGGCTCGTCCAAAAGCAACAGCGATGGCCGAGTCACCAGGGCCCGCGCGATTGAAACGCGCATCTTCATTCCACCGGATAGCTGATCCGGATATTGATCGAGCGAGTCCGACAGCTCCACTTCCGCAAGCGGAGCTCGAGCCGCGCGACGTGCCGCATCGCGATCCGTACCGCGCAGTTCCAAGGGGAGCGCCACGTTGTCCAGCACGGTGCGCCACGGTAGCAGCCTCGGTTCCTGAAACACGAACGACAGTTCACCCCCCGCCTGTTCGTCGACGGCGATACTTCCCCGTCGCGGCCGGTCCAATCCGGAGATCAGCCTGAGCAACGTCGACTTGCCGCAGCCCGACGGACCGAGCAACGCAACGAACGAGCCTGCGGCGATCTCGAGATCGATTTCGCCGAGCACGGGCGCGCCGTCGAACGCATGCTCGACGCGCTGAATGGCGACACGACTTGCGATGGTTCAGCTCCTCGAAGCAGGCATGACACTACAAGAATGTTTGCCTCGTTTCGCCAGCAACATGCAGCGGCCGCCGGGCCGTTGAACGTGGTGGGGTTGGACCCCACTTTCGGCAGCCGCCTGCGGGCGAGGAAGAGCGATTGTGCGGCGCCAACTGCGTTCAGCGCACGACGCCCCAGGTGCAAGGCCCTTCCGTCGGCCGCGAAGCACGCTGCGCGTCGTTCTGATCGATGGGTGTTCCGACGGGTGTCGGCGGTGCACTGGCGCCTTGTTGGCAAGAGTACAACGCGGACTTCCCGCAACCCGAGACCCGTACCGTGCGTGGCCCGAGCGATTCTGCTTCGAGCCGTGACTCGTCGCAGTTGAAGCGCTTTGCCGCGTCAGCGCGCAATGCGGGATCTCGCAGTGCGCCGCCGCAGCCTGCGATGGTGGCCGCGCTCATTGCAAAGATGACGACGTATCGAATCACGCCAGTGAGTGTACCCGGCGCATCGCCGTCGAGCCAACACTACGCTCGACGAACCAACTCCAGCAGTTCGCTGAAATGGTCGATCACGTGGTCGGGGCAGGCCGCGCGCATCTCCCGGGGATCTTTGATGCCGTAGGTCACGCCGACCGTCATCGCACCAGCGCGCTTTCCGCACTCGATGTCCTGAGGACCATCTCCGACCATCAAGATGGTTTCCGGCGCGACGTCGAGCTGCTGACCGACCCAAAGCAACTGGGCGGGGTGCGGTTTGCGATCAGGCAAGTCGTCCGCGGCCACGGTGACGCTGAAGTGCCTGCGCAGGTCCAACAGGTCGAGCACGCGGTCGGTCATGGCTCGAGGCTTGTTGGTGCACAGCGCCAAACGCGGGCCACCGCTCGACTCTGCCATCGAGTTGAAGTGCGAGAGCCCTTCGACCACTCCGGGGTAGCAGGTCGTGTGAACGACGGCGTCCCGAGTGTAGATCGCCGCGAAGGTTTGCAATACAGCCCTGCGAACCTGGCTCGGCGCGGTAGGGCCGCAAGCTCGATCGACGAGGTTTGCGGCGCCGTCGCCGACGAAGCTCGCGATGAGTTCTAGCGGCAGAGTCGGCAAGCCGTGCTCGTCCAACGCGGCGTTGGCCGCGTTGGCGATGTCGTGACGGGAATCGATCAGAGTCCCATCCAGATCGAGCGCGATGACTTGGGCGGCGAACGGCGGCATGGCAAGGCGAGGCGAGCGTAGCCAACACCACTCAGGGTGAAGCCGCGCCGACCACTTCACGCACCCAGCTCACCAGGCTTTCACTGCCCACGCTTTCGTCGACTTCGGCCGGCACGGTGCGGACGTACCAGTGCACCGTCCAAGGCGTGGACGTCTCACCTGCGGCAACCGTTTGCCGCGCTGCCTGCTGTTCGAGTTCGACGTAGGCATCGTCCGGCGCCGAGTACACTTCGATTTCGCCCTCGGTGTCGAACTGTCCGGATACGGGCACGTCCTCGAACACCTTGAGCAACAGCACTCCGCCGCTGACGTGTGCCAGCCAGCCCTCGGCTCCGTCGCTGACCGACTTGGACTCGCCGTCGTTGCCGCTGAAATCGTACCAGACCATGTCGTCGCCCAAGGTGACGGTGGGGATTGCCTCAGGGGAATACTCCCCAGTTTGGGCGTGAGGATCGTTCGTGCCGCGCGGATAGAACGTGAAGCCGTCGTTGAACACGCGAGTGATTTCCCACGGTGCAAAATCCAATGCGCCCGAGCCGGTGTTGGTGACCGTGTACTGCAACTCGACCGAGCCGTCGCTGGCACGGCCCTTGAAGCGCTTCGTGACGGTCACGTCGTTCGTTGCCAGCGTGACCTCTTCGCTGACGAAGACGATGCTGTCGCCGTCGATGGAGTGGGTGTAGCTGGCCCCATCGATCGCTGGAGGCCAGTCCCAATCTTGAGGGCTCGTCCAGAAGCTGGACCCGTAGTTGGTGTCGTGTACGGCGGAGGTCGTCAGGATGTTGCTCCCGCCGAACATCAACCCAGTGACGCGTCCGCTTGGGCCGTCGGCAGTGAACGTGACGTCGTCCACCGTGAAGCTGTAGGTGCTACCGTTCGCCGTCGGCACCGGATCCATCGCGGTGGACGTGTCGCCGCCAGCGCCCATCCCGCCAGCGCCTCCTCCCGCAGGCGGGCTGCCGCCTTCCCCGTCGGGACCCACTGGCGGCGCTCCACCGGCGGCCGGTGAGGGAACCGTACCCGGTCCGCTAGGCATCACCGTTGGAACACCACCCGTCGGGCCGTTGGTGGCGGTGCCGCCGACTGCGGTGGGATCGGTCGGGGTCGGCGTCGGGCCCACCGTTGGCGATCCGGTAACGACTCCCGGCGACGTTTCCGTGGGACTGGGCGAGGGGCTCATCGTCGTCGGCGACGTGCTGCTTGCCGAGCCCGGAACGGTTGGCGAGCTCGGTGTCGTGGTGACAGCGCCGTTGCTGGAATTGTTGTCGTCGCCGCCGCAGCTTGCCGTCAGCGCGACGAGCAAGGCAACCGGAGTTGCCAGGAGCGGCGTTCGCCCTGCGCGATGGCGTCGAACGCCGACGGAGGGGAGCGTAGCTCGCTCCGGCTTGGGCCCCAACTTGGTTTCGTGATCGCTATTGTTCTGCATGGCGCTGCCCGTTTGGCTCCTAGTTTACGGTCACCGATCTCTGGACGATCGGCTCTAAGTCGTGACCCGAAGGTCGTCGATCCAGCGGGATCGGTTCATCAGGCACCGAACTGTACGCCGTGCCTCGGCGCAGTATCGCCCCAACGATGCGGGTTTCAATGGTTTCAACGCTCCGTCGGCGGTTTGTTCGGCGGTTTCGAAATGTTTCTCGCTCACCTCGTTTGCCCCGACTTTCTCTGACGGAGCCAGTCTCACCGCTGTTTCGGATCGGACCCCGCGCGAGGCGTACCTGGCACGACGGAGCGACGACGCGACGGGGCTGCCCGGCGTCCTTTTCAGCCGTTTCGATGCTCCAAAGGGAGCTTTCACCGCCCGCGGTGTTCGGCGCTGGGCGGCACGGCCGTCGTGCTCGTGTCCTCGACGGGGCTGTCCTCAGAGGGACGGGGTAGATCACCCCCCGCCAGCGCTCCGCGGGCCTGCGCGTGCCGAAAATGCGAAAGGGATGGCTCAGTCGAGCTTCCAGCGAACGCCATCCGGTCGATCTTCGAGGGCCACGCCGCGACCTTGCAGGGCTTGGCGGATCGCGTCGGCCAAGTCGAAGCGCTTCTGCTTCTTGCTGGTGTGGCGCAATCCGATCAGAGCTTCGATGAGAGCGGGCTCGACGTTTGATGCCGCGAGTGAAAGCTCGGGCAAGGCAGCGGTGCTCAGTGCCGTCTGGATCTGATCGAGCACTGGAGACTGCAGGCTGGCCAGGCGAGTCGTGCGCGTGCTTTCGTCGAGCCACGCTTGCAGCGTCGATTGGTCGACGATGCCCGCGCGCACTTCCTTGACCAAGACGTCCAAGACGTCGTCGAGCTCATCCATGAACTGCAGGGCCGTGTTCGCGTCGCGGGCGCTCAGCTCGAGTTGGTTGAGTTCGCCGACGAAGTGTCCTGCGGCGGCCATCGCCGAAGCGAGATCGAGGTTGTCGTCCAGTGCCGTGTCGAAGGCCGTTCGGCAGCGTTCGATGGCGTCGCGCACGGGGGCGGACGCTTCTGGGGGCACGTCACCGTCGACCAGTTCTGTTGGTTCTACTAGTTCTACCAGGCGCTCGTAGCGAGTCTGGAGTTTGGCAACTTGGCTCTTGGCCTGCTGCAGCAAGTCGAAAGAGAAGTTCATCGGTGCGCGGTACGAGCACGACATCAGGGCGTAGCGCAACACCGGCGCGGGGACCTTGCCCTGCGCGAAGCCGAGCTGGTCGAGCTGAGCGGCCAGCTCGTCGCGGCCATTGGCCCTGGGATCGAGCAACTCTCTGACGGTGAAGAAGGTGCCGTCCCGTTTGCTCATCTTGCGGTTGTTGACCAGCAGGTGGCGGCCGTGAATCCAATAGCGGGCGAAGTTGCTCGGTGCTTCTCCACTCTGCTCGTCGAGCACCCCACAGGTCTGCGCGATCTCGCATTCGTGGTGGGGAAAGATGTTGTCCTCGCCCCCGGTGTGAATGTCGATGGTCTGACCGAGACAACTCATGCACATCGCTGAACACTCGATGTGCCAGCCCGGAAAGCCGCGCCCGATGCGCGGATCGATGCCTTCGGGGCAGAGCTTCTTGAAGCGGTCCCAGTCTTCGGGTTCGAAGCCTTGCCCCGACTGGGGGTCCCACTGCATCAAGTGCTTGGCGTCTGTCTTCCACAGGGCAAAGTCGCGTGGGTCCTTCTTTTCTTCGCGTACGGCAACGCGAGATCCGGCTTCGAGCTCCTCGATGTTCTTCTTGGACAACTGCCCGTAGGCGGGGAATTTGGCGATCTCGAAGTAGACCTGCCCGCTGCTATCCAAGTACGCGAACTGGCGTTCGAGCAGCTGCTGTACCATCTGCAGCATCTCGGGAATGAAGCGTGTGGCGCGGGGATGCAGGCTCGGGTTCTCCCGCTCGTCGCCCTGGAAGTTGCGCAGCCGCAGCTTGGCAGCGTCTTCGACGAAAGCGCTTTCGAAATGTCGGGCCACGACGAAGGGATCCCAACCCAGTTCGCGCGCCGCTTTGGATAGCTTGTCTTCACCGGCGGCATCGGCCAGATGATCTTCGGTCATGTGCCCGACGTCGGTGACGTTCATCACGTGCCTGACCTGATAGCCGCGCCGCTCGAGCACTCGACGAAGTAAGTCGCTGAGCAAGAAGCTGCGGAAATTGCCGATGTGAGCGAAGGAGTACACCGTCGGCCCACAGCTGTACAACAGCACGCGTTTGCCCTCGGGATCGAGGGGGCGGAACTCTTCGAGTTGGTGGGTCAGCGTGTTGTGGAGCTTCAACGTCACGGTGCTGGCCTTGTACACAACGCGCTGCAGGCGCGACAAGCGTGGCGGTGTGCGTTCTGCAGCTGCGGTCCGCGTGTTGCGCCAAATGATGGGCAACGTCGCTGCCGTCGAGTGACGTTGCCCGGAGTGCGGCACGGGCGGGGCAACACTCGAGGGGCGACTGATGGGAGCCAGTGCGTTATCCCCAAGAACGACCGGCAAGCGAACGCTGAATGCCTTTGCCCCAGGAGCGCGCTCGGTCTCGTGGGTGTTGGTGTAAAACATTAATGATTTCATGTTTTTGGCACTTTTCCGCGGCTCGTTCGTCCAACCCTTCGAACCCCAACCCAAGGAGCCGACATGGCCACCATCGAGATTTTCGGATTTGCCCCCAGCACCTACACCCAAACCGCTCTCATCGCCGCCGCAGCGGCGGACGTCGATGTCGAGCTCAAACCGCTCGAATTCAAAAAGCCGTCGCATTTCGCCCTGCACCCGTTTGGCAAGATGCCTGCGTTGCGGCACGGCAACGTGCAACTGTTCGAGACGCTCGCCGTCTGCTCGTACGTCGACGGCGTGTTCGGCTCAGGCAAACTGCAGCCGAAGGATCCCGTCGAACACGCCCGCATGCTGCAGTGGATCAGCGTTGCAGTCGACTACACCTACGAGGACCTGGTCAACGGTCTGAACGTCGACCAGCCGAGCAGCGGCGCGGTGTCTGCGGCGGCGGAACAACTGAAACTGCTCGATTCGGCGCTGGATGGCTCGTTCTTCGCCGGCAAGCAGTTCAGCCTGGCAGACGCGTTTCTGTACCCGATGGTCCAGTTCGCGCGCGGCAAACTCGGCGATTCTGCGCTCGAGGGATTGCCTTCTTTGTCGAGCTGGCACGATGCTGTGTCAAAGCAGCCCAGTGTGAGAAAGGTCACGCGATGAGTCTGGACGCCGTCCACAGCAGTCAGCAGTTGTTGCAGCGAGCTCAGAAGGGCGATCGTCTGGCGTTCGATCAACTGTTCGCGGAGCACGTGCCCAAGTTGCGCGGTGTATTGCGCCGCATGGTCGGGCACCGCGACGACGTGGACGAATTGGCTCAGCAGAGCCTGCTCAAGGCCTACGAAGGTCTCGCCGCGTTTCGCGGCGAGGCCAGCGTCGGCACGTGGCTGTGCAGCATCGGCGCGCGCTTGGCGGTCGATCACCTCCGGGCGCGCAAGCGTTGGCGAGAACGGGCGCAGATCATCTACGCCGCGGCGTGCCACGATGCGGAAGAACAGCGTCGCGAAGTGGGCGCCGCTTTGACGGATCCGGCGTTCGAGTTCGACGTCAACGAGCACATCGCCTATTGCTTCACGTGCGTGGGGCGGACCCTCGAGCCGGAAGCGCAAGCGGCATTGGTTCTGCGCGACGTGCTCGAGCTGTCCAACGACGAGGCGGCGGCGGCCTTGGGCCTGACCAAGTCGGTATTGCGACATCGCTTGACCGAAGCGCGGCAAACCATGCAGACCAGTTTCGAAGGTTTGTGCGCATTGGTGAACAAGGGCGGCGCGTGCTGGCAATGCAAGGGGCTGCGCGAGGCGTCACCGGTCGAGCAACGCGGCCCGTCAGTACCCGAGGGCGTCGATTGGCCACGTCGTCTGCAAATCGTTCGCGAGGCGGTGCTCGATGGCGGCAAGAGCCAGCTGTTGCACGACGTGTTCTTCCGCCACACGACGGAGCAAGAAGAGCAGCGCTTGGGCGATGAGAACGCTTCGGCCGACTGTGGCCGTCCGAGTTGAAGCAGTGTCGAGAAAACCACTCCCAAACCGTGCTTGGGAGTGGGGATTGTCGTCACCTCGGTCGTGGCGCGCCGCGGTGATCTCTGCCGAAGGAAATGGGTGCCTCGAAGCCCTGATCGAGCAACTGCCAGCGAATGTCATCGGCGCGGGCCCGATCCGTTGGGCCGATGACGAGCGCGAACTCGAGCTGCGCGCCACTGGTTTGGTAGATGCGAGGTCCGCCGTCGCGATCGCCAACGAATTCAAAGCGCTTTTCCGTTTCGAGCAGGTCGGCGACAGTGCCGGCGCGGGCCAGCTCCACGAAGTAGGCGTCATCGAAGAACGCCGAAACGCGACCCACGATTTGTCCTTCTGGGGTCGCGAGCCGCGCCGCGAGGCCACGACACAACGTATCGGCGCTCACCGTCACCGAGTTCGACCACGTGGCGAGCGTGCGCGGCTCTTTGCCCTTCTCGGTCAATCGCAGCTGCAGTTCCAAGCCGCCGACGAGTTGTGAGCTCGTGCTCGCCACGGGCAGAGACGTCCATTCGACGAGATCCGTGGGGTGTTCGATCGCGGGCCGGCAACCCAACGTGCGGCCTTGTGCCTGCGCGCAGACCTGCATGTTCTCCAGGGCGCCGTGCTGTGTGGCCCAGGCCCGGCCCGTTTCGCCAAAGCCCACGGCGCTGATCCGCAACCGAAACGCGTTCTTTGCGTCCGCGGTTCCGCAGCTGATGCACGTTCTTCCGGAAGCACAGCTGGTGGCATCTCCGGTGGCCGCGCGGCACTCACTGCCCGCGCAGCAGTTGTCACACGACGCAGCGAGTTGCACCTTCAACGGCTCGTTGTCGAGTGGCTCTGGTCGTTCGCGCAGTTCGTTCCCCACGCCGCCCATCGTCGGCGGTGATGGCTCGGGCTTGGGAGTGGAGAGCCAAGCCACGGCGACCGCAGCCGCACCGAGCAGAAAGCCGAGGCCACCACTGAGCCAGCGATTGGGTGACTGGGCGGTAGCATGCTCTTCTGTCTGGGGCGTCTCCGTCGGCGCGCTGGCTTCGGCACGATTAGGGACCAGGCGCAGCACAGGCGGCTTGGTTGCTGGTTCGAACTGCGCCAGGCGCGGTGGCAACTGTACTGACGCTTCTTGCAGCTCTCGCTCGGCGCGCGCGACCTCGTCGGGAGTCTCCGGCAGCAGCATGTCGAGTTCTGCGAGCACGTCGGCGAGACCGCGTTGCTCTTTGGCGGTCAAGTGGGGCTCAGAGGGTGGCTGTGAGCTGCGCTTTTCATCGTCGCGATCACTCATTGGCGCACCTCGTTCCCGCGGGAATTGTCTGATTGGGGTCGTTCATCGAGTAGCTGATTCGTCAGAGCGAGCACGCGCTTGAGCGCGCGACTGCGAATGGCGCGGATGTTCTCGTTGCTGGTTTGCCAGCGCCTGGCCAGCTCAGCGGACACTTCGTTGGGCAAGCGTTGATGCGTCTCTCCGGCTCGGTAGTACATGGCCGAAACGCGCAGCACATCCTGTTCGCGTTCGCCCAAGGTTGCAATGGCGGTTCGCAACGCCGTCAGGTGCCGATTGCGCTCGGATGGCGGATCGCTCGGACGCTCAGCGGCCGCGTGCTGGTCGAGTTCGTCACTGACCAGTACTTCGCGGGGGGCGCGCAATGCCGCGAGGATCAAGTTGCGCGCGATGGTTCCTAGCCAGGCTCGTGTCCAGCGGCGTTGTGCGTCGTCCTCGTCGCTTTGCGACGGACGATAGGTGCTGGCGCGGTCGAACGCCCGCGCGAAGGTATCCTGCACCAGGTCTTCGACCTCGCTGTCACCGAAGCCGAGCCGCGCGCACTGCTTGTTGACCACCGCGTACAGGTAGCGGATGTGGCGGGCGTAGAATTCTTGCATCTCGACGCGGGCGTCGCTGGGTTGCTCGGCGATGCGAGCGAGCAGCGTCGAGTCCGGCAGGTGCGAGAGCAAAGGCATGAGCGTTCGGCAAGGGGTCATAGCGCGTTACGCCTCGGCACGTTTCCGGAAGTTCCGCCGGGCGCACCCGAGCTATGGAAAACCGTGACACGAACTAAAATGCCTTTTGGTTACTGCTGATTACGGGGCTCTAGCTCGCTGCAGGGGGGCCCCGAAGGCCGCTGGCGGAGCGGCGAGG
>QJWJ01000173.1 GCA_003235365.1 Deltaproteobacteria bacterium
GGTGGAGTTTCCGATCAGCATCGGGGGACGCCTGTTGCTCGCCTCGAGGCGGGTCGGCCTGTCGCTGAGTATTGGCACACTGATCGCCGGCCCGCAAAGCGGGTCTTTGTTCGAATCGGGCGCTGGCGCTGGTCAAGCGCTGCGCCAAGATACCGGGACAATCGCCAGAGTAGCCGCCATGCCCGAGTTTTCGACTGCCCTCTTCGGGGGCATACACGTCGACGCCATTTTCTGACGGCGCCACCCCAGCATTGGCACTCGAGCCCCGCGGACCAATACCCATGAAACACGACGAAAAGCCGCCCCCGCCGGACACTGGAGCAAAGACTCCCCAGTCTCAGGCGACTCGCCGCAGCTTTCTTCGTTCGATTCCCAGCAAGGCCAGAACTGCAGTGACCCAAAACCCGCTTCTTTCAGTCCCGTTTCGGATCCCGTTCGACCAGATTGAGTCGCACCACGTCTCAGCGGCCGTGCATCAGCTGCTGGAAGGCGCCAACCAAAACCTGCTCGAAATCGAGAAGATCCAAGAGCCGCGCACCTATGACAACACGTTGCACGTCCTCGACCACGCCACGGAACAACTCGAACTCGCGATGGGCGTGGTGGGACACCTCGAGTCGGTCGCGAGTACTCCCCAGCTGCGCGAGGCATACAACGCTGTGCGGCCAGAAGTGAGCGCGTTCTACGCCGGCATCCCACTTCGCGAAGGGTTGTGGAATGCGTTGGTGGAGTACTCGGGCACCGAGGAAGCCCAATCGCTGACAGGATCCCGCGCGCGCTACCTGAAAAAGACTCTCGACGAATTCAGGCGCAACGGCGCGGAGCTGGATGACGACGGCAAGGAACGCTTGCGCGTCATCAGCCGAGAGCTGGCCGAACTGACCTCGAAGTTCAGCCAGAACGTGCTCGACGACACGGCGGCATTCGAACTGATGGTAAGCGACGAGCAGGAGCTCGCTGGCCTTCCCCAATCGGCGATCGACGCAGCGCGACAAGCCGCAAAAGACAAGAGCAAGGAAGGCTTTCGCTTCACACTCCACGCCCCGAGTTTGATCCCTGTGCTCACCTACCTCGACAACCGAGCCATCCGCGAGAAGGTGTGGCGGGCATACAACACTCGAGCGTCGAGCGGTGACCGTAACAACGGCCCGGTGATCCAGCGCATCCTCGAACTGCGCAAGGAGCAGGCAGCACTACTGGGCTATCAAGACTTCGCGGCACTCGTGCTCGAAGACCGCATGGCAAAGACGACCGCGACGGCTCTAGAGTTCGTCGATCACTTGACGAAGAAGACACAACCGTTCTTCGAAGCGGAAAGTGCCGAACTCGCGACATTCGTCAAAAAGCTCGGAACGTCACCTGAAGGTGGGCTCAAGCCCTGGGACGTTGGCTACTACTCCGAAAAGCAGCGCAAGGCGCTGTACGCCTTTGACGAGGAACAGCTCCGCCCCTATTTCGCAATCGAAGGCGTGCTTCGGGGGCTGTTCAAGACGGCAGAGCAACTGTACGGCGTGGACATTCGTGAGAATCCGTCGCTGCCGACCTGGCACCCCGACGTTCGCGCATTCGACATCTTCGACGGCCCAGGCAGAGCCCACCTCGCCAGCTTCTACGCAGATCTGTTTCCTCGGGAAGAGAAACGAGGCGGCGCCTGGATGAACTCGTTCATCACGGGCACCGTCCGCGGCGGCGAAGTCAGGCCCCATCTCGGGCTGATCTGCACGAATGTCACTCCACCAATCGGCGATAGGCCGGCCTTGCTCACGCACGCGGAAGTGACCACGATGTTCCACGAGTTTGGACACTTGCTGCACCACTGCCTGAGCCGAGTTGACGTCAGAACTCTGGCCGGCACGAACGTGGCGTGGGACTTCGTCGAGCTGCCGTCGCAAATCATGGAGAACTGGTGCTGGGAACGCAGCGCGCTGGACACGTTCGCGCACCACTGGGAAACCAACGCCCCCATCCCAGCGGAGCTCTTCGACAAGATGCAACGGGCGCGCAAGTACCGCGCGGCAACCGCGACCATGCGCCAACTGGGTTTCGCCGCGGTCGACCTCGCCTTGCACGTCGATTACGATGGGGAGAGCGACGTGCTCGGGTTCGCTCGAAGCGTCATGCAGCAGTACGCCCCAACGCCGTACCCGGACGACTACGCGATGCTTGCTAGCTTCACCCACTTGTTTGCCAGCTCGGTGGGGTATGCCGCTGGATACTACTCCTACAAGTGGGCCGAGGTCCTGGACGCGGACGCGTTCACGCGCTTTCAAAGTGAAGGCGTATTCAGCCGCGACGTGGGCGAGCAATTCCGACGTCGTCTACTCGAAAAAGGCGATACGGAAGACCCGATGACCTTGTACAAAGCGTTCATGGGACGCGAGCCGTCTCTCGACGCGCTCATGGCGCGCTCCGGGTTGGCGACGGTGCCACCGCCAGCCATCTGACTGGTGCACCGAGCTGCTCGGTTTCAGGGCACCTCACCCATCACTTTGCGCACCTTGGCGACGAGCTCCGCAGGGCGAAACGGCTTCTCCACGACGGACGCCTCGCCCAGCTCCGCAATGCGGTCGAGCAGCGAGTCTCCCGAGTAGCCGGACATGAACAGGATTCGGATGTCGGGAGCATGCTGGCGCGCCGCGGCGGCGAGGTCAGGACCGCTCATTTGAGGCATGACGACATCGGTGAGCAGCATGTCTACGGATGACCCGTGCTCAGCCAGTTTACTGAGCCCCTCTTGCGGTGACATCGCAGTGATCACCTGGAACCCTGACCGCGTCAGCGACCGCTCGACGACGCGCAGCACGGGCTCCTGATCTTCCACGACCAGAATGGTCACCTTGCGTTGCTGCCCCGATTCGGAATCCATTCACCCCTCCTGAGTGGCCTCAGACTGCACTCGGCAAGTCCAAGAAGCCAAGCAAAACCACCCTGCGAAGTGAGTTCTCCGCGGGCCACACGCCGCCTCCGCACCTCGCTGATCTGCCGACAGCATGCAGGCACTGAGTAAACAAGCATCTTCCATTTTCGAAACATCGAGCACGCAGCTCGGGCAACCCTGGACTTGACCGTACGATAGTCCCATACCTGCCTCCAGGGTGGACTATAGGATTGGACGTACGCGGACATAACGCAACCGCAACATGGGACTTGTTGTAGTGGTTTCCCACCCGCGAGCCAACCGTGTCGCCCCGACACGAATGAGCAAGCCCAGACCGTACTGGATTTACTCCCATGCGTTCCGAGTCGATGCGGTCGAAACCCGTTTACCGACTTAACGCACAGCGCCACGCGAGAAGTGTCTCAACCCGTGAGCGCAAATTTTTTCGAAGGTCGCCAGGGCCGGCAGCCATCCTCACGGCGTGGGTTGAGCGGCGTAACCCGCAGCCCTGAGTCCTCAAATGCATGACAAACGCCGGAGGCCGTCGCGTCGTGTATTGGCGCACGCTACCGTCGCGAGCCCGGCTCCCGCCTCGGCGTCGAGCAAATCTGGACACACCGCCGCCTGCCCAGCGGCCGGACCGTCACCTCAGCCGATCACGCGCAACCGACGTCGGGGCTCGACCGCCGGGGACCGGGTCGAACCAGTCCGCGCCGGGTGCTGGTCCGGCGCTGGCGCGGGTGGACCAGCGGTGAGGTCGAATCCTTCGACGCCGGCCGCGTCCGCGAGGCGCAAGACCAAATCCCGCACGCCGCGTCGCCAGCCCCGTTCTCGCAAGTAGAGACGAACGCGATCGGCCACCAAGTCGTAAGGCAGAGGTCGCCCGGGTGAGTGCTGGTCGAGTCGAACGATGTGCAAGCCGTGCTTGCTCTGCAACAACTCGGTCGAGATGGCACCCGGTTGAAGAGCCTGAAGCGCTCGTTCGAATTCGCGTACCGTCTCGCCCGGACTCAGCTGTCCTAGACGGCCTCCCGAGGCGCCGCTCGGACAGGCCGAGTGCTCCCTCGCAAGGCGTTCGAAACGGTCCGGCGAAGCGAGTACTTCCTCCAGAACCGCCTGGGCCCTTGCCCTCAGTTCGTTGCGCTCGTCAGCATTCGTCGCGGCAAACAGGATGTGAGACGCTTCGAACAGCTCAGGCCCACGAAACTTGGCCTGGTTGGAGCGGTAGTATTCGTAGCACTGGGCGTCCGTGACATCGGGCACGGGCAACTCGCGTTGCAGCAGTTGCTCGATCACGCGTTGTTCGTCCCGCTCTTTCAAGTCGCCGGGTACGTTTCCGTCTCTTCTTGCTTGTTGCAGCAACAGTTCACGGACCACCAGCGCGCGCGTGGCCTCGTGGCAGGCTTGCTCCCAACTGCCCGCCGGATGGTACTGCGCCTCTCGGTAGATCGCCTGTGAACTCAAAACCACACCGCCAACCGTGACGTTCACGCGCTGAGCCCTCCATTGCTAGTCCGCTTGGCACGAACGATCTGCGAGTGCCGACGCAACATGTAACCGATGGGCGCGCTACAGACGTGCACCAGCCGGGTAAACGGGAACACGAGCATGACGGTCAGACCGAGCAGAATGTGAGCCTTGAACGTCCATGGCACGTCGACGAGCAACTCCGGGGCGCCAGGCTGCAACGTGACAACCGCCTGGGCCCAGCCGCTCAGAGCGTGCAGGTAATGACCGGAATCGCGTGTCTCGTAAGAAAATGGCAACGTCGCCATCCCGATCACCAAGGTGATCCACAGCAGCAACGCAATCAACAAATCAGCGACACTGCTCGTCTGTCGAATACGCTCGTCGGTGATGCGGCGCAGCAGCAACATCGTCAAACCGACCAGGGTCATCGTGCCGGTCATCCCGCCCATGATGATTTCCATCCACTGATGTTGGGAGTCGGTAACGCCGATGAAGTGATACACACTTGGAGGAACCAACAATCCGGCGACGTGCCCGCCCACCAGGCCGAGAATGCCCACGTGGAACAGATTGCTTGCCACGTTGAAACGCCGATTGGTGCGCAGCATCTGGCTCGAGCTGGCTTGCCACGAGTACTGCTCGCGCTCGAAGCGGTAGATGGAACCCACGACGAGCACGGTCAAACAGAGGTACGGGTAGTAGCCAAATAGTGCGTATTGTATTGCGTTCATTCCGTTGTCCTCACGCGAGCCGACGAGCCCCTGGATTGGCTCGCTCGCGCCGGGTCAGCCTGCTGGGGCGAATCAAGTCGACAGCGACGTTGCACGAATCATGAGCGGCTCCTACGCCGAACGTGACAGGGCTGTCTTCCCATTGCCGATCGAGCGCTTCCCAATCGTCCAAGTCGGGTTCGTCAGTCGGGGCATCATCTGAGCGGACCTCGAACGGACGCTCACCTGCCACCTCGACAATCCGCGCCACGACCGCCGAGTACGGACTTGCCTTCTCTTCGAGACGTTGAGCCAACCGCTGCAAGATCGGCAAAGCTTCGGCAAGCAATGCATCGCGCAGCTCTGGCTCCGCCAGGCTGCAAAACTCGCAGACCGCCGGCAAGTAGTCGGGGAGCTCGTTGCTACTGAGCTCCCACCCCTGATCGGCGTACAATTGCCGCAACCGCGCCATCGCCTGGCCGCGCTCGCGCGCATCGCCGTGGGAATGCTCGAACAAGTGCAACGACACCGAGCGCGTCCGGTCGAACAGGCTGACGTAGGTCTCTTGAAGCGCGGTGAGCGAGCGCGAGCCGAGGTACTGTGCGAGCAGGTCGAGCCCCTGGCGAACAAACTCGCTGGCGTTTCTACTTGCCTCTTCAGCGACTTCGGGCAGCACATCGAGCCATACCGGCTGTGGGTAGGAAAGCATCACTCCCAGCGCCCGAAATGCACGTGACAGCGACGCCGTTGATTGGCCTGAGCTGCCGGGTGATGATTCCTGAGCGGAGCTAGTCATCAGTACGTCCTCAAAGCCGAAAGATAACTACCGGTTCAGCGAGAACAGCCCGCCGGTGGCGCGCGGTTCCGGATCGCAGCCGTTGCCAAAGCTGATTCCGCATCCACCCTGCAGCCCAGCAGCATCCTCGGCGATCTCGCGGTGGGAAGTTGGAATGACGTAGCGGTCTTCGATGGCCGCGATGGCGAGATATCGATACATCTCTTCGACTTCTTCGACGGTCAGGTCGACCCGAGCGAGCACCTCTTCGTTCAGCTTGCCTTCGACCTGCTTGTCTCTCATGAACACGCGCATCGCGAACATGCGCTCGAGCGCGGCAACGATGGGTGCCTCGTCTCCAGCGGTGAGCATGTTGGCGAGGTACTTGACCGGAATCTGCATCTGGTGAACATCGGGGATGTCTCCCGCGAAGCCGACTTGGTGCTTCTCGGTCGCGTTCTGGATCGGACTGAGCGGCGGCACGTACCAAACCATGGGCAACGTGCGGAACTCCGGGTGCAAGGGGAAGGCGACCTTCCACTGTTTGAGCAACTTGTAAGTTGGGGATGCGACAGCTGCCTGCAACCACGCTTCGTGAACGCCGTCGCGACGCGCAGCGGCGACGACTTGGGGATCGTTCGGGTCGAGGATCAAGTCGAGCTGAGCGCCGTAGACGTCTTGTTCGTTTTCCGCCGATGCCGCTGCTTTGATACGGTCGGCATCGTACAGCACGACCCCGAGATAGCGGATCCGCCCCACGCACGTCTCCGAGCAGATCGTCGGCTTCCCTGTTTCGATGCGCGGGTAGCAAAGGATGCACTTCTCCGACTTGCCGGATTTCCAGTTGTAATAGATCTTCTTGTAGGGGCAGCCACTGATGCACATTCGCCAGCCACGGCACTTGTCCTGATCAATCAGGACGATGCCGTCCTCTTCGCGCTTGTAGATGGCACCGGAGGGACAGGCCGCGACGCACGTCGGGTTGAGGCAGTGCTCGCACAAGCGCGGCAGGTACATCATGAAGCTCTTTTCGAACTCGCCGTAGATCTCCTTCTGGATGTCCTCGAAGTTCACATCAGCCGAGCGGCTGCTGAACTCTCCGCCCAGGTCGTCTTCCCAGTTGGGTCCCCAGTCGATCTGTTCCATGCGCTTGCCGGTGAGCAACGAAACTGGGGCAGCCTGGGGTACGACCTCGGTGTTGCCCGCGGTTTGCAGGTGCGCGTAGTCGAACGTGAATGGCTCGTAGTAGTCGTCGATGTCCGGCATGTCCGGATTGGCGAACAACTTGCTCAGGATACGAAAACGCCCACCGATACGTGGTGTGATTTCGCCTCGGCTGTCTCGAACCCAGCCTCCTTGCCAACGCTTTTGATTCTCCCAATCCTTCGGATAACCGATGCCGGGCTTCGTCTCCACGTTGTTGAACCACGTGTATTCGACTCCCTCACGGTTGGTCCACACGTTCTTGCAAGTGACGGAACACGTGTGGCACCCGATGCACTTGTCCAGGTTCAGGACCATCATGATTTGAGCACGAACTCTCATGACCTCACCTCCGAGCCCTGCGCTGGCGGGAGCGTTCGAACGGGGCTTCCATCCAACCAATCCAGGTGTTTGACTTTGCGAATCACGACGAAGTCGTCTCGATTTGCGCCCACGGTACCGTAGTAGTTGAACCCGTAGCTCTGTTGCGCATAGCCGCCGATCATGTGCGTGGGTTTGACGACAATCCGCGATATGGAATTGTGAATACCGCGGGTCTTGGTCGACTCGGTGCCCGGCGCGTTTACCGTCTTGTCCTGGGAGTGGTACATGAACGCTGCTCCAGGTTTGATGCGTTGGCTGACGACGGCTCGCGCGACCAGTGCGCCGTTGGCGTTGTACGCCTCAATCCAGTCGTTGTCCGCAATCCCCAACCGAGCCGCATCGGCTTCGCTGATCCAGACGTTGGGCCCCCCACGCGACAGCGTGAGCATCATCTGGGTATCGGTGAAAGATGAATGAATGCCCCACTTTTGGTGGGGCGTGAGGAAGTTCAACACGAGCTGAGGATTGCCGTTGTCCTTCTCCGTCAACAGCCCTCCGATGGACTTGGTGTCGATCGGCGGCTTGTACGACGGAAACTGCTCGCCAAACACACTCATCCAGCGATGATCCTGAAAGGTGTGCTGACGACCGGTGAGTGTGCGCCAAGGCACGAGTTCGTGCACGTTGACGTAACTGCCTGTGTAGCTCACTTCCTCGCTCTCGAGTCCACTCCAGGTCGGCGACGAGATCACCTTGCGCGGCTGTGCGACGACGTCTTCGAAGCGAATGCGGTCCGCCCCACGGCCCTGGGCCAGGTGTTGATGCTGACGCCCCGTACGCGCCTCGAGTGCCTGCCATGCCTTGACTGCCACCTTGCCATTCGTCTCGGGCGACAGCGTCAGAATCGCTTCACACGCGTGGAGGTCCGTTTCGAGTTTCGGACGCCCCTTGGTAGCGGTGAAGCGCGTGCTCACACCGTTGGTGTGCGCCAACTCGGCAACCTCTGCCTTGCCATCCCAAGTCAAACCCTTCGTCGCATTGCCGAGTTGCTCGACCAGTGGCCCCAGAGAACAGAACCGCGCGAAGGTATCGGGGTAGTTGCGCTCGACCAACTTGACCGCCGGCATGGTTTTTCCCGGAACGGGAACGTTCCCCGACAATTTCCAATCATCGACGAAAAACGGCTGCCCCAACTCGTTCGCCGAGTCGTGCATGAGCGGCTGCAACACGACGTCGTGTTCTACGCCGAGGTGGCCCTGACAAAGCTCGGAGAATTTGGAAGCGAAGCCTTTGAAGATCTCCCAGTCGCTCTTGCACTCCCACAGGGGATCCACCGCGCCGGTCAGGGGGTGAATGAACGGGTGCATGTCGGTCGTGCTCAGGTCGTTCTTCTCGTACCAAGTCGCGGTCGGAAGCACGACGTCCGAGTACATGCACGTGCTCGACATGCGGAAGTCGACGGTCACGAGTAGGTCCAATTTGCCTTGTGGCGCGTGCTCGGGAAAGTCGACCTCCGACGGCAGAGTCTGTCCACTCTGACGCAGGTCTTGGCCGAGAACCCCGTGCTTGGCACCGACCAAGTGCTTGAGGAAGTACTCGTGTCCTTTCGAGCTCGAACCAAGCAGATTCGAGCGCCACACGAACAGGTTCCTGGGGAAGTTGCGCGGGTCGTCCGGAGCCTCACACGACATGCGAAGCGACCCGTCGTGCAAACGCTGGGCAACGGCTCCTGGCACGGCGGATGGCTCGGCCTTCAACTCTCGGCCGAGCTCGATCGGGTTCGTTTCCAGCTGTGGCGCGGATGGCAACCATCCCATGCGTTCGGCGCGCACGTTGTAGTCGATCAGCGTCGGATGCTGCTCGCTGCCGTCCGCCAAGGGAGAAAGCAGCTCTTCAGTGGCTATCTTCTCGTAGCGCCACTGGTCGGTGTGAGCATACCAGAAAGACGTTCCGTTCATCTGACGAGGTGGACGCTGCCAGTCGAGCGCGAACGCCAGAGTCATCCAACCGGGCTGTGGCCTGAGCTTCTCTTGGCCGACGTAGTGGGCCCACCCACCGCCGGATTGTCCGACCGTGCCACACGCCAGTAGCATGTTGATCACGGCGCGGTAGGTCATGTCGTTGTGGAACCATTGGTTGACCCCCGTTCCGATAATCACCATCGAACGACCACGGGTCTTTTCTGCGGTCTGAGCGAACTCACGCGCGACCGCGATGACTTTGTCTCGCGACACGCCGGTAATCTGCTCCTGCCACGCCGGCGTATAGGGCACATCGTCGTCGTAGCTCTTGGCACCCACACCGCCGAGCCCGCGATCGATGCCGTAGTGCGCGACGAGCAGATCGAACACCGTGGTGACGAGCCCTGGACCGTCCTGAAGGTCGAGTCTCTTGGCGGGCACGTTTCGGAGCTGCACCTCGTCGTGAGGCGCACTTTCGAAGTGTTCGTGATGACGACCGCCGAAGTAAGGAAACGCCACTTCCGCAGTCTCGGTAGCCGCTGCTCCCAGCAACGTCAGAGCTAGCTTCGCCGGAGCGCCCGTACGGGCGTCGACTTCCTCGAGATTCCAGGAAGCCGGGTTTGCTTCGTCCCATCGGAAGCCGATACTGCCCTTAGGCACCACGACCTGGCCGCTCTCGGAGCAACCGACGGACTTCCACTCCGCATTCTGGGTCTGCCCCAAACCGTCGGCGAAATCGCTACAGCGCAGGAAGCGTGTCGGGACGAGCCGCTCCCCTTGCTTCTCCAGGCGCACAAGGAATGGCATGTCGGTAAACTGGCGGCAGTAGTCCTGAAAATACGGGACCTGCCGGTCGACGTGAAACTCCTTGAACACGACGTGACCCATGGCCATCGCCAACGCCGCGTCCGTGCCCTGCTTCGGATCGAGCCACAGGTCGGCGAACTTGGACGCCTCGCTGAAGTCGGGTGTGACGACGACAGTCTTCGTTCCGCGGTAGCGGACCTCGGTCAGGTAGTGCGCGTCGGGCGTTCGCGTCTGCGGAACGTTCGAGCCCCACACCATCAGGAACGCGGAGTTGTACCAGTCCGCGCTCTCAGGAACGTCGGTCTGTTCACCCCAAGTCTGCGGCGACGCAGGCGGCAGATCCGCGTACCAATCGTAGAAGCTGAGGCAAACGCCGCCCAACAGGGACAGGTAGCGCGTGCCAGCGGAGTACGAAATCATGCTCATCGCCGGGATGGGCGAAAAGCCAACGATACGGTCGGGTCCGTGCTGTTTGATCGTTTGAACGTTGGCTGCGGCAATCAGCTCATTCACCTCGTCCCAGCTAGCGCGAACGAACCCACCTTTGCCACGCGCCGTCTTGTAACGGGCAGACAGCGCTGGGTCGTCGCAGATGTGCTTCCATGCCAGGACCGGGTCCGCATGCACGCGCCGGGCCTCGCGCCACACGTCGATCAAGGCGCTGCGCATCAGGGGGTACTTGATGCGGTTGCTGCTGTACAAATACCAAGACGCGCTAGCCCCTCGGGCGCACCCTCGCGGTTCGTGGTCCGGCAAGTCGGGCCGCGTTCGTGGATAGTCGAGCACCTGCGTCTCCCACGTGACGAAACCGCCCTTGACGTAGACCTGCCACCCGCACGACCCGGTGCAGTTCACGCCGTGGGTCGATCGGACTACTTTGTCGTATTGCCAACGCTTCCGATAGCCTTCTTCCCAGGAGCGGTCCTCCCGCGTGACGGCACCGAAGCCATCGGCGAACGAAGAACCACCGTTCTTCCTGAAAAAGAGCAAACGATCCAGTACGTGACTCATGTGGGCACCCGTGGGCAAAACCGAGGAGAAGCGATCACTCGCGGCGACACACCACGAATCTCGATTCTGGAAAGGTTGTCTTTCGCGAATGTTTCGCGGCTCTATTCCGCGTGTGTCTCACGAGATATTTGCGTGTACCCCGGCCGGTTTGAGTCAGAGTGAGTCAATCCGAGCAACGTCCCCGAATTCGATACGCAACATAACGCCAATTCGTTGGCATTTGTGTATCGCGATGATTTCCAAGTGACCCGATTCCACGTCGAATGTTCCCACTGATGGCTGGCGACTCATTCTCGAAACACGCCCACTCGAGCTGGATTGCCCACGTCTCGGAATGTCGATGGTTCACGCGGATGCTTGCTCCGCCAGCCCGCACCACGGGGCCAGGTCGTGCAACGGCGGCGCATTCGACAACCCGACGTCGAGTCCCGCGAGGGGAGCCGTTCGACACGACCTGCTACGGACAGTACTGACGCCCGTCGCAATACGCACAAGCGCCGTCGCCGGGACAGGAAACGTTGCACGAGCTCGCGCTGCAGTAGACGGGCCCTTCACAGGATTCTGCGCCGCTGCACCTCAGGTTACCGGACACCGCGTTCATCGCGATGTTGCCATCGACGCAGCTTCCGTCTCCCGCACAGTCGATGTCGCAGTATCTCGCGTTGCATTCGATCCCGCCGGTGCACGACCCCTCGCCCTGGCACTCGACGACGAGTTCGTCGGCGCCGCCGCCGATCCCCTCGCCACCGCAACTTCCCGGACCGCAGGTGACGTCGCAGGCCTTGCCTCCGCAACGCACGCCGCCCATGCAAGCGTCCTGACCGCAGCGAACGTCGCATCGATCAGCGCCCGACTCTGGACACTCGACAGTACCGGGGCAGGACCCCGTCGCGTCACAGTGAATGGTGCAGTCGAAGCCATCGGGGCAGACGATGTCGAAATCGCAATCACCGGGGCTTACACATTCAAAGAGGCAGGCCACTCCCCCAACGCAGATGCCCCCAGCGGCGGTACACTCGACCTCGCACGGATCGGGAGCGGCTTCCGGTTCCGGTGGCCCTGTATCAACGTCATGGAAAACGTGGGCATCCACGGCTCGAGCATCGAGGGGCCCTGCATCCAGAGCATCTCCCGCACGTGCGTCACGTGCACCGGAGTCCGCGCCCCCATCGCTGGCCGACGCGTCGCCCGCGTCCGCCTGGGGAGGCTCGACGACGACCATCGCCGGCATCCCCCCCGCCCCGGCGCCCGAGTCGTGCTTGGACGTGGAAGGTTTACTCGGCTCCGGGTCGATACCCGAAATTTCCGCGGTCTGGGCAGGACCCGGTGGATCCATCGCCGGCACCCGCGGTCCAGCCTCGCTATCGTTTCGCACGCCGACGTCCGCATCGCGCTTCGCAGGAACGACTCTCACGTCGTCCGTCGCCGCATCGCGTTTTGCGCCCTCATCTCCGTTCGCAGTCCGCTCAGGGGTATTGGCCGCGCACGCCCCCAGCCACGCTCCGACCAACACAGGGACGAAACTGATCAGCTTCCACGGCTTCTTCATCGCTCTCATGCGGGATGTCACTCGACTGGACCGTCAGTTGCAAGGCCGGTTGGCACAATATGTCGAACAGGCTCCAGCTCCGGTGTTGCAGTTCACGTTGCAATTACCTGAGTTGCAGTTGAGTTCCTGACCGCAGCTGCCGCTTCCATTGCAGGCCAGCGACGCATTCTCGGCGCTCAGGGTGATGTTGCCGTCGGTACAAGCGCCCGAACCGTTGCAGGCGAGGTTGCAGTTGGTCGCGTTGCAAGTCAGACCGCCTTTGCACGACCCGTCCCCCCAACAGTCGACGTTGAAGTTCGTCGCTCCACCGCTAACCGCATCACCGTTGGCGTTGTGACAACCGCCGTTGGCGCAATTGACGCTACACGTCGTGCCCCCGCACTCGATGCCCGACGTGCAGGCGTCTTGCCCGCAGACGACCTCGCAGCTTTCTGCACCTTGCTCCGGACACTTGATGTGGCCAGAGCACGAATCTTCGCCCTCACACTTGACCACGCAGTCGAAGCCATTCGGACACACGATGTCCTGCGCGCAGTCCTTTTCAGCCGAACAATCGAACTCGCAACGTTTTCCCTCGGCACACACAGCTCCGGCAGCGAGGCACGCTTGCTCACAATCCCCGCCCCCGGCCGGGGTGGCATTGGGTCCAGACGGACCGACGCCGCCGTCGGCTCCCGTGCCATCCTGCACTGGGACGGCAGCGGCGTCAGTCGTCACTCCACCGTCTACGATAGCGCCGGTGGACGGTTCATCGGCCTGAGATGTCACGTCCGTCGCGGGTTCGTCGCTTTGCGCCGCAGCCTCGTCGGTGGCGGCGAGTTCGTCCGTGACCACCATGTCGTCGGTTCCATCGGACACCCCCGCGGGCGACGTGGCGACGCTGGACGGCATGGTGACTGGATCCGACGTCGTCGCCGTGGGCATCGCCTGCGAAACGGCGGGTTGCACGATGATGACTTTTCGCCGCTCCGACCCCTTGGCGCAGCCGAGCAGGCTCAATCCCGAAGCAAACAGTAGGACGAGCGCAGTGCTAGCCATGTATGGTGAACAGTGACCGACGATGGCCGTCGCGGAGACACACGGAAACTTCATCGCGGCGGAGTCTAGTCCGATTCAACGGTGCGGCCGTGCCGTCCGACGCAGCACGTCGTCGATTTCCCTCGACGCGATCTTGGTTGATCGCGGCAGCCGACACACGGCGCGCCCAAACGGGCTGAGTCGCCAGCAGGCCCCGGCAATGTGGATGTAGGTTTTCCACACCATTGCAACCGTCGCCGATCGCTCGCGCAGCGTTCGCGCTCGACTCGGCATGCCCCGCGCGGCTTCGCCCAGACTCCGAGCCGGTCGCGGTCGAGACGTCTGGCTCAGCGGGGTCAGAATCGGCACCTCGCCCAGCGGGACGCTGCCCTCCGCGCTTAACGGACAGCCCAGTTCCAAGTTAACGTTCGCGGGCCGCGGTGGGGCTCCCGCACGCGCAGACCACCGGGCACGGTCCCCGTCAAAATTCGGTGAAACTGTCGCGCGTCGAGTCGCTCCCCGGGGCCGCGCCGACGGCGCCAGCGCGAACCGCGTGGAATCGCTACGAGACACATCGCGCCACACTTGCCCCTGGGCGAGTACACGATCGTTTCAGATACGACCAAATTCGGTAAAAATGAACCACTTGCAATGGGTTGTGGTTCATATTCCATCGAACGATGACCGGGTGCGAGGCATGTTCTGCACGGAGAGCTGTGGCTGCCAAGTGCACCCGTTCTGGATTTAGGAGTCATTGAATGAAGTTTACTAAACGCGGCATGTCGGCCTGGGTGGCCGTCGCCTTCTTCATCAGCGGCAGCTCGGGGTGTTCCGGCGGCGCGCTGTTCGGAGGAGACGAGGAACCCGTGTCCGATGGAGAGAAGGGCAGTGACGGCAACGTCGACGGAAACGACAATCCGAACGCTCCGAGTTCCGGGGGACCAGACGGTCCATCAGGCTCGGACATGGGCGATCTGCCTGGCTTGGCCGGCGAGGACGGCTGCTTCTCCAATCGCGAGTTCTTGGCCACTCGAGTTTGGCCTCAGGTCTTCGGCAAGACCTGCCTATCATGCCACGGCCCTGGCGGTATCGCTGCGAACCAAAGCGCCGAATTCACGCTCCAGCCGTCCGCCTACCCCGGCTTCCTGGACGTCAACCTGGAAGTCGTCAAGCAGATGGCGCGCATCGAACAGGACGACAAGAGCGTCCTGCTGCGCAAACCACTGGGCGAACTGACGCACGGTGGCGCGAAGGTGTTGGCTGAGGACAGCGAGGACTACAAGTTGCTCGAGGAGCTCGTGGCCCGCGTCACGAGCCCTGAGGAATGTCCCGACGAGGCGCACGTCGCGACGTTCGACGACGTGGACATGCTCGACGCCGAAGCGACCTTCCGCAAGGCGGCGCTCGCGCTGAACAAGCGCCTGCCCCTGGGCAGTGAGGTGACGGCGCTGCGCGAAGGGGGCGAAGACGCCCTCCGTCCGATGTTGCAAAGTCTGTTCGAGGAAGAGGAGTTCTACGAGCGGCTCGTGGAGATCTTCAACGACCAGTGGTTGACCGACCGTTACTTGGGCAACTCGAACAACCTGCTGCGCCGTGAGGACTTCCCGAACATCGAGACGTACTACGAGTCGCTCGGGGATTCCGATCGCGAGGCTGCTCGGCGCTCCGTCGCGCGTGAACCACTCGAGCTGATGGCCTACATCGTTCGCAACAATCGGCCCTTCACCGAAATCGTCACGGCCAACTACACCGTGCTCAACGCGTACACGGCACAGGTATACAACAACGAAGGCATGCAGTTCGACGGCTCGTACGCCGAACACACCTTCCAAGAAGGACAGATCAAGGCGTACAAGGATGGCTCGCTGGTGTCCTTCCCCCATGCGGGCATCTTGACGTCACCGATGTTCCTCAATCGCTATCCGACGTCAGCGACGAACCGCAACCGCCACCGGGCGCGGATCGTACTGCGCGAGCTGTTGGCGACCGACATTCTGCGCATCGCCGATCGCCCCATCGACCCGACCAAGGCGGTCAGCTTCGCCAACCCGACGCGCGAAGAACCAGAGTGCTCGATGTGCCACGTGATCCTCGATCCGATCGCCGGCGCGTTCCAGAAGTGGGACGACAACGACTACGAGCGCTACCTGCCCGATCGCGAGTGGCACCAAGAAATGTACGCCCCGGGCTTTGGAGAGGAGAAGATGACGCTCGCCGAATTCGGCGAGGCCCAAGCATGGCTCGGCCAGCGCATAGCGAAAGATCCGCGTTTCCCGATCTCGGTCGTACAGAACATGTACAAGGCCCTCATCGGCGAAGAGCCCATGGGCTTCCCCGAGAACCCGACCGACGGCAGCTTCCCCGCCTGGCAGTCGCAGGAGTCCACGCTGCGTGCGATCACCGACACCTTCGTGGCAAGCGACTACAACCTCAAGGTGGCCATCGAAGAGATCGTGATGAGCCCCTACTTCCGCGCCGCAAATACCAGCGCGACAGATCCCGCACGCTTGGCGCAACTGGGTAACGTCGGAACCGGTCGACTACTGACCCCCGAATTGCTCGACGCCAAAATCGACGCGGTGTTCGCGGATCAGTGGAAGGACGGTGACCGCGTGTTACTCACCGGCGGTCTGCGACTGTTGTACGGCGGCATCGACTCGGACAGCGTCACGGAGCGTCTGACGACGCCCAACGGCATGATGAGTGCCATCATGTGGCGCATGTCCACGGAAGTGGCCTGCCGCAACGCAGCGCTCGACTTCTCACGCGCGACGGACAAGCGGCGTCTGTTCCGCGAAGTTGAGCTGGATACGGTACCCGAGAACGAGTTGGGCGAAGAGATCCCCGAGAACATCGAGATGATCAAATCGAACCTGCGCTACCTCTACTTCCGCCTGCTCGGCGAGTCGCTGAAGAAAGGCGGCGACGAAGAGGCTCGCATCCTGGACTTGTTCATCAAGACCTGGCGAGAAGGGCGAGCGGGGCTCGCTTCGGAAGCCATCGGCCGCAACTTGCCGTGGGAGTGCCAGTACCGGCGCGCCCCGGGAAGCAGCGAGGATCTGCCCCAAGACGAGCGCATCGAGCGCGACGACAACTACACGATACGCAGCTGGATGGCTGTACTGACCTACTTGCTAGCCGATTATCGGTTCCTTTACGACTGATTCAGGAGAACCAGACAAGATGAAACGACGCAAAATGCTCGAGCTTTCGACCCTTGCCGGCTTCTCCGCCGCGGGGTTGTCGCTGGCTGCTCCGTGGTTCTCCGGCATCGGTCACGCACAAAACAACAACGGCAAGTTCTGGATCTTCATCACCGCCAACGGGGGTTGGGATCCGCGCTTCCACTTCGACCCGACGCTCAACGTCGAACAGAACCGCATCTACACCGACATCGGCAAGACCGGGAACATCAGCTTCGCGACGATCGACGCGACGCCTGACGAGTTCGGACTCGACGAAGGACAAGAGTCGGCGTATCTCAACCCCGAACGCTTCGTGGAGCGCTTTGGCAAACGCCTGACGGTGCTCAACGGCGTCGACACGTCGACCAACAACCACGACGCGGGTCAACGCGCCGTGACGTGTGGGTCGATTCAAGAAGGCCTGCCGGCGATGGGTGCCATGCTCGCAGCTACGTACGGCGCGGACATGCCGCTGCCGTTCGTGAGCTTCGGCGGCTACGACAAGACGTTCGACTTGGCGCCCTTGTCACGCATCGGCTCGACCAACCTGCTGCGGGACTTGGCAGCTCCCAACTTGCTCAACCCCCAGGACGACAACCCGACGCGCTACCATACGGACGCGACGTGGGACCGGCTGCGGACGGCGCAACAGGAACGCCTCGCGGAACTGCTCGATGGTCAGGGTCTGCCCAAGTTGCAGCGCTCGATGGGAGCGCTGATCGACGCCCGTGCAACCGACGGTCAATTGTCGGCGCTGCAGGTCCCCACTCCAATCGATCTGCCCGGTAACCTGAATGGTGCGGAAAACTTGGTACGCTCGGGGCAACTCGCCGTTTCCGGCTTCAAGTCGGGGTTGGCCGTCGCTGCAAATCTGAGCATCGGCGGCTTCGATACTCACGGCAACCACGACCAGAACCAGCGGCGGTCCATCATTCAGCTGCTGACTGGTGTCGGCGCATTGATGGACGTGATCGAGGACGAAGGCATGACCGACAGCGTGTACGTCGTCATCGGCTCCGACTTCGGCCGCACACCGCACTACAACGGCGACGGCAATGGCTCCGGCAAAGACCACTGGCCTGTCACCAGCTACCTGGTGATGGGACCGGGTGTTCCCGGTGATCGGGTGATCGGCGCCACCACCAACGAACAAACTGCACGCAACATCGACCCGAAGTCGCTCGACGCTGGCGATTCCGGCACCAAGCTGACGCCGGGGCAGATCCACAGCGCTCTGCGCAAGCTGGCAGACATCGATCCCGACGTTGCCAGCGCCTATCCAGTGGTGGGCGACGAGCTACCCCTGTTCAGCTGACGCACGAAGGCGGGCGGCGACTTGTCGCCCCGAACAAACGCCCCGCGACGAGCCTTGACGGCCACGCGGGGCGTTTTCACGTCCGGCTGGTTCAACGAACGAGAGAGTCCGTGTTCGTTCGACGGCGCCAAACAAACCGCCCGGTGTAGCAGCCGCGACGCAGCTTCTGACGAGTTCTGTTTTGGGGGGGCGCCGT